>CAMVEM010000191.1 GCA_947166515.1 uncultured Clostridia bacterium | reverse complement strand
CTCTCGTCACGAGAAGCTGGGCTACTGTGTGGTTGAATTTTGAGAATTCGCGGTCATAGATGTTCATGAGCTCGCACTGACCGATAGCTGCGCAGGCCTGTTTGGTGGGTATATCCTTAGGTCGTGTGGTGAGTCCGGCTTTTCCGACTCCGATACCGATTGCGCCGGAGGTGACGAAGATTATGTCTTTGCCCTCGTTTTTAAGGTCGGACATGACTTCGACCAGCTTACGCACGCGGCGTATATTAAGATTTCCGGTCTTATAGCACAATGTTGATGTGCCGACTTTTATCACTACACGTTTTGCATTTGTTATCTTTTCCATTTCAGTTCACCTTGATATAAAATTACATATTTATATTATTATATCAAAAATTCGTATCAATTGCAATAGTGAATGTGAAAAAAATTGCAAATGCCGCAGAGATGCCGGCGGACAGGTCCTCTGCTTGCGTAGATTGCCTTAATTGCGCGGCTTGACAAATCCCCGCCAAAAGTGTATAATATCAGTGCTCAATTATTTTTTAAGGGGATAATCCTATGACCGGTACTAAAAAGAAAGTTATAGTTCTGATAATTTCGCTGGCTTTGATAGTGGGGATAACTTTTCTCGCAGGAATGTTAAAGTCGGTTACGGATATATTGTGGCTGAAGATAGCCATGCTCGTGTTCTTCAATCTGTGCAACGGCGCAGTCGCTCTTGTTGCCATGAAGATCACAGGTATTGAACTTGAACTTGATATTAAGAACGCAAAGCAGTATCTGATCGGTATCGCCATAGGTGCTGCGCTTCTGCTGACTATTGCCATATTACCGGCTTTGTGCGGATTATCGCTTGTGGGCGGACATGAGGATTTCTCATGGTTCAACGTGATTTACGACTTCCTTAACTGCGTGCTGATTATCGGCCCTGTCGAGGAGCTCATCTTCCGAGTATATGTGCAGGATACCATGACATCGTTCTTTGAAAAGAAAAAGTTCATAGGTGTTATCATCGCCGCATTTCTGTTCGGGCTGTGGCATATCATAAACGGCTCGCTGATACAGGTGCTGCTTACTTTTCTGATCGGACTTGTTTTCGGTTTTTGCAGATTCATCATTAAGGACTGTAAATATCCGGGACTTGCGCTCGGGCACGGGCTTTATGATTTCTCTATCAGGATAGTGAGAATATTTATTCTCTGATGATAATTTATTTAGATAATGCTGCGAAAACAGCATGAAATAAGCATGTTTTGACTTTGTAACCGAAAGGATTTTTAAAGTGTCTGCAAAACTGAAGGAACTTTTTGAGAATATAAGCTTCGATCCTGCGATAACCGACGGAGATGTGCTGTCGATCCTCCATAAAGAAAAGGAGAACGCTCTGATATTGCAGCTTGCGCTTGATAAAAGGGTGAGCTTTTCTGTGCTGTTCGAGGCTTCCGATATGATAAAGAAGGAGCTAGGCTGCGGAAATGTCAGCATATACCCGAAATATCCGGCGGATCTCTTCAACGGTGACTCTGTACTTGATATCGCGAACTTCCTACGCCGCGAGGGCTCGAATGTGAACGGATATTTCGATGACGCGGTCGTAACGATAGACGGACCGTCGGTAAGTATAGAGCTTGCGCATTATGGAGCTCCGATGATGCTGAACGACGGGATCCCCGGCAAGATAAAGAAGTTCGCAAAGGGATTTTACGGCGTTGACATTGATGTTGAGTTCACCGGAAAGACCGATCTTGATCTGGAGGAATATTCCAGAAAAAAAGCTGAGGAAGACGCGGCACTTCCTGTACCGCCGCCCCCCGCGTCTCCCGATAAAACTCCCAGCGGCAGCGTAAGCAAGGGCAGAACTCCGTCCGTCGGCGGCGATCAGCCGAAAAGACGCAGCAAGGGTCCTGTTATCCACGATCCGCCGGAAGCTATGAAGCTGATGTTTTCACACGATCAGATGTGTGAGGACGCCGAGCTCGTTGTCGGGAAACCCATTAATGATCCGCCTGTGAAGATGTCAATGGTGACCGACGAATCCGAGGACGTGACCGTATGGGGCGAGGTATTCTATACCGAGGACAAGGTAGTAAAAGACGGAAAATACAACATAAAGACCGTATATATCACCGACAGGACGTCTTCTCAGATACTCAGCATCTTCTCTGCTGCCGAAAGAGCGGGGGACTACGGATTTATAAAAAACGGCGTTTCGCTTCTTGTGAACGGAAATGCCAAATACGACAAATTCGCGAATTCTATAGTTATCGAGCCGCGCTCTATAATGAAGGTGAAAACCGCAGACAAGAGCGATACCGCCGAAACAAAGCGTGTTGAACTCCATATGCATACCAAGATGTCGGACCTCGACGCTCTGACATTCGCGAAGGACCTTGTAAATCAGGCGTATAAATGGGGACACCCCGCAGTTGCGATAACCGACCACGGAAATGTTCAGGCGTTCCCCGAACTGATGAATACTTATGAAGATATAAAGAAGAAAGACCCGGAAACGACTTTCAAGCCGATATACGGCATGGAGGCTTATTTCGTAAACAACGAGGCTCCGCTTATCGAGGGCTGCACTGCTCGCAATATCAATGATGAGATAGTAGTGTTCGACGTCGAAACTACCGGACTCAGCGCGGCGACCTGCCGACTTACCGAGATAGGCGCGGTTAAGCTGAAAAATCTCGAAGTAGTTGAGGAATTCCAGACATTCGTTGATCCCGAACAGCCTATCCCGGCGAATATAACCGAGCTTACCGGCATATCCGATGATATGGTGAAGGATGCGCCCAAAGAAAAAGAAGCCGTGAAGAAATTCATGGCGTTCTGCGGTAACGCACCTCTTGCTGCACACAACGCGTCGTTCGATATGTCGTTCATCAGCGCGGTGAGCGACCGACACAGACTCGGGTTCCGCCCGGACAGCGTGGATACCCTCGCGATATGCAAGGCGCTTCTCCCGAACTTAAAAAACCACAAGCTAGATACAGTTGCGGACTACTTCGGACTCGGCGATTTCAATCATCACCGTGCCATAGACGACGCAAAAATGCTTGCTCTCATATATCAGAAGTTGATCGCGGAGAGCAGAAAGGGCAGGGAGATAAAGAAGCTCGGCGATCTGAATCTCATTTCCGGCACCGATGTACGCAAGATGCCCGTTTATCACATGATAATTCTTGTGAAGAACAATACGGGACTTAAAAATCTCTACACTCTGATAGGACTTTCAAACCTGAACTATTTCCGCAGCAAGCCGCGTATCCCGATGTCGGAACTCAAGAATTACCGCGAAGGACTTATCATCGGAAGCGCCTGCGAAGCCGGAGAGCTTTATCAGGCGATAGAGCACGGGAAACCCGAGGAAGTCATAGAGGAGATAGCATCTTTCTATGATTATCTCGAAATTCAGCCGATCGACAACAACCGGTTCCTGATAAAGAAAGGACTTGTCAATTCCGAGCTCGATCTTCGCCGCATAAACAAGAAGATATGCGATCTCGGCGACAAGCTTGGTATCCCGGTAGTAGCGACCTGCGATGTTCACTTCAAAAGCAGGGAGGACGGCATTTTCCGCGAGATACTGAAATTCGGCCAGGGCTATGAAAACGTTGAGGACGAGCCGCCGCTTTATTTCCGCACGACTGACGAGATGCTCGAAGAATTTTCGTATCTCGGCGAGGAAAAGGCGAAAGAGGTCGTTGTTGACAACACCCGCATGATCGCGGATATGATAGAATATATAAGACCGATACCGAAAGGCACGTTCACACCGTTCCTTGAAGGCGCGGAGGAAGAGCTCCAGCGGCTTTGCTGGGACAGAGCAATGGCATGGTACGGTTATGAGGACAAAATACCGGAGCTTGTTCAGAAGCGCCTGCAGAAAGAGCTTGACGCGATAATCAAGTACGGATTCTCGGTGCTTTACATGATAGCGCAGAAGTTGGTGGCGTTCTCGGAAAAGAACGGCTATCTTGTCGGCTCGCGAGGATCGGTAGGATCGTCGTTCGTTGCGATAATGTCCGGTATCTCGGAAGTCAATCCGCTGCCGCCGCATTATCGCTGCACAAAATGCCGGTACAACGAATTCATAGAGGACGGCTCGGTGGGCTCGGGATTCGACCTGCCGGAGAAGAACTGCCCTCACTGCGGCATACCGATGTTCCGCGACGGACACGATATACCGTTCGAGACGTTCCTCGGTTTCTACGGTGACAAGGCGCCTGATATCGACCTTAACTTCTCCGGAGAAGTACAGGGAAAAGTCCACCGTTACACGGAAGAGCTGTTCGGTACCGATCACGTCTTCAAGGCGGGAACAATATCCGCTATACAGGAAAAATCCGCTCTCGGATTTGTGCGTAAATATCTTGAAGCAAGGGGGCTGGCGGCAAATCCCGCGGAGCTCAAGCGACTTTCGCTCGGAATGACCGACGTTAAACGCACCACATCTCAGCACCCCGGCGGAATGGTAGTTGTCCCGAACAATTATGACGTTTATGATTTCACTGCCGTTCAGCACCCTGCGGACAAGTCAGAAGGCGACATGATAACCACGCACTTCGACTTCCACGCGCTGCATGATACGATACTAAAGCTCGACGAGCTCGGACACGATGTTCCGACGCTTTATCGTCATCTTGAAGATTCCACGGGAATAAAAACGGGCGATGTTTCGACCTCCGACCCCAAAGTTTACAGCCTGTTCACATCGCCGGAGGCTCTCGGCATTACCGAAGCCGAAACGGGGATACGTACAGGTACGTTCGGACTTCCGGAATTCGGCACAAACTTTGTTATCGGAATGCTGCTCGAAGCTAAGCCGCAGAACTTCTCCGATCTGCTACAGATATCGGGACTTTCCCACGGTACGGACGTATGGCTCGGAAATGCCCAGGAGCTCATAAAGGACAAGATATGTACGATCAGTGAAGTTATCGGAACGCGTGACAATATAATGGTATATCTTCTTCATAAGGGCCTTGAACCGAGCATGGCGTTCAAGATAATGGAGATCACCCGTAAGGGAAAAGCCACGAAAATGTTCACGGATGAGATATATCAGGCTTTCAAGGATAACAATGTTCCTGAATGGTATGTCGAGAGCTGCAAGAAGATCAAATACATGTTCCCGAAAGCGCGCGCGGCCGCTTATGTTACAGCGGCGGTCAAGCTCGGC
>CAMVEM010000190.1 GCA_947166515.1 uncultured Clostridia bacterium | reverse complement strand
CGAGGTGCGCTAATAAAGCGGGCAAAGCAGAGCCCTGCTCTCAAGCGTAAGCGACTTAATTCTTGCGTCTCTTTGCCTCGTCCTTTGCGCGGGCTTCATGCTCCAGAATGCGCTTGCGGAGCCTTATCGACTTCGGCGTTACTTCAACGAGCTCGTCGTCGGAGATGAACTCTAAGCTTTCTTCAAGGCTCATGTGTTTCGGCGGAACAAGACGGAGCGCTTCGTCGCTTCCGCTTGCGCGCGTATTTGTGAGGTGCTTTTTCTTGCAGACATTCACCACGATATCTCCGAGCTTCGGAGATACGCCGACGATCATTCCCTCGTAAATATCCACGCCGGGATCAATGAACATTGCGCCGCGGTCCTGAACGTTCCATATTCCGTAAGCGCTTGCGGGGCCTGTCTCAAATGCAACAAGCGAGCCGGTCGTGCGTACCGGGATATCACCCATATACGGTTCATATCCGATGAACAGGGTGTTGAGCACTCCTTCACCCTTGGTATCTGTAAGGAATTCGCTTCTATAGCCGAAAAGTCCTCTCGACGGGATCTTGAATTCAAGCCTTGTGCGCGAGCCTATTGGGTGCATCTCAAGCAGCTCGCCCTTGCGGACTCCCATTTTCTCCATAACTGCGCCCACGCTCTCATCGGGAACATCTATCACGAGCTTCTCCATAGGCTCGCACTTCACGCCGTCTATCTCCTTGTACAGAACACGGGGAGTGCTTACCGACAGCTCATATCCTTCGCGGCGCATGGTCTCTATCAGTATCGACAGATGCATTTCGCCTCTTCCCGCTACGTCATACGCGTCGCGCACGTCGCTTTCCTTAACGCGCAGAGAAACGTCCTTCAGCAACTCGCGTTCGAGTCTTTCGCGGATCTGGCGAGATGTTACGAACTTGCCTTCTCTTCCCGCAAACGGGCTGTCATTGACCGAGAAGGTCATCTCAACGGTGGGCTCGCTTATCTTGACAAACGGCAGAGCTTCAACCGCGTTCGGCGAGCATACTGTCTGACCGATCGTGATGCCCTCTATTCCCGAGAAGCACACGATATCGCCGACAGAAGCCTCCTGTACGGGAGTTTTGCCGAGGCCGTCAAATTCATAAAGGCTGACTATCTTCGCCTTGAACGGATTGATAGTGTCATGATAATCGCAGACGGTAACTTCCATATTCTGCTTTATCTTTCCGCGCTCTATACGGCCGATCGCTATTCTTCCGACATATTCGTTATAATCTATCGACGAAACGAGGAGCTGGAGCTCGCCGTCCGGGTCGCCCTCAGGTGCCGGGATATGCTCAAGTATCATATCGAACAGCGGGATAAGGTTCTCACCCTGAACATCCGGATCAAGCGACGCAGTGCCATTTCTGCCGGAGCAGAAAACCACCGGGCTTTCGAGCTGGTCATCGTCTGCGTCTAGGTCGAGCAGCAGTTCGAGCACTTCATCAACGACTTCCTTCGATCTCGCGTCGGGACGGTCGGTCTTATTAACGACGACTATTACTTTGTGTCCGAGCTCCAGAGCCTTCTGCAGAACGAATCTCGTCTGCGGCATAGTGCCCTCGAAGCTGTCCACGAGCAAAAGCACGCCGTTCACCATTTTGAGGATTCTCTCGACCTCGCCGGAGAAATCGGCATGGCCGGGGGTATCTACGATGTTTATTTTTACACCCTTGTAGTTTATGGACGTATTCTTGGCGAGTATCGTGATGCCGCGCTCGCGCTCTATCGCGTTGTTGTCCATTACGCGCTCAACGACCGCCTGATTTTCGCGGTAAACGCCGCTTTGTTTGAGCATCTCATCGACCAGCGTGGTCTTACCGTGATCGACGTGTGCGATTATTGCAATATTTCTCAGATCTTCTCTTTTCACGTTTTATCTTCCTTTGTTCCGTGTCTTTTACATCTCCGGTATCTTCCGCAGATAGGGGAGAGATGCATATTATTATTGACTTTATTTTTTAACCTGTAAATTATATATCATTTTCGCCTGTTTGTCAATGGAAAAGCTTACAAAATCGACTGTGTCCGGAGCCCCTCGTATTATGCACAAAACAGAAAGAGCGGGCTTTCGGGCCAACTTTAATACGACAAATCATAGTTTAGCGAGCCCCACCCCCGGCCCCTCCCCTTCAGGGGAGGGGCCGGGGGTGGGGGACTTCTTGACATTTTCACGAAAATGGAGTATATTATTATATGTATAGGAAATTTTCTGCCGTCGTGCAGACAGCATATCCGGAGATCATTTATGAACATTATTATTGTAGGCTGCGGCAAGGTCGGACAGGCGCTCGCCGAACAGCTCAACGAAGAAGGAAACGATATAACCGTCATAGATCTGCTGCCGTCAAAGGTGAATGAGACAGCAGCGAGATATGACGTTCTCGGCGTTATCGGAAACGGCGCGACGCATCTCACCCAGCAGGAGGCCGGCATAAAGGACGCCGATCTGCTTATCGCGGTGACAGGTTCGGACGAGCTGAACCTATTATGCTGCCTTATAGCAAAAAAAGCCGGTAACTGCCATACGATCGCACGCGTAAGAAGCCCGCAGTACAGCAGCGAGGCTCCGTACCTCAAAGAAGAACTCGGTCTCGCCATGGTCGTTAATCCCGAACAGGCGGCAGCAGCCGAGATCGCGAGAGTAATGCGCTTCCCGTCGGCAATGAAGATAGATACGTTCGCCAAAGGCAGAGTCGAGCTGATAAAGTTCAAGCTCCCGGAGGACAGTCCGCTTGCGGGGCTCGCAGTCAAGGAAATATCCACAAAGCTGCACTGCGACGTGCTTGTCTGCACAGTCGAGCGAGGAAGCAACGCCTACATAGCAAAGGGCGAATTCAGATTCCTCGAAAAAGACATAATCTCGATAATTGCATCTCCCAAGAACGCAAACTCGTTCTTCAAACAGATAAACTACAAGATGAACTCGGTGCGCGACGTAATGATAGTAGGCGGCGGCGATATAACGCATTATCTCGCTCAGCTCCTGAATCGCTCGGGCATAAGCGTGAAGATAATCGAGAAGGATCCCGCACGATGCGACGAGCTCTCGGAAGAGCTTGAATTTGCAACGATCATCAACGGCGACGCTGTGGACCAGGAAGTCCTGCTTGAAGAGGGAGTATCCAATGCCGGCGGATTTGTCGCTCTGACAAACCTCGATGAGGAGAACATACTGCTCTCGCTCTTCGCAAAGTCCGTAAGCAACGGAAAGCTCGTCACAAAAGTCAACCGCATAGATTTCGATGATGTTATCCGTCATCTGGAGCTCGATACGGTCATCTATCCGAAAAACATAACGTCAGACAACATCGTGCGCTATGTCCGTGCAATGAAAAATACTATCGGAAGCAACGTCGAGACCCTGTACAACATCATCAAGGGCAAGATCGACGCGTCCGAGTTCATAGTCAAGGAAAAATCCGCGCTGGTCGGAAAACCGCTCATGGAACTGAAAATAAAGCCTGATGTGCTTGTCGCTTCAATAATGAGAGACAAGAAGGTCATAGTCCCGCGCGGAAGCGACACCATCGAGGTCGGCGACAACGTTATCATCGTGTCAAGCTTTGCGCTGCATGATATAACCGATATTTTAGAGAAGTGACGGAAAAATATGAATTATCGTATGATCGGGAATATCCTCGGCTGGCTGATGATATTCGAGAGTTTATTCCTTGCTGTACCTACTCTGACAGCGGCAATATGCCTTGAGAGCACATTCTTTGTGTTCGCCGGGACAGCGCTGTTCTGCCTGGCAGCGGGACTTCTGATTACAAGAAAAAAGCCTCCGAATATCACGCTTTATTCGCGTGAAGGCTTCATAATAGTTGCGCTGAGCTGGATAGTTCTTTCGCTGTTCGGCGCGGTGCCGTACTTCCTGAGCGGAACTATCCCGTCGTTCATCGATGCTGTGTTTGAATCGGTGTCGGGATTTTCCACCACCGGAGCAACGATAATCAACGATGTTGAGATACTTCCGAAGTCGATCCTTATATGGCGCAGCTTCACGCACTGGGTCGGCGGCATGGGAGTTCTCGTATTCATAATGGCGTTCCTGCCGCTGTCGGGCGGTCAGAATATGCACATAATGAAGGCGGAATCACCCGGCCCCTCGGTCGGAAAGCTGGTTCCTCACGTCAGGACCACTGCGCTGCTGCTGTACAGCATGTATCTTGCACTCACGCTTGCGGAATTCATCGTGCTGCTGATCGGCGGAATGGATCCGTTTGAAGCATTCAACACTGCTATAGCGACCGCGGGAACCGGAGGCTTCGGCATCAAAAACAGCAGTATGGGCGGCTATCCCGCACATATACAGATAATCGTGACGGTATTCATGCTGCTGTTCGCGATAAACTTCAACTCCTACTTTTTCCTCGGCAGGTTCAAATTCAAGGAAGCTTTCACTACCGAAGTGATCGTGTTCCTGCTTACAGTCGCCTTATCATCAACGGTGATCGCGCTCAACATACACAGTATTTATCAGGACTGGGGAGATTCGTTCCGCCACTCGACATTCACGGTCGCGACGATCATGTCAACGACAGGATTCAGCACCGAAGACTTCAATATGTGGCCGGAGCTGTCGCGAGCGCTGATAGTCATGCTGATGTTTGTCGGCGGCTGCGCGGGAAGCACCTGCGGCGGAATAAAGATCTCACGTTTTCTGATACTGTTCAAGGGGCTGAAAAAAGAACTCGACGTTCTTATCCACCCGAAGCAGGTCAAGAAGATAAAGCTCGACGGCCACACGGTGGAGCACGATGTGGTGCGCTCCGTAAACGTGTATATGGTATGCTATGTCCTTGTATTCGCGGTATCAATGCTGATACTGTCGTTCGACAATCTTGACCTTATCACGAATTTCACGGCTGTTGCCTCAGCAGTGAACAATGTCGGCCCGGGACTTGAACTTGTCGGCCCGTCGTCGAATTTCAGCATATTCTCAGACCCCACAAAGATAATACTTATTTTCGATATGCTTGCCGGAAGACTTGAGCTTTTCCCGATACTGCTCCTGTTCTCGCCGAATACATGGAAAAAGTGATTTACAAGCCCACCCCCAACCCCCTCCCTAAAAGGGAGGGGGCTATTTTTTCCTTTATGCGGGGGCAGAGGTCTGTCGGTCAGCCCTCTCTGGCACTTCGTGCCACCTCTCCCAGAGGG
>CAMVEM010000189.1 GCA_947166515.1 uncultured Clostridia bacterium | reverse complement strand
CCTTCGATTTAGTGGGAGGGGCCGGGGGTAGGGCTCTGCAAATTATGATTTATCGTTTTCGCGTTTTTCCCACTTTTGGCAATATTTGTAAGAACCGATCACCGATATTACAACAACGGCAACGATCACCGCAGCCATAACGATAAGCGCAGGCATTCCGCGAAGAATAAGTCCCGCAACTGTCATAACCACACCGCCGAAGAACATCAGGATGCCGCCGAGACGCTGTGTGCGCGCCCAGACTTCCTCGTTCTTCATGCTCCATGTTGTGCGGACACCCATAGCGCCGTTCATTTTGAGCTTCGGCATAACGTTTCCGAGCACCGCGAACATTATTCCCATTATAATGACCGTCAGCGAGCTGTAGAGCTCACCCTCGGTGCCATACATATTCTGAAGTCCGCTGTAACCCATGGCTATAAATATGCACTCGATACCGAGCATCACCGCACAAACCGCAGCGGTGACTGTTCCGCATATCTTAGCATTTGACGCCGCGTGAGCTGCTTCTTTTTCATCGGAAGTGCCGTTCTGCTTTTTTTCATACGCCCTGCGGAGCAGAATTCCGATAACGGCTATGGCTGTCACTATCCCCACAAAAAGGAACACCGTATATTTAGAGGTGATAAGGTCGGCGTTACCGTCAAATCCGAAATGCGCCGCTATCTGATCCGGCATAATGTTTATCCCCACTGCCGCAATTATCAGTGAAAGTGCAGCAATTATTATCAAAGCTCTATTCTTTTTCATCTTCTCCACCTGCTTTCTTTTTCTCCGAGCCTGCCCCGAACTGTCCGAACCACATCATTATCTCGTCGAACACACTCGTATTGAGCTCGTAGTATATAAAGTTCTTTTCCTTGTATTCGGTGACCATATCCGCTTTTTTGAGAAGCTTCAGATGATACGAAAGCGCCGCGGGTGTAATATTCAGCTTTTCCGCGATCTCGCCGGCGTTCATCCGCCCCCCCCTCAGCATCGTTATTATCTGCCGCCGCTGGTCGTCCGACAGTATCTTGAATGTCTCGGATATTTTCATACAGCTCCCCCTTTTCAGACTTTGCCGCTTCGCTCGAGACTGGGGGAAACCTTTTCTGAAGAAAAGGTTCTCCCCCGGTCCCTCTTCCAAAAGACTTTACTCGCTTCGCATCTGAATTAAGATGTTTCTGCTCCTAATTGATCGATCAAGCTATTTAAAATTTTCTTTAAATAGATAATACCACATTTTCCCTTCCTTGTCAACAGCTATTTAAAAATTATTTTAAATAGTTTTTCAGAAACCAAACATTTTCCTAAAATGCAACCAATTATAACCCGGTTGTAATATAATGTTGCTTGAAATTGCATTTTATCTGTGCTATAATATGGAACAGAAAGGGGGAGAGCAAATGCCAATAGTATTCAGCAACCTTAAAATGTACCGAACCCACGCGGGACTGACGCAGGAAGACGTTGCCGAGAAGATCGGCGTATCGCGCCAGGCGGTCGCGAAGTGGGAGCGCGGCGAGTCATCGCCCGATATAGAAAGCTGTATAGCACTTTCCGAGATGTACGGAACGACAGTGGATATGCTCGTACGCAATATGAAGCTCGAAGCAAAAGGAACGGACGACGGCAAGCATGTTTTCGGAGTCTCCAAAATGAACGATAAAGGTCAGATAACATTGCCCGCCGAATGCCGCAGAATATTCGGACTTAAACCCGGAGACGCAATTCTCATTCTGGGCGACGAAGAAAAAGGCATGGCACTTGTAAAGCTCGGCTCCGACGGATTCCTGACAGAGGGGGAAGATAAATGAAAGCGATAGAAACAAAAGCTCTTACAAAAAAGTATAAAGAAAAAACCGCAGTCAACGCTCTTGATATCGCGGTGGAAGAAGGCGAGCTCTTCGCTCTGCTGGGCGTGAACGGAGCCGGTAAGACAACTACCATAAGAATGCTGTCCTGCCTTTCGGCGCCGACATCCGGCGAGGCTTCGGTGCTCGGACACAACGTTGCATCCGAAAAATCCGCCGTAAAGGAGATAATCGGCATATCACCGCAGGATACGGCAGTCGCTGAAAACCTTACCGTCCGCGAAAACCTCGAATTCATGGCTAAGGTCCACAGCGCCGATAAGACTAAGAATGCAGAACGCGTTGAGAAAATGATAGAGCTGTTCGGAATGAGCGAAGTTGTTAATTCCCGCGCAAAAACGCTTTCGGGAGGCTGGAAGCGCAAGGTGAGCATTGCAATGGCGCTGATAAGCGAGCCAAAAGTGCTGTTCCTTGATGAGCCGACGCTCGGACTTGACGTTCTCGCACGCCGCGAGCTCTGGAAGGTGATTCGTCAGCTAAAGGGAAAGATCACCATAATCCTCACCACTCACTATATGGAAGAAGCCGAAGAGCTCTCCGACAGGATAGCAATAATGATAAACGGAAAAGTAGCGGCAATCGGCACACTACCGGAAATAGAAGCGGAGGCCGGAGCGCAGGGACTTGAAAACGCGTTCGTCGCGATAGCGGAAAGGGGCGTAAACTGATGAACAGGATACTTGCTTTCAGCTCCCGTAACATAAAGGAGCTTTTAAGGGATCCGCTGAGCTATATATTCTGCCTCGGATTTCCTATCATAATGCTGATAATAATGACCGTTGTGGATCAGAGCATACCGCGGGAATCGGGTATGACCGTATTCCACATTAACAATCTCTGCGGCGGTATCGCCATGTTCGGCCAGACGTTCGTGATGCTGTTCACAGCGCTTACGGTGTCAAAGGACAGAGCCGGTTCGTTCCTTGTCAGAATGTATGCAACACCTATGACGTCCGGAGATTTCACGCTCGGATATATAATCCCGATGTTGATAATATCGGGTTTACAGCTCGCGATAACGTTCTGCGCGTCGCTCATCATCTCGCTCATTACGGGCATAGAGCTCAGCATAGGCGGAATGCTGCTCGCGTTCATCGTGCTGATACCATCTGCGGTAATGTTCATCGGGTTCGGAATGTTGTTCGGAACGCTGTTCGGCGAGAAATCGGCGCCGGGACTCTGCTCGATCATCATTTCGCTCGGATCGTTCCTCGGAAGCGTTTTCTTTGATGCGGAAAACACCGGCGGAGTAATGCTCACTATATGCAAATGCCTGCCGTTCTTCTACTGCACAAAGTCTGCGCGCTCGGCGATATCGCTGAATTTAGGCGTGGAGGAGTTCGTGATACCGCTTCTGATAGTCTGCGGATCGGCTATCGTGATAACCTCGCTCGCAATGGCAGTCTTCAGCACAAAGATGAAGGCAGATCTTTCATGACCCTAACCCCTGCCCCTTCCCCTAAAGGGGAAGGGGTTTTTGTTTTTGTGGTGACTTCGTCCCCACACCCCTTTCAAGGGGGCTTTCCGTTCATCCCCACACCCCTTGTAAGGGGGGGACGAGGTCGCCCAAAGATAAAAATAGCCCCCTCCCTAAAGGGAGGGGGTTGGGGGTGGGTGAAAGCATCACTGTCTGTAATATGAGTCGACGCCAAGGTATTCTTCAAGCGTCTGACCGCTCTGATAGAGCTTCTTTGCAAGTTCGGTGCCGACATAGCGGATATGCCACGGTTCATATATATAACCTGTGATCTTTTCGGCAGCCACCGAAGGATATCTGAGTATGAAGCCGTACTTCCAGCAGTTCTTTGCGAGCCACTTGCCTTCTTTTGTATATGCGAAGGAAGTATAGCAGGAATTAACATCTATCGCGAGGCCGAGCTGGTGCTCCGAGAATCCCGGGCGTGCCGAGCATCTGTCGGCTTCTGCCTTGCCGTAAAGGCTCTTCCAGTGATTGTAGGTCTGGACCTGCTTGTTATATGATCTGTACGACGAGATTATATTGAAGCTCAGTCCCTCTTTTGCAGCGTCGGCAGCCATTTTGTTATATGCTGCGAGCGTGTCCTTATCTAGTCCGGGATCATAGTCAGAGGGAAGCGGGTATGTCTTGTTCGCTATCTGTATGCCGTTTATCGTCGGCACGAAATCGACTTCGCTCGCATCGGAGATGAAGTGTACGGTCATGGACGACGACATTCCGGCGGTCTTGTCTGTAACAGTGAGCACCGCGTCGCCCTTTGCGTTTGCGGTGAGCTTTCCTTTCTTGGTAACGGTACCGTTTCCGCTTACGCTCCACACGATCTCATGGTCTGTGTATGTTTTTCCGTCAGTATAGCTGTAGGTGTAATTAAAGCTTTCGCCCTTCCATATCATATTTGCGCCCTGTATCTCGATACCGCTTGAAACGCTGTCGGATACGAACACATTTATTTTTACATGCTCGCCGGTCGAAGAGAACGCTTCTATCGTGTTATTGCCGGGCTTAATGGCGCTGATCTGACCGTTTTTGACGGTAGCTATGCGGACGTTTGAAACTATGTACATATAATTCGATTTGAACGACTTGACATATTTCTTTACCGGGACGGTCTCGCCCTTGCGAAGCGCTATGCTGTGGGTTTCGTCAAAAGCGTTGTCCGAGTCATAGGTATAGAGCAGATTGGCGATATTGTCACCCGCCGTGAGAGAGAATCTGAAATAATATGTGCCGCCGCCCAGGAATTTTATGGTTTTTCCTTTGAGCGTTGACAGCCTCGACGTCAGCAGATCTGCTCCCTTTGAGCTTAAGATGCTGTACGTTGATTTATCCGACACGCTGAATTTGTCGGCGTAAAAGGTTATCTTTCCGGCGGACGGAAGATAAACGCGAAGAGTCCGGGTCTCGGCTTTACCTGATGAAGCTGACATGCTGGCTCTTGAAAGCGGGTTGTACTGCTGTGCGGTGGTCAGGTCCGAGGCCGCGTAAGATGCTGTTGCCGCGAAGCACAGCGAGAGGATCAGCACGGCTATTACTGATATTTTTTTAAGTGTTTTCATATCCATTCCTTTCACAAAGCGCCATAATGAGGCTGTTTTTGTGGCGTTCTTTTATACTATCATATTTTTATGGAAAATGCAAGAGTTTATGATAAATTTGTGAGATTATTACCCTACCACACCTGTTTTCTGTGGGTTTGGGGCGCAGTCCCGCAAAAACAGCCCCTCCCTTTTGAACCGAATCAGTAAAAACGTACAGTGACAAAAAAGACCTCCTATGGTATAATAGAAACCATAGGAGGTGTTTTTTATGGCAAGAAGTTACAGACACATACAGCAGTATGAAAAAGAAATTATGGAGCTAAGAGAACAGGGCTTAACA
>CAMVEM010000188.1 GCA_947166515.1 uncultured Clostridia bacterium | reverse complement strand
TATTTAATTTGCGAAGCGAGTCGCTTTTGCACTTACTTTTCGCTGATGCTTATATGCGCGCTTCTGGCATCAGCTACTGCAGCATCAAGCTGCGTCGCGTACGAAAAGTAGCGGGGTTTGGGTCGCTGCATGATGCAGCGAATGCCCGCCAAAAAGCGCACACAAGGTGCGCTAATAAAGCGGGCAAAGCAGAGCCCCGATCTCAAGCGCAGCGTTTCTCTGAAATTCTCAAGCGTAAGCAACTTCTTTAACACCCCAACCCCTCCCCTCCGGGGAGGGGTTGGGGTGGGGCTAACACACACTTTTTTATATTGCATTTGCTGAATATTTGTGTTATAATGTATGTGTATGACCTGAAAGGAAGTGCAGAAATGGGCGCATATACCGTATATTATCTTATATGCTTCATAGCGTCGATAGTGTGTACTCTGATATTTACATGGAAATGTACACAGCAGACGGACGTTTATTATACAGTACTTTTCATACTCATACCGATTTCCGAGGTAGGATATCTGATGATGTCCATGTCAACAGACCTCAAAGAAGCTCTGCTGGCACAGAAGATCATATATTTCGGCGGGTGCTTCCTCCAGCTCGCAGTAACGCTCTCTATCTTTACGATGTATAAGATAAAGATCAAAAAAGTCCTGATAACGTCTATGTTCGCGGTAAATCTGCTGATGTTCTGCTCAACGCTCACTATCGGATTTACCGAGGTGTTCTATAAAAAAGCCGGACTTGTCGTCACACCCGTCGGCTCTATGCTGATAAACAAGGAATACGGCGTAGCGCATACGTTCTATTATGTTATGATAATCGTATTCTCGCTGCCCGGTATTGCGCTTATGTTGATACGCAGGACAAAAAACAGAAGTGTTTCGGTAAGAACGATACTTCTGTTTACTCTGCTCGAAGTAATAACGATAGGCTCGTTTTTTCTGAACCGCTCAATATTCGGGACCGAGATCGAGATCATTCCGGCAGTCTATGTCGTGGCGCAGATCGTATATCTTCTGATAATGTCGCGCACGGGACTCTACGACGTCTCGCGCAGCGCCGCGGACAACCTCGTGCAGAACGGTGAGAACGGATTTATATGCTTCGATAAACATGGGTGCTACTTCGGCAGCAATGAGACTGCTAAGCATTACTTCCCGGAGCTCGAAAACCTGACCATAGATACGCGTATAACCAAAGAAGAAGGCACTATCACCGGCTATCTTTACAACTGGATGGAAATGCTCAGAGAGAAGAAGAGATCAAGAAAATTCAGCTTTGATTATAAAGAGCGCAATTATAAGGTCCATGCCGATATTATCTGGAGCGGAAGCAGGATAAGAGGCTTTCAGTTCATGTTCGCCGATGAGACTATCGAGCATGAATATATGCAGCTCATCATAAACTATAACACCGACCTTAACCGTCAGGTCGAAGAAAAGACCCGTCATATCAGCGAGATGCAGGACAAGATGATACTCAGCTTCGCGGATATGGTAGAAAACAGGGATTCCTCCACCGGCGGTCACATCAAGCGCACCAGTGAGGTAATGCGCATACTTGTCGGAGAAATGAGAGAAAGCGGAGCGGACATAAGCCAGAGCTTCTGTGCCTGCCTGATAAAAGCCGCGCCTATGCACGACCTCGGAAAGATCGCGGTCGATGATGCAATACTCCGCAAGCCTGGAAGATTCACGCCGGAAGAGTTTGAAATGATGAAGACCCACGCCGCAAAGGGCGCCGAGATCGTCCGCCAGTCTCTCGAAGGCTACGACGACGAGGAATTCAAGCAGATAGCCGAAAATGTCGCTCATTATCACCATGAGCGCTGGGACGGTTCGGGATATCCGGACGGCCTGAAAGGCGAAGAGATACCGCTTGAAGCGCGCATCATGGCGGTCGCGGACGTATATGACGCACTCGTCAGCAAGCGCTGCTACAAAGAGAGTATGTCCTTTGAACAGGCAAACAATATAATCATGGACGGAATGGGAAAGCACTTCGACAAGCGCCTCGAAAAGCATTATGTCGCGTGCAGGAGCGCGCTTGAGGCATATTACAGCAGCCTCGGATGATGATATGAAGAATAATGCAGAGTTTGAAAGCATATTAATAAGCGAACACCGAACCGCAGCGATAACATACGAGTATGAGATACTTAAAACAGACGCTGGCGTGCGCATATCGTATTACTGCGGGGCATGGAATTTCAGGGAGGATACGGACAGAGAGGACTGCCTCGAACAGCGCATCGAGGGCGGAAGCAAGCTCTGCGAGCGGATAACTAAGCTTGAGGAGACCTGCAGGCTGAGAAAGTGGAACGGCTTCGCAAAAGCTCCCCGCAATGTTCTCGACGGCGGAGGGTTCAGATTCACGGCGATCACATCCGACGGCGAAAAGCTGAGCGGACACGGGGAGAATGCGTACCCGAAAGGCTATCGGGAATTTATGACCGCGCTGAAGGAGATACTGTCCGGAAAAATATAGAACAAATATATCTGTCAATGGAAATTCGGTGCAGAGTGATCCTGAATCGTTATCGTTGACTAACCCCACATTCACATGATATAATAACAAAGTACCCGGTAGACATGTTGCTATTGGGTATTTTTTACCGAAAGGCGGCGATCACATGAATAACACTTCGGGCTCCGAAGCTATGAAGGTTTCGGTAGTCAGCATAATCGTAAATCTACTGTTGTCTGTATTAAAGCTGATCGCAGGCATATTCGCGGCGTCAGGCGCTATGGTCTCCGACGCCGTGCATTCCGCTTCTGACGTTTTCAGCACCTTTGTCGTTATGATAGGCATAACGCTTGCAGATAAAAAGCCCGATAAAGAGCACCCCTATGGTCACGAGCGGCTTGAATGCGTTGCGGCTGTGATCCTTGCAATCGTTCTCGCGGCTACCGGACTTGGCATCGGCTGGGAAGGAATAAAGAATATCACCGGTCAGAACGAAGCGCCGCTTGAAACGCCGGGACTGCTTGCTCTTATCGCCGCAGTGGTCTCTGTCGCAGTAAAAGAAGTAATGTACCATTATACGGCAAACGTGGCTAAAAAGATCAATTCCGACGCACTTATGGCCGACGCCTGGCACCACCGTTCAGATGCGCTTTCATCAGTCGGGTCTTTCGCGGGCATACTCGGTGCACGGCTTGGCTATCCGATACTCGACCCCGTTGCGAGCGTTCTGATATGCGTATTTATCGAAAAAGCAGCGTTCGAGATCTTCCGCGACGCCGTGAATAAGATGATAGACCGCTCGTGCCCCGACGAAACCGTTGACGCTATGAAGAAAGTCATTCTCGAACAGGATGGAGTTATCGGCATTGACGATCTGAAAACGCGGCTTTTCGGCGCAAGGATATATGTCGAAGCAGAGATAGTTATGTCAGCAGAAAAAACGCTCGTCGAAGCGCACGATACCGCTGAAATGGTTCACGCCGCGATCGAACGCGAGTTTCCTGATGTCAAGCACTGTATGGTGCATGTTAATCCGGATATATGAGGTTTTACACGCTACAGCCCCCTCCCTTCCGGCGGGGAGGCTTAACCGCAGATCTAACTTTTCTGTCCGAGTTGTGAACAGTGATTATATACTCTGTCAAATATTGTGTTATTTAGACAAATGTTGACATTTTCTATTGAAATATCGACCAGAGTATGCTATAATTATTGCTATAATATGATCCCGACATGAATTCCGCTTCAGCCCAGTTCTTATTTTCTTAAAAAGATCATATTAATTATTGATTACAGGAGGATACAATTATGAATTGTCCTAAATGCGGCACGCCGAACGCTAACGGTAATCCCTTCTGCAGCGCGTGCGGCACACCCCTTGCCCCGGTTCCTCAGCAGCCTCAGCAGTATGCTCAGCCCCAGCAGTACGCTCAGCCCCAGCAATATGCTCAGCCTCAGCAGTACGCACAGCCTCAGCAGTACGGTCAGCCCCAGTATCAGCAGCCCTACGGCGCACCTCAGCAGTATGCTCGCCCGCGTGCACCTTTCCAGTTTTTCGATAAGAGCATTCCGCCCATTAAGAGGATCAACCGTTCCGCTCTCGAAGCACTCGTGGCTTACTTCCTCTGCCTGTTCATGCCTATAATGAGCGCAAAATACAGCAGTATCAGCGCAGATATGAATATTTTCACCTGCGGCGCAGGTCAAGGAAAATATGTCGCTATGTGGATACTTGACATCGTATTCCTGGTAGCAACTATCGCTGTTTCCGCTTTAGGAATACATTTAGGCACGATCGCATGCGGCGGATGCCTTTTCGTAGTAGCGCTCTTAACGCTTATCTTTGCCGGAGTTGACTGCGGAAAAGCAGGCGGTATGGCTCATGTAGGCATAGGCGCTATCTTCATGCTCATACTCTCTATCGCAGTAGTTGGTCTCGGCATCTGGGAATTCCTCAAGTTCCAGAAGAAACAGAAAATGGGCAGATAACAACTGACCCTACCCCCTACCCCCTCCCCTTCAGGGGAGGGGGTATTTTTGTTTTGAGGGGGCTTCGCCCCCTCACCCCGGAGCGGAGGGCTTTCCGATCGCCCCACATGAGCCTCACTCCAAAGCTTCCGGTTCCTTGCGTTCTATCGGCGCGTCGGGATCGGTGCGCTCGATCATAACTTTGTATGTCAGACTCTTACCGTCTGTCTCGTATGCCATTCTGAATTCCCGGCAATATCCGTCAGCGTCAATGACATAGCTCGAAATATAGTTCGTGATATTTTCCATTGAGCTGTAATATTTTCCGAGCTCCTTGTCATAAAATAGATTGACATGCTCCATGCCATCCGGGATATCAATGCTCTCGCTACCCACGACCTTTGACTCCGTCACGGCATTCGGATAATCCTCTAACAGCCTTGCGCCGTCCGCGAAGTAATGCCTGCTCGCGCGCGAATAGTTGTAATACCCCTCGCTTCCGCGGGCGGCAAACGCCCATTCCGCGTCTCCGTTATGCCATGTGTCGAGCTCGGTGCCGTTGTTGAACTCGTAATATTCCTCGCCGGTGTCCGCGTCGTGCCCGATATACATATACTGCATCACATCTCCGGCGAAGCGGTACCATATCTCCTGCACAACAACATCGTTTATGGTATCGGTAACAGTGATATGTGCGGATTCGAGCGAGGTATGCAGCGATTTCGCCTTATCCACAAGGTTTTTACCGTCGTATGTTTTACCGGAGCAGCCGGATATT
>CAMVEM010000187.1 GCA_947166515.1 uncultured Clostridia bacterium | reverse complement strand
ATTCTTCGACCATATAAGCCTCGAAGATATCGCCTTCCTTGATATCGCTGAACTTTTCAAGGCTGATACCGCACTCATAGCCCTCGGCTACTTCCTTGACATCGTCCTTGAAACGTCTGAGGCCGCTTATCTTGTCGTCTGCGATAACTATGCCGTCACGCACTATGCGTATCTGGCACTTTCTCTCGACCTTGCCGGAGAGCACATAGCAGCCTGCGACAACGCCGACGCCGGTGATCTTATATACCTGGCGGACTTCGACGCGTGCGCAGTCGGTCTCTCTGTACTTCGGAGCGAGCATTCCCTTGATAGATGCCTCTATCTCCTCGATAGCGTCGTAGATTATCCTGTAAAGGCGTATGTCAACGCCGTCACGCTTGGCATTTTCCGCAGCTGCGGGGTGAGGACGCACGTTGAAGCCGACGATTATCGCGTTTGAAGCGTTTGCAAGCATTACGTCGCTCTCGCTTATAGCGCCGACCGCACCGTGGATGACCTGAACGCGTACTTCCTCGTTCGAGAGCTTTTCAAGCGACTGCCTTACAGCCTCGACGGAGCCCTGTACGTCCGCCTTCACGATTATCGGAAGGGTCTTCATCTCGCCTTCTTCTATCTGAGAGAACAGGTTGTCGAGCGTTACCTTGCGGTATGCCTTGAACTGTTCTTCCTTTGCGTCGAACTTTCTCTTTTCGACAAGCTCTCTTGCAAGTTTTTCGTCCTCTACGACCGCGAAGCTGTCACCGGCGCTCGGAACTTCCGAAAGTCCCATTATCTCGACAGGTGTCGAAGGTCCGGCTTCCTTAACGGTCTTTCCTCTGTCGTCACGCATTACTCTTACGTGGCCGACCGATGTACCCGCGATTATAACGTCGCCGGTGTGCAGAGTACCATTCTGTACGAGCAGTGTCGCGATAGGACCTCTGCCCTTGTCGAGTCTTGCTTCGATAACGGCGCCCTTTGCAAGTCTGTCAGGGTTAGCCTTCAGATCGAGCACTTCCGCCGTGAGGTTCACCATTTCGAGCAGGTTGTCGATGCCTTCGCCGGTCTTGGCGGATACGGGAACGCAGATTATATCTCCGCCCCATTCCTCGATTACGAGGTCGTGCTCTGTGAGCGCCTGCTTTATCTTTTCGGGATTTGCTCCCTCTTTATCCATCTTGTTTATAGCGACGATGATGCTGACTCCCGCAGCTTTCGCGTGATTTATCGCTTCTATCGTCTGCGGCATGATACCGTCGTCTGCGGCAACTACGAGGATAGCGATATCCGTCATGTTCGCGCCGCGCGCACGCATTGCGGTAAATGCCTCATGTCCGGGTGTATCGAGGAATGTTATGTCCTTGCCGCCTGCGTTCACGCGGTATGCGCCGATATGCTGGGTGATTCCGCCAGCTTCGCCGCTTGCTACGGACGCGTGGCGTATTTTGTCGAGCAGCGAGGTCTTACCGTGATCGACGTGTCCCATTACAACAACTACCGGCGGTCTCGGCTTCAAATCTTCGTCCTTGTCCTCGACTTCTTCGAACAGACGTTCTTCTATCGTAACAACGACTTCCTTCTCGACCTTGGCGCCGAGTTCTTCCGCAACGAGTGATGCGGTATCGAAGTCTATCACCTGATTTATCGTGCACATCTCGCCGAGCATCATCAGCTTCTTTATGACTTCGGTCGCGGTGACTTTAAGTCTCTGAGCGAGCTCGGAAACAACGATCTCGTCCGGTATCTGCACTCTGAGCTGCTGCTTTCTTGCGCGTTCGAGTTCAAGGCGCTTGAGCTTCTGAGCCTCGGTCTCGCGGTTCTTTCCGCCGCCGAACTGCGCCTTTTTGTTCTGCTGAGATTTCTGGTTTATCTTCTGCTTCTTTGCGGAGAATCCGTCGTCCCTGCCGCCGCCGTGTTTCTGCGACGCCATTGTCTCATAGCGCTCGTTGTATTTGTCGAGATCGACATAGCTGCCCCTTGTATCGACATGCTTTGTTACCACGTCGCCTCTCTGTACAGCCTCACCTTTAACCTTTGTCTTGGGCGGCTCGTTGATCTTTACGGTGCTGAGATCGACCTTTGCCTCAACGGGACGCGGAGTGAACTTTGTTTCCTTCTTTTCGGGCTTTTCAGACTTTTCAGGACGCGCAGGTCTTTCCGGCCTGTCGGGCTTTTTGCCCTGCTGTTTTGAGAAATCAGGCTTTGCGAACTTATCCTTGTCATCGGCAGGTGCATCGGGCTTCTGCGCCGGTTTTTCGGGCTTCTGCGCAGGCTTTTCCGCCTTTGCGGGAGCTTCCGGCTTTTTCTTGTCCGCTACAGGCTTTTCTGCCGCCGTTTTTTCGGCTGCCGGCTTTTCCGTTTTTGCGGGAGCCTTGGTCTCTGCCTTTGCCGGCTTTTCTGCGGGCGCTTTTTCCGCCGCCGGTTTCTTCGGTTTGCTGTCGGCTGCGGCAAAATACGCGTCGAAGCTATCCACCTGATTGGTCTGGGTGATATGTTCCAGCACGATATTGAGCTCGGACTCGGTTATCGAAGCCGAAGGCTTCTTCTCCGCGCCCGTATGGATCTTCACCGCCTCGATTATCGCGTCCGGCGTTGTGTCGAGATCCTTTGCAGCGTCTTTTATTTTGAATTTCAGCTCTTTTGTAGCCATTCGTTTTCCCCCGGTCATTGAGTGTTTGTTTCGGAAAGGACTATCGACCTGTACAGTCCCTCATCAAGAACGGCGAGCACACCTGTTCTTTTTCCGATGATGCCTTTTATGTCGTCGAGCGTTCCTGCGATCTCGGTGACGTTTACACCGTATTTCTCGCATTCGAAACGCACTTCTTTCTTGGTTTTTCCGGACAGATCCGACGCGAGCAGCACACCGCCGATGTCGTCCGCCTTCGCCTTCATTTCTCCGACGACGGCGTCAAATCCGTATATCAGCTTACCTGCGCGTCTGCAAAGTCCTATGGTGGAGAGAGTCTTATCCATCGCCTATGCTCTCCTTCAGAGCGTCGTATATCTCCTGCGGTATCTGACATTTCAGTGCCCGTTCGATGCTGCGTTTCTTTTTCGCTTTCTCGAAGCATTCCATATCATTGCATATATACGCGCCTCTGCCCGACTTTTTTCCGGTCGGGTCGGTGGATATTTCCCCGTCCTTTGATCTCACGATGCGGAGCAGCCCTTTCTTTCCGAGCATCTCCCCGCAGCCGAGACACATTCTCTGCGGTATGTTCTGTCCCATTATGATGTTTTCTTATCCCTCAAAAAATCCGCTTTCCGGCTTTATATCTATCTTGAAGCCCGTAAGTCGTGCCGCGAGCTTTGCGTTCTGACCCTTGTTTCCGATAGCGAGAGAAAGCTGATTGTCCGGTACGACCACCGAGCAAGCCTTGATGTTCTCGTCCGGAATATCAACGCTTATCACCGTTGCGGGCTTAAGAGCCTGCTTGATGAACTCTGCGGGATCTTCGCTGTACATCACTACGTCTATCTTCTCGCCCCTGAGCTCGTCGCATATTTTGGTTATGCGGTTTCTCTGCGGTCCGATGCATGAGCCGAGCGCGTCAACGTTCTCGTTGTTGCTTATAACAGCTATTTTGCTTCTTGAACCGGGCTCTCTGCTTATCGCCTTTATTTCGACAGTTCCGTCACTTATTTCGGGAACTTCGAGCTCGAACAGTCTTCTTATAAGCTCACGGTGTGTTCTTGACACTCTGAGCGTGGGTCTTCTGTCTGCGGAGGATACTCCCGACACGAACACCTTTATGATATCTCCCTCGTGGAGCTCTTCTCCGGGTATCTGGTCTCCCCTGAACAGCATTACTTCGTTGCCGTTCACGCTGACGAGTGCGTTAAGGGAATCTGTTTCTATCTTCTTTACCTCTGCGGAGATAGCCTCATTCTGGAGCCCGCCCCACTGTTCTACGAGCTGTTCTCTCTCGACTTCCTTGATGCCCTGCTTTATGACCTGTTTTGCGGTCTGAGCAGCAATTCTTCCGAAATGCTTCGTGTCGAGCTTTATGGGGCATACGCTTCCGATATTCAGGCGCTTGCTGATGTTTCTTGCGTCTTCGAGGGATATCTCGTTGGCGGGGTCCTCGACCTCTTCAACAACATTCTTCATTATGGCCACCTCGAACTTTCCCTTCGCGAGGTCAACGTCGAACTGAATGTTCTCGCTTCTGGGATAGTCTTTCTTGATAGCTATCAGAAGAGCGGCCTTTATCTTCTCTATGAGAGTCTCAGTGCTCATTCCCTTTTCTTTTGCAAGAAGCGGGAGAACGTCCATTATCTTCTCGGAATTTCCCTTTGTTCCCTTAGTCATATCTTGTTCCTCCGAATGCTGTGTTTCACAGCGTTGTTATAGATCCGAGTGCCGCAGCGGCGGCTCCGGCTGCTGTATTAAAAAGTCTGTTCTTTTTTGGATATGGTCTGAAATGCATTGCTGATTTTATAGATCGGAATTGATCTTAACGCAATCGCTTACTGTGATATCTGTTTTTCCGTTTTCGTCTTCGAGCGTTATAACGTTCTTTTCTTCGTCATAAGCGGCAAGCTTTCCGTAGATGCTGAACTCCTTGCCTTTGCCGTCGCGCTTTGTTATCCTTATCGGTTCTCCGGTGCAGGCTTTGAAATGTTCAGGCTTCCTGAGCTTTTTCGTGAGACCCGGAGACCCGACTTCGAGTATGTCGATGCTTTTGATGAAGTCCTGTTTGTCTATTATTTCGTTTATCGGGCGGGAGATATCCTCGCATTCGTCGCTGTCTATGCCGCCGTCTTTATCTACGAGTATCCTCAGATACCACATAGCGCCTTCTTTTTCGAAGCATACATCCCAGAGCTTAAGTCCGTTTTTTTCGATCACAGGCATTACCGCCTCTCTTGCTCTGTCCTCTATCTTTGAATTTTTCTCAGCCGTAATACCACCCCCGGGATTAATTGGTAATTGACAATTGACAATTGTGGCGTCCGGTTTGTTGCTTAAGCGCTGCATCGTGCGGCGGTCGGGCAACAAACACAATGCATCCTGCATTGTCCTGCGGCAGACGATCAGAATCGTGACGAAGCGGGAGACTTGTGCGTCCGGATCGCCTGATCCTTTGATAAAACACAAGACCGGATTTGTCAACCCGGTCTTACAATATCTGCATTATACACTATTTTTGCCCTCTTGTCAATAGTCTTGCCGGGTTTTTTACAAAAAATTTTGTTGATATGTCAATGATATGTTACACTCGTCAGTCAAAAATAAGCTATGGTGCT
>CAMVEM010000186.1 GCA_947166515.1 uncultured Clostridia bacterium | reverse complement strand
CCGCATAGGTGAGGGACACAAAGCATTTATCGCTGACAAGTCGATGGACGAGGACTTCTACCTGCTGACGCTTGCAGCTGCCGCGCAGGAACTGAAATGCAGCTACTGCACCGAAGCCGACGTGCATATCGCGGCGGGTCTGCCGCTGACGTGGGTCAAGACTCAGCGCGAGGATTTCCGCAGGTACATCATGAAGAACAAGAATGTGAAATTCACGTTCAATGACGCGGCGTACAAGCTGCACATTGTCGGGTGTTCGATCTATCCGCAGGGTTATCCCGCGGTTATTGACCGCCTGCCGCAGCTGACGGGAGTGAACCTGCTTGCAGATATTGGCAACGGCACCATGAACATCATGTTCATCAATAATAAGCGCCCCATCGAGAGCAAGTGCTACACGGAAAAGCTCGGCGTGAATCAGTGTGTGATAGCGGCGAAGAACGCCGTCATGGACAGGTTCTGCACAAAGATCGACGAGAGCATTATCGAGCAGGTCATAAGAACCGGAAAGGCGGATATTTCCGAAAAGTATCTGAACTGTATCACGGAAACGATCAGAAAATACTGCGACGAGCTGTTCCAGACCTTTGCGAAGTATGAGTACGACCCCGAGCTGATGAGGCTTTACGTTGCGGGCGGCGGGGGCTGTATCATCAAGAATTTCGGTGAGTACGACATGAGCCGCGTGACGATAATCGATGACATCTGCGCGGCTGCGAAGGGTTATGAGACAATAGCCTACGAACAGCTGAAAAAGGAGGGTTAACATGAGCAATATCAAATGTACCAACCTGCGTTTCAACATCGACAAGCCGCTTGACAGGCAGGCATGGGAGTATCTGCAAGGCATTGACAAGGACGAATTCAAGTCGTACAGTCATGCGGCAGCGGTCGCGTTGACGGAGTATTTCAAGAATTACTACCGTAAGAAAGACGATCCGTACTTCGAGACCCGAGAGCGTGAAGAACGTTTCGTTGAGCAGATTGTTTCGGCAGTCGAAGCCGCCGTCGAAAAGGCTCTGCCGACGTTCCTCGCGGCTTGCTTCACCAAAATGGTTATGCCGTACAACGCAGCTGCGCCTACTATTAACATCACAAATATGAACGAGAATAACGTTTCTGCCGACGATATTGATTTTGATTTCGTCGGCGGGTAAGGAGGTCTAATGAATAGAAACAGAAATATACAATTTAACATAAGACTGACCGAGCAAGAGCTTGCAGCCTTTGAGAAAAAGCGTAAGACAAGCGGTCTGAGCAAGACGGATTTCTTCATGAAGCTGGTGCGGGGTTCAAATATAAAGGTATACCGTTTCGATGATGAAGTCAAGGGGATAATGCACGAGCTTCGGAAGATCGGAGTAAACCTAAATCAGGTGGCGTATCTGGTTAACATCATGCAGGACGGCGAGGCGCTCAGCGAATTACATAGAATGCAGAACGGGTTCTGCATGACGATGGACAGGCTGTCAAGATTTCTTGACAAGCCCCTTGTGGAGAACTAATGCCGTTCGGAAACGTGAATGTAGATTACGCGCCCTGCAAGTCGGTCGGGGCGCTGAAAGCCGCGGCGGACTATATGCTCGGACGGAAAAAGGAGCAGATCGAAAGCGATGTGAAGAAAACCGAGGACGGGCTTTTCACCGCGCTCGGCTGCAATCGGGATAACTTTGCAAATAACATTCTTGTCACTCGCAAGCTGAACGGGAAAAGCTATTCTAAGCACAAGGAAAACACGATTCTCGCGCACAAAATGTCAATTTCGTTTCACCCAAAGGATAATGTAACTTACAAAGACGCTTACAAAATCGCAGAGGATTTCGCTGAGCATTTTATCCACAGCAAGGGTTACGAAGTGCTGTTTGCAGTTCATACTGATACAGACCATGTTCATGCTCACTTCCTCATAAGCAATTGCAACATGGAAACGGGCAAGTCATACCGCAGAAGCCAGCACGATTTGTATGAAATGTCGGATTACTTCGGGCAGAAGTGTCTTGAGCATGGATTCACTCACTCGGTTCGGAACAGCTTCTATAATCACGATTTATCTGAAAAGCGTGACAAGCTTACATTCGGTGAAGCGCAAATGAAAAAGCGCGGCGCGGAGAGCTTTAAGGACGAGCTGCGCGAAGTAATAAGAATAGAAATTGCGGACCCGAATAATCGCACTTTTGATGATGTCATTCGTGCGCTGAAAGATCATTACAATGTCGAGTGCAGGGTCGCGGGTAATACAGTGTCATATCGGCACCCGCAATATTTGAATAAGAATGGAAAACCGGTTTCGGTTCGTGGCAGTAAATTGGGAGAATTGTACACGAGAAAGGGGATAGAATATGAGCTTACAAAGAAATATCGAGAATACGCCGCAGCAGGAACTTTCCGGGCTGTGGGAGAACGTGATGAAACTGAAAGCAGAGGAACGTCAGACGGCAGAGGACAAGTACCAGACCGCACTGCTGCTCGCAACAGTAGACAAGATGTGCGGGGTATTGACGGATTTTATGAAAGATACGCAGACCGAGCTGCGGAAGATGAACGAGAATCAGCTGCGGCTGTTGGACATCCAGGAGCAGTATCGCCAAAGCGTAAGAAAAGACGCCGCTAAGGTGCTGAATGACAACCTGAACAACATTATCAGGCAGCAGAACGAGATGTTTGACAAGCTGCTGGGACACAGCAAGACCGCCGTTTCGGAGATGGAAACGGCGGTGGAGAAAAGTGCTGAAAAACTGAATAAGGCGACTCACGCTTCGAGTATTGCGGGACTGTGGTACAGCCTTGCACCTGTCGCGGTAATTGTGCAGACAGTCATTCTTCTGTGGCAGCATTTTCACTGATTGCAAGATATGCCGGGAGATTTGTTATTCCCGCACGATTGAAATACTTTACCGCAAGCGCAGCTTTTTCGCGGAGATCGTCATCGGGAAGTACATCGCGGTATATTCTGAACGCACGAATAAAATACTGCTCGGCGACTTGGATTCCGCTTAACTGAGAAGTGATCCCGGCTATGTCGAAAAGGAGGTCGGCGTAGTCGGAGGTCGTCTCGGAATTGATCTCTTTTACGAAATCGGCACACTTTTGGAGCGCAGTTATAGCTCGGCGAGCTTCACCCGTTTCCGCGAGAAGTCGGGCATAGTTGCGGGACATTATAATCACATCATGTGTCGGGGCGTTTGCCTCGGCGATTATCTGCATGGCTTTCTCCATGCTCGGTTTGGCGAGGTCGGTCTTGCCGTCTGCCTGATACAGATAGCCAAGGTTCATGTGTAGGTTGGCGGCGAGCATCGGATTCTCCGCAGGGTCGCACATATTTATAGCGCGCTTTTCAAGGTCAATGGCTTTTCTGTAATTGCCGTTCAGCAGACCCTCGCAGGAGGCTTGATTATTGAGTAATAGAGCACGGTCGTTCTGTGTGCCGACGGTTTCATCGGAAAGGAGATTTGACATAACGCTCGTGAGCTTTCTCATACCGCTGGTGTAACGGTATTTCTCCATATAGGCAAAAGCGTCCTCAACGAAAAGCAGATAATCGTTTTTATTGCAAACCGTGATCTTGTCCGCGATATTTTCCGTAATCGCAAACAGCGCGGAATAGTAAGGAATATCCTTGCCATGTTGCAGGCAGGTGCGGTGGATATTATCAAGCAGAGGGCGGCAATTTTCGGTATCAGGTACAAGGTCGGAAATGATTATTTCCTGAACAAGCGGATACAGCGCGATCTTGTCCATTTCGGGGTTCTGAATGAAGCCCAGCTCGGTTAGATCGTTGATCGTATCCATGCTTTCAAGGTTTATGAGCTTGGCGAAAAGTCTTGCGCGGATACCGTCGGCAGGAATAAACGTCGCATAGCGCATAACCGTCTGCATTTCATCGGACATCGCAAAAAGTGAGAACAGTGTCTTGATGTGGTTGTGATAAGTCGCTTTTTTGGTATGACCGTCTTTCGTTATGCTGATCTTGTCGCTCGTTTCGGGTGCGGCGGTGCTTTCGGAGAGCTTGGAGAGTACATCACTCGGTTCAAGGATTCCCGTCTGCAAAAGCCTTGCGGACAGCTCAACTAAAAGCGTGTGGCGGTGGACGGTTTCAATTATGCGCTCTACCGTCGAGCGCTGATTTTGGGTGTCAGTATAAAAATATGCGGCGAGTGATACCAGATTTTCGAGGTCTGCGATTTCGTTCAGTTCGTATGTATATCCGACCTCAAACTTACTGCGGGTAGTCAAAATAATCTTACAGCCGTATTTCATCAGCAAATCAAGCTGCGGCTCGTTCGCTGCTGTGGTATTGAAATTGTCGATTATCAGCAGTGTGTCGGGCTTTAGGCTCCGCAGAAAACGGTTGTGCTTTTTGAAGCGAGTGGTGTTATCGTCGGTCGAGAGATCGTCGGCAAAATCCATGTCCTCGATCAGCGTTTGGAGGCTGTCGGGGTAGGCGAAATACAGAATGTTGGTGTAATCATTTTTGTGGGCCTTGGCGTAGGTCTTTGCGAACTCGCTCTTGCCTATGCCTGCAAGACCCGTGATGAAGATCTTGCTGTGCTTTTCGAGCAGAGTATGCAGTTCATCAATCTCGGATTCTCTGCCGCAGAAATGCTTGCAGGGGTTTGGAACAGAGCCCGACATTATGAGTTCGGCGGCAACAGGTGACAGCGTTCCGCTTGTAAGGAGTTTCGTTTCACGTTTTTGAAATTTGCGCTCCATGCCGAAAAGCATTACTGCGGAAATGAAGTCTGCCGCGTCGGTGGGGTTCTGCGGAGGATACTGTTCGGTCAGAGCGGACTTCTTCGTATCGGAAACACTGATGTCATTCATCAGCAGATCGTATATCTCCTGCGCGGCTTTATCAAAGTCGGTCATCAGCGGGAATATCTTTTCTTCGAGGTCGGAGGCGAGGTATTCCGCGTAGCCGTCCTGCAAATAGAAGCACGTAATGGTCGGACTTATGGGGTCTTTGCCCTTGAACCAGCGGTTGACTCTGCTTTGGTCGAAGTCAAAATCGTTATTTTGGTTTGCGAATTCATTGAACAGCTGAAACAGTAACTCGGACTGGCTGAGAGCTTTGGCTTCGCTTATGTATTCGGTAATGAGATTGATGATCGAGCAGAAATCACAGCGGGTCATGGGACGCCTCCTACAATAAATGTTATGAATATTATATCACAGATCGGAGGATTTTTCAATGCTTTTCAGTACAAATTTTAGGACTTAAAATAAATAATTTGAAAGGAATGATATATTGAAGATAAAGACAACAA
>CAMVEM010000185.1 GCA_947166515.1 uncultured Clostridia bacterium | reverse complement strand
TTTCCAAAAGCGCGCACGATGCGCGCATCAGAGAAACCTTCGATTTAGTGGGAGGAGGTTGGGGGTGGGCTCGCTAAATACTGATCTATAGCACGCAGGAAGTATCAGATAAATACCAACAAATTAAATGGGAGGTTATTATGGGACTCAGATTCCACAAAAGCATATCTATCTGCAAGGGCGTGAAGCTGAACGTCAGCAAATCCGGCGTTGGAGTAAGCGTCGGCACAAAAGGACTTCATTACTCCATAAACTCGCAGGGAAAAAACACCGCGACCGTGGGACTTCCGGGAACGGGACTCTCATACTCGAAGTCGTTCACGCTCGGTAAGAAAAAGAAGAAGAGCACCTCCGACGCATCAAAGAAGAAAGAGGAGCTCAAAAAACAGAAGGAACAGCTTGCCGCGCAGAAAGCAGAACAGAAAGCTGCCGAGCAGCAGGAGAACGAGCTGAAAGCGGCGGAAGCAGCAAATTATATCGAGCTGATAAAATCGGTACATAAAGAATGTGCCGAGGACATAGACTGGAAAGCGATGTCGGAATCTGCGCCGCCGTTCGTCAAGGGTCAGAAAGGCCCGAACGAGCTCGAAGCGCAGAAGGCTCTCGACAATTACAAGCCCGGACTTGCAGGAAAGCTGTTCGGCGACGGCAAGGCTAAGGAGAAGCTCGAAGCTGCGGTCGCAGAAGGCAGGAAAGCCGATGAGCAGGCGTTCGCGGAATGGCAGAGCAACTATAAATTCGCTCAGAGGATAATGGACGGCGACATAGACGCATATCTTGAAGCGATAGAAGAAGCCGACCCGTTCGATGATCTTGTCGAATACGGCAGCGGATTTGAATTCGGGACCGATGACCCGTCCGTCATGGAAACTGAATTTCAGGTAAAGTCGGAGGACGTCGTTCCGAAAACAGAAGTGACGGTGCTCAAAAGCGGAAAGCTCTCGGAAAAGGAGCTGTCAAAATCCGCGTACAACGATCTTATGCAGGATTATGTATGCAGCTGCGCGATAAGGATAGCGCGAGAGATATTCGCAATACTTCCGGTGGGCGGAGTTATCGTCCACGCGGTCGATAAGATACTCGACACATCTACCGGAAACGATGAGGAAATGACGATACTGTCCGTGCTGTTCGAACGCGAAAGATTTGACACGACGAATTTTGACCGTATCGACCCGTCGGATTTCGTGAACTCATTCACCTGCAACATGAAATTTACAAAAACAGCGGGATTCAAGCCCGTGAAGCGTCTGGGAGAGTGACAGACAAACCCCATGCTCGGAAGGATAATGTATAATGCTTAGTTTAAAGAACATCAAGAAAGACTACAAAATGGGAGACAACATCGTAAACGCGCTGAGAGGCGTTACGGTGAACTTCCGGAAAAATGAATTCGTGGCAATACTCGGACAATCCGGCTGCGGAAAGACAACTCTGCTCAACATAATCGGAGGACTCGACCGGTACACCGAGGGCGACCTCATAATCGACGGAGTCTCCACGAAGAAATACCGCGACCGCGACTGGGATACCTACCGCAACCACAAGATCGGCTTCGTATTCCAGAGCTATAACCTGATACCTCATCAGAATGTGCTCTCAAACGTTGAGCTCGCGCTGACGCTTTCGGGCGTATCAAAAGCCGAGCGCAGAAAAAGAGCCGTTGATGTCCTTGAAAAAGTCGGCCTGAAAGATCAGATGAAGAAAAAGCCGAACCAGATGTCCGGCGGCCAGATGCAGAGAGTTGCCATTGCCCGTGCGCTCATAAACGACCCGGATATCCTGCTTGCGGATGAGCCGACCGGCGCACTCGACAGCGAGACTTCTATCCAGATAATGGAGATCCTGAAAGAGATCGCCAAGGATAAGCTCATAATAATGGTAACGCATAATCCCGATCTTGCGGAAAAATATGCCACACGCACCATACGTCTCGTTGACGGCAGCATAACGGGCGATTCCGACCCCTGCACAGAAGAGGACGAAACAAAAGAGAAGCCCGAAAAGGTCAAAAAGACATCAATGTCATTCCTGACCGCACTCTCGCTCAGTCTCAACAACCTTATGACCAAAAAGGGCAGAACTATACTCACAGCGTTCGCGGGAAGCATAGGCATAATCGGAATAGCGCTGATACTGTCGCTCTCTAACGGCGTTCAGGTCTATATCAACGATATCCAGCGCGACACGCTCGCGTCTTATCCGCTTGTCATCGACGAAAGCTCAACGGATATGACCGCTATGCTGTCATCGTCGAGAGATGTTGCGGAGGAGCGCTACAACGGCGATCTTCCGAAAGACCGCATCATCACCGACGACAGAATGTACACCGTGTTCGATATGATGTATGCTCAGACTAACACTAACGACCTCAAAACATTTAAGGGGTACCTTGATGATAATGACGAGATAAAAAAGCTTGTCAGCAGCATCGAATATTCCTACGGAATGAAAATGCAGGTATTCCGACAGCTCGAAGACAAGACCATAAAGCAGGTGAACCCGAACACCGTGCTTGACGAAGTGGGATTCGGCTCGGTATCCGGACTGTTCTCTCTGAGTTCTCAGATGTCCTCATCGTCGTCAGATGTCGATGTATTCACAGAGATCACGTCCGACGACAAAATGTTCAGCACCAAGTATGATATCATCGCGGGCAAGAAGCCGGAGAATTATAAGGAAGCCGTTCTCATCGTTGATAAATACAATATGATAACCGACTTCACGGTCTATGCGCTCGGCCTTAAGGACACGTCCGAAATGCGCGCGACGATCCGTGATATGATGCAGAAAAAAGACAAGGATAAAATCAACAAGATCGAAAAGCCGGACGATTATTCGTATGAAGATTTCCTCGGAATGACATTCTCCGTGATACCCAATTCCGACCTTTATCAGAAGGATGAAAACGGTATATGGATAAAAATGACAGACAACGACGAATACATGGCGGACGCATATAAAAACAAAGGCATAGAGCTGAAAATTGTCGGCATAATCCGTCAGAAGGATATCTCAACATCAGTCAGCGGTATGATAGGCTACACTCGCGAGCTGACCACATATATATCCGACAAGATCAATAACAGCGAAATAGTCAAGGCTCAGAAAGAAAACGAACAGTACGATATTTTAAGCGGAAAACCGTTCGAAGGCACAGAAGCCGGCGAAAAAGCAATAGGCGACGCAAAGATCGAGGAAGAAAACCGCAGGAAAGAACTCGAAAAAATGCAGGACGATCTTAGAAAAGCGGCCGAACAGATGGCCGCAGACGCCGCAGCCCAGATGCAAAGCGGAACCTTCCAGCTCACGCCAGAAATGCTTGCGGGACTTACTCCCGAACAGCAGGAAGCTCTCGCGGGAATGACTCCGCAGGAGCAGCTTGAATATTTAGCAAAGCTCGGCGGATTTGAAAATCTGCTGCCTTCCGCGTCCGACGGCGACGGTTCACAGTCCGGAACATCTGATATGAGTATAGCTGGCTTGGATATGTCGGCTATAGACTGGTCAAAGTTTGATATTTCTAAGTTCGATATGAACAATCTGACCGACGAGCAGCTCGCGTTCTTCGCCTCAATGACCGACGCCGACCGCGCTGAGCTGATGAAACGCCTTAGCGCAGTGACAAAGAATTCTGACGTAGTTTCCACATCATCATATTATGATAATATGAAAACTCTCGGAGTTATAAACATGGATACCCCGTCGTCGATCTCTATCTATCCTATCGACTTTGAGTCCAAGGAAAAGGTAGTTCAGATGATAAAGGATTATAATGACGCAAGAGACGAAAATCAGAAGATAACCTACACCGATATTGTTGGTATGCTGATGTCGTCGGTAACGGATATAATCAACGCGATAAGCTATATCCTTATAGCGTTCGTAGCGATCTCGCTTATCGTTTCGTCGATAATGATAGGAATAATCACATATATCTCGGTACTTGAGCGCACGAAGGAGATCGGTATTCTCCGTTCTATCGGCGCTTCAAAGAGGGACATTTCCCGCGTATTCAACGCCGAGACGATCATTGTCGGATTTATCGCGGGCGCGCTCGGAATACTCGTAACGCTTCTGATGCTGATACCGATAAACATGATAATCTTCAACATCACAGACATTGCAAATCTTGCAAAGATGCCGCCGCTCGCAGGAGTTATCCTTGTTGCCATAAGCGTTGTGCTCACGCTTATTGCGGGACTCCTTCCCTCCGGAGTTGCAGCCAAGAAAGACCCCGTCGTCGCACTCCGAACAGAATAAGACACTGCGATTAAGGGCGGGGAGAGAGGAAACCTTTTTTGAAAAAAGGTTCTCCTCTCTCCCCGGACCCCTCACTCTTTCCAAAAAACTTTACTCGCTTCGCAGTTAAATTTAATAGCTTCTGGATATAGTAAAAGCTCTTCTTAATTAACAAAGAAGAGCTTTTTAATATTCACTTGTTTTCTTCGGCAGGCTTTTCCGGCTGAGCCAGCTTAAGATGCTTTTCAATTACCGCCATTATCTCGTCAAGACGCTGACCGCCTATACCGCGTATATTTCCGAGGTCTTCACGCAGCTTTGCCATATCCACGGAAATACCGGCACCCGACGAGGTGTCCGCCTCTTTGAGCCGCTGGAACAGATTTTCATAAGTCTGGACGATAAACTCGCCCCTGTCGTCGTTATTAAGGCTCTTTATGGTCTCAAATACTTCCTTTGTGAATTTATCGTAATATTCATCGTTGCGGTTAGCCATTACTGCCGGTCACCTCCGCTAAATAAAGTTATTTCAATATTACCGCCCATAAACAGAAATTACATAATACATAAGATAATAAGTTCAATTTATTATATCATATATTTTTTGTAAATGCAATACAATTTTGCACATTTCTGTCATTTTCTGCATTTTTAGCTCCGGTAAAACGCGTTATGCCGTCTTTACATAGTATTCCCCATTCCCGTTTATAACGACGGTCACCGGAGTATAATATGCGTTGTATGCATTATCCGTGTCGCTGTACCGCCGGTCACAGAGCACAGTTACACCGTTCATTTCATATCCGGCGGACTTCCTGTATCTTCCGTATATCGCTATGTCATGCGGGCCGTAGGTGTCGGCCGCCGAAATATCACACATTATTATCCTGAGCCCTTTTATGTTAAGTTCACAGGCGTCTTTATAAACGCTGACTTCGGCTCTCCCGCCTATATCGAACGCGGCTTCGCTGTCCTCAAGGCAGTAATGCTCCAGCGCAGGCAGCTCCAGAAACGCCCCGGGATACATCTCACGACGCTTATCCTCGGAAGTCACGCATATCAGATCGAACCTGTCGGCGTTGGCTTTTTTCGGCGCTGCGTTTTTTTTCTGCGGGACAGGTTTCGCAGACTCTGCAGTTTTATTCGATGCCGCCGGTTTCGCCGATTCAACCGGTTTCGCCGATTCCGCCGGTTGTGGGG
>CAMVEM010000184.1 GCA_947166515.1 uncultured Clostridia bacterium | reverse complement strand
AGAATTTCAGAGAAACGCTACGCTTGAGATTGGGGCTCTGCTTTGCCCGCTTTATTAGCGCACCTTGTGTGCGCTTTTTGGCGGGCATTCGCTGCATCATGCAGCGACCCAAACCCCGCTACTTTTCGGACGCGACGCAGCATGATGCTGCGGTAGCTGATGCCAGAAGAGCGCATGGATGCGCGCATATAAGCATCAGCGAAAAGTAAGTGCAAAAGCGACTCGCTTCGCAAATTAAAAACAATTTTCTGCTTTTTTGACAAACTGAGGCATCTCTTGACAGGGATGCCTTTTTCTTTTGCTCTACATAAGCCTGTCCAGAAAATAAAGCGGAAGCTTTCCGTTCACAGGTACGGAAGCCGCGTCTTTTTCTGCAGCTTTTCTCCTGAAAAGCGATGAAAGAGCTCTGCCGATAAGCTCGCCGGTGTAGATCGCCTGATCGGCAGAATTTCCGTGAGAGCCGACCTCAATCAGCAGGGCGCCTGTGGAGATCTGCTGATTATACTGGCAGTACTGGAACAAAACCGGCCGGGTAAGCGTCGGGAACATACTCTCTGTTTCCTGCTGGAGCTCACACGCGAAATGGAGATTGTCCATAAAAAACGGAATATCGTAATTTCCGTCATCGGCGGCGCATATTATCATTATCTGAGCAGCCTTTTTCCCGCCGATCTCAGTTACAGCGCTGATCCTTGTTCCGTCCTCGTCTTCTATCGCGTCGCGGTGAATATCGAGAACTGTCTTCACCGACGGATAACGTTCAAGCAGATCCGAAGCCGTCGCAAGACTTCGGGTATATGCGCCGTTATATAAAGCATCATGTATCGTACAGTCGTGTATCACGGAAATACCGGCTCCTGCAAGCTCGCGGGCAATTGCGTCGCCTACTGCGACCACGCTGTTGGCCGGGTCGGAGGAACGGCAGGTATATCGGTCATCATACCAGTCCTTTTCGTAAGGTTCATAGCTTTCGCTCGTATGTGTATGTATTATCAGCACCTGCGGCTCGTCTGAATACATCTCGACTGCGATATCACTTGCGCGGGAGCATTCCGTCAGCACTTCCCCGCGTGAAATTTCTGTACAGTTGCGAAGCTGGCCGCCTTTAGCGAGGTCGATCATCTGTATCCCACCGGCTTTCACGAATGTTTTTTCAACTATTTTACCGCTGTGCTGTGAAAATTGCGAAAGATCCTCGGTCACATGATCGCGGTTCATCGTCAGAAGATATTTTTCGTAAGACGAATCTGCTGTAACGGGATCGCTCTCATCCCGCTTGTCCGGAACAGGCGCTCCGGTCTCTTCATCTTCATTTGCATAAGGTTTTTTCGCAATATAAAGCACGAGATCGCTGCCGTTCACTATATTACGTTCTGCGAACAGTGTACTTTCTTCACTGTATTCAGCCGTAACAGTTCCCGACAGTGCGCCGGAAAAAACAGTGAACGACGCAGCAACGCCTGCCGAAAATACGATAAAAGCTGCGGCGGCAGCGGCAATTCTCTTTAATTTTCGTCTGATATCGGTTTTGATCACTATCATTTTATACCTCCGGAATTCGCAAAGATGTTCTATACAATATATTCACGCGCATGAACAGATATGACAGATCCTTTATAATAGTATCAAAGAACGTAACTCTTTTTCCGACAGCGCGGGATTCAGCGCCATACTTATGGAAATACCGATCGTTTCGGCAAGTCTGTCTGTCAGTACATCAATATTGCGCGGAGTTACCATAAGCCTGCTTCCGGTCTTTTCTTCCGCAATACTTTCAAGATCAATGACAGTCGGAACACCCGCCGTTATCACCGGAACTCCCACTGTATTTCGGTCGATCGCCTCGCGGTCGTTCCCGACACCGCTACCGGGGGATATGCCGGTATCAGTGATCTGAACAGTCGAGCAAAGCCGTTCTGTATCGGAACAAGCGAGACTGTCCGTCACGATAACACATTCCGCGCCGATATATGCCGCTGTACAGGCTATCTGCCTGACGCTTTCGATACCGGTCTTTCCGGTGACGCCGGGTTCTATCACATAAACTTTTCTCATTCCGAGCGAGCGGAAATCCTCATGTTCCGATAGATGCGCGGTAGCGGGAACATATCTCAGCGCTTTGACGCCAATGCTGTCCGAGCAGATATTCCTGTTACCGAGACCGGCAACAAGCGTGCATCCGCCGGTCATATACTCGCTGAACAGCTTGACAAGACAGCTCTTTACATCACCGCTGTCGGTAAAAACCGTGGTATATCTTCCCTGCCGGACACCGGATCTTTTCGCATCGTTTTCATTCAGACAGATATCGGTATATCTTGTTCCGAATGCAGATTTTAACTGAACGGATTCGCTGTATATCTCGTTTTCTATCACTGAGTTTTCGGCTATAAGATCGCTTCTTTTCATAAAAATCTCCTTTTTTAAAATTTTTTTCAAAAAACTATTGCTTTTTTTAAAAAGCTGTGTTATAATGTGATGTATTGTAAATACTGATATATTAGTTAAGGAGGTGCAAACAGAGTGCCTAACATCAAATCAGCAAAGAAAAGAGTACTTGTCGCTAAAGTACGCAATGACCGCAATAAGGCCGCAAAGACCGAGTTAAAGACTGTCCTCAAGAAGGCAAGAGCAGAAGGTGCAGCTCCCGAGGCTAAGAAGTGTGCTGTTATCGCTCTCGACAAGGCAGCAGGCAAGGGTTATATCCATAAGAACAAAGCTGCAAGAATCAAGTCAAGACTGGCTAAGAGCGCTAACGCCTGAGTTGCGTTAAGAAAATATACAGACATTCACTTTTGTGAGTGTCTGTTTTTCTTTTCTCTGTCATAATACCCGGTCGATCTTCGGAAAAGCATACTGTTCTTACCTCTCCCCACAAGGTCAAAGAGATCAGAACATCAGCATGCTGCGCGGATAGTATTATGTGCATTTATTTTCGGCGTATGAACACAAGAAAAAATTTCTCTGTTCATATTGACAAATCACCGATATAGCAATATAATATATATTGTTCTATTTATTAATTTCGACCACAAGATGTAGTGGTCTTGGCGAAAAGGAGATGCTCACCGAAATGATTACCAAGATCCGCAAAAGAGACGGACGTACAACCGCATTCAATGTTCAGAAGATCGCAGACGCTATCTATAAGGCAGCGCTCGCGGTAGGCGGAAAAGACTACAATTCCGCACTCGCGCTCGCGGAAGAAGTATGCCGTGAACTCGAAAAAGAGGGAGAAGAACATATCCCGACTGTCGAAGAAGTACAGGACACCGTTGAAAAAGTCCTTGTCGAAAACGGCCACGCAAAGACCGCCAAGAGCTATATCCTCTACAGGGCTGACAGGACCCGTATCCGCGAGATGAACACGTCCCTGATGAAAATATATGAGGATCTTACGTTCAAATCGGCTCAGGACTGTGATATAAAGCGTGAGAACGCCAACATAGACGGAGATACAGCTATGGGTACCATGCTGAAATACGGCTCCGAAGGCGCAAAGCAGTTCAACGAGATGTATGTGCTCGACCCCACACACTCCAAAGCTCATATCGACGGCGATATTCATATCCATGACCTCGATTTCTTCACGCTGACCACTACCTGCTGTCAGATAGACCTCAAAAAACTGTTCAAGGGCGGATTTTCCACCGGACACGGCTTCTTAAGAGAACCCAACGGCATCGGAAGCTATTCTGCTCTCGCCTGCATTGCTATACAGTCCAACCAGAACGACCAGCACGGCGGCCAGTCGATACCGAATTTCGACTACGCAATGGCAGACGGCGTCAAAAAGACATATATTCAGATGTACAGGAGCAACATCATCCGCGCTCTGTACCTTGAGACCGGAATGTCCGACAGCGCCGCGGACGAGAAGGTACGCGCCTATTTCGACAAGCTGAAGGAAGAAAAGGATCTCGTTCCCGTTCTCGCAAACAACAACGGATTTGAAGAAGCCGAGCTTCCCTATCTTACAGAGATCACCGGAAATGAAGGGCTCGCCAGGAAGATACAGAGCTTCTCGCTCAAGCTCTCCAAAAAAGAGACCAACCGCGCCACATATCAGGCTATGGAAGCTCTTGTCCACAACCTCAACACGATGAACAGCCGCGCAGGTGCGCAGATACCGTTCTCGTCGATAAACTACGGCACAGATACCTCTCCCGAAGGCCAGATGGTAATAGAGAACATACTTCTTGCGACCGAAAAGGGTCTCGGAAACGGTGAGACGGCGATCTTCCCTATCCACATCTTCAAGATCAAGGAAGGTATCAACTATACTCCCGGCGAGCCGAACTATCATCTGTTCAAGCTGGCGTGCAGAGTCTCCGCCAAGAGACTTTTCCCGAACTTCTCATTCATTGACGCTCCGTACAATCTCCAGTACTACAAGCCCGGCGACTACAACACCGAGATCGCGTATATGGGCTGCCGCACAAGAGTAATCGGAAACGCTTATGACAAGAACAGAGAGATCGTTACAGGCAGAGGAAACCTGAGCTTCACATCCATAAATCTGCCCCGTCTCGGAATAAAAGCACAGAAGGACATCGTGAAATTCTTCGAGCTTCTTGAAGACGAGATGAATCTTGTAATAGACCAGCTCATGTACAGATACAAGATACAGGCTCAGAAAAAAGTCAAGAACTACCCGTTCCTCATGGGTCAGGGTATATGGATAGACTCCGACAAGCTCGGCCCGAACGACTGCGTAGGCGAGATACTCAAGCACGGTACGCTTTCCATGGGCTTCATAGGACTCGCGGAATGTCTCAAAGCCCTTATCGGTGAGCACCACGGCGAAAGCGCGAGAGCACAGGAGCTCGGTCTCCGCATTATCGGACGCATGCGTCAGAGAATGGACGAGGAAACAAAGAAGACCGGCTTCAACTTCTCTCTTCTTGCTACCCCGGCAGAAGGACTTTCCGGACGCTTCGTGAAAATGGACAGAGCAAGATACGGAAAGATAGAGGGCATCACAGACAGAGACTATTACACTAACTCGTTCCATATCCCCGTATATTACCACATCTCGGCATTCAGCAAGATAAAGCTCGAAGCGCCCTATCACGCGCTCACAAACGCAGGTCACATCAGCTATGTAGAGCTTGACGGCGACCCGCTGCAGAACCTTGACGCGTTCGAGCAGGTCATCCGCTGTATGAAGGAATCCGGCATAGGCTACGGATCGGTAAACCACCCTGTTGACCGCGACGCAGTATGCGGATATACCGGTATAATCGGCGACCGCTGCCCTAAGTGCGGACGTACAGAGGAACAGCATACTATTATGAAGGAGCGCATCAGACGTATGAGACCGTCCTGCGGCGACTGATACGGCAAAATGCAGGAAAAAAAATTTGCTCCTGCAAAAAATCTTAATAAAATATACAAAAATGCGCAAATTCTATTGACATAAACGATAATTTCTACTATAATAGTGTAGTATTATTAAATCGCTGTGAACAGTCCGGACAACAGACCGAAACTCTGAACGGCGATATCAAAAACATATTAC
>CAMVEM010000183.1 GCA_947166515.1 uncultured Clostridia bacterium | reverse complement strand
GGAATCATATAATGCAGCTTACAGAAAAAACGCTTAACAGCGAGCTGAAATTCAAGGGCAGAGTGATCGAGGTTTACAGCGATACTGCGCTGCTCGAAAACGGGAAAGAAGCCAAGCGCGACGTAGTACGTCACCCCGGTGGGGTCTGCGTAGTCGCTCTTACCGAAAACAACGAAGTATATTTTGTGAAGCAGTTCCGCTATCCTCACGGAAAGGTGCTGCTTGAGATCCCCGCAGGAAAGCTTGAATGGGGAGAGGACCACCTTGAATGCGGAAAAAGAGAACTCCGCGAAGAGACCGGATACACAGCCGACAAGTTCACATATCTCGGCTGCCTGCTGCCGACGCCGGCTTACGATTCCGAAATAATACACATGTATCTCGCCAAGGGTCTGCACAAGGACGAGCAGAAGCTTGACGAGGACGAATTTCTCGAAGTATATACCATTCCATTTGAAAAAGCTGTCGAAATGGTGATGAACAACGAGATAGAAGACGCAAAGACTCAGCTTGCGCTGTTAAAGACATCACGGCTGCTGGGCTGAGATATAATCCTCATAAGCATTGATGATCTGCGCTTCGATCTCTCCCCTTGCTTCGGGACTGATCGGGTGGATTATATCACGGAACACTCCTGATTCATCGCGGCGGCTTGGCATTGCGACGAATACGCGCTCATCGCCCTGAACTATCTTGATATCGTGGACTGCGATAGCGTCATCAACGGTCATGGATACGACAGCTTTGAGCCTTCCGTCCTGCATAACTTTTCTTATTCTTATATCGCTTATGTTCATTGTGAACTACCTGCCTTTCAATGATATGCCGGTATTATTTTAAGCATTTTTCTTTCAAATATACGGAATAAGAAAAGCTCTGATGTGAATAATTTATTATGACCCCCCCGATCCCCTCCTAAAGGAGGGGAAGATAGTTTTTTTCAAGGTGGGCTGCGCCCCTTTGACCCCGAACTCGAAAGGGAGAAAGTTTTTCAATGAGGCTGAGCCTTTTGCCCCTCTGATCATGAAGCGCACTATCTAAAAGAAACGCGAAGCAAGTCGCTTTTGCTTCTTTTCGCGTACGAAAAGAAGCGGGTGCAGGGCAGAGCCCTGCTCTCTCCGGAGACATCTATGGAAAATTTTCTTACAGGAAAAAAACACATACACTTTATCGGAATAGGCGGAAGCGGAATGTATCCGCTCGCACAAATACTCCACAAGCAGGGATACTATCTTACCGGCTCGGACAACAATGAGACCGAAACGCTCAAAGCTGTGCGGAATATGGGAATTCCCGTATATCTCGGACAGCGCGCGGAGAACATCGAAGGCGCCGACCTGATAGTTCATACAGCAGCAATAATGTCTGACAATCCTGAGCTCATCGCAGCAAAAGCGAGCGGAGTTCCCGTTATCGAACGCTCGGTGCTGCTCGGACTAATAACAAGTATGTACGACAACGCCGTGTGCGTATGCGGTACCCACGGAAAGACCACCACAACTTCAATGCTCACGCAGATATTCCTTGCGGACGGCAACGACCTGTCCGCAGTGATAGGCGGAAAGCTCAAAGCGATAGGCGGGAGCGGACTGTGCGGAACGAGCGATACAATGGTGTGTGAAGCGTGCGAGTTTGTGGATACATTCTTAAAACTCTACCCCGACACCGCCGTTGTGCTGAACATCGACTGCGATCATCTCGACTACTTCAAGACAATGGAAAATATGAAGCGGTCATTTACCAAATTCTGCGAGATGACCACAAAGCTGATCGTCTATAACAGCGACGACGCAAACACCGTCGAAGCTGTGAACAATGCGGATAAAAAAGCAAGAACAATCACATTCGGCTGGAAAGAGACCAACGATTACTATCCGAAAAACATTGTAAAAAAGAACGACTTCCACACGGAATTCGACGTATATAAAAAAGGTGAGAAGCTGTGCACGGCAGCCATACACGTTCCCGGAAAACATAATATCCTGAACGCTGTAGCAGCAGGTGCCGCAGCGTTTGAGAACGGCTGCCGTCCCGATTCGATAGTAAAAGGCCTTAACGAATTTTACGGAGCGGTCCGCAGATTTGAAAAGCTCGCGGAAGTGAACGGGATAGTGTTCGTTGACGATTACGCGCATCATCCGACAGAAGTACGCTCGCTGCTTGAAACGGCAAAGGCAATGGATTTCAAGCGCGTCTGGGCAGTTCATCAGCCGTTCACATATTCAAGAACTGCGACGCTCATAAATGAATTTGCAGACGCACTTAAGATCGCAGACAAAGTAGTGCTTACCGAGATAATGGGCAGCCGTGAAAAAAATACTTATAATATCTACTCAAAAGATCTCGCCGAAAAAATTGACGGAGCAGTGTGGTTCCCGACATTTGAAGAGGTCGCAGATTACGTTGTCAGGAACGCGGAGAGCGGCGATCTCGTGATAACGTTCGGCTGCGGAGATGTATATAAAGTCGGATATATGATGATAGAAAAACTCGGCGGAACTATTATACACTGAGATCTGTCATATTCCACATAACGTTGAAAAGAAAGGAAGTAAAGCTATGTCGAAATCAGTAACCGTTGTATTTGAAAAGCTGCCGGAAAATATATCCGAGCTGCGTGCGCTTCCGCAGATGGAACTCCAGAAACCCTTTGACATAGCCGCACTTACTGCGGCGGTCATGCTGCGCTATGAGGACAGTCCGCAAGACTCGATAGAAATGATGAACGTTCTGCGCGGCGCAAAATATATGACTCCGTATGATATGCAGCTCTTCCGCGACAGACTTATGGGAAAGGGATATATCGCGCGCTCTTATTTTGCCGGAGCAACTCCGGAAAACGGCTATCAGCCCGATATCCCGTATTCAATAACCGTGTTTGACGACCCGAACTCTTACGTTGACGAGAACTTCATAAAGCTGAATATAAAGTCAAGCGGCGCGGATTCTCCGCGTCAGGTGCAGATGAAACAGAGAGGCGGAAAGTGGTTTCTCTCGGAAAATTATCTTATGGGAGATATCATTGAACCCGCGTCAGATACAGAATAAAACACATAATATTTTATTGCTGTCCACGAGTTAAGCTTAAAATGAATTACTGCGTTTATTAAGTTATTGATACTGACAATACTCCCCTGCTGACAGCAAGGGAGTATTATTGTTTTCTGCTGTTTGTATTACGATAAATATAAACGAATTAAGAAAATCTTATGTTTATGTCTCCCCGCCGGAGGTAGGGGAGACATAAACGCAGGCTTTAATTTTTGCTTAAGTTGTGGATAGTTGTATTACAACAGATAAAAAATGCGTATGCAGATCGCATACGCATTTTTCGCTTTATAAGATATGATCTTACTTCTTGATAACAGGCTTCTTAAGAGCATCAGCCTTGGGAGCTTCGGGAGCCTTAGCAGCGGGCTTGGGAGCCTCGGGAGCCTTAGCAGCGGGAGCAGCCTTCTTGACTTCTGCCTTAGGAGCAGCAGCCTTCTTAGCGGGAGCAGCTTTCTTAGCCGGAGCAGCCTTCTTAGCGGGAGCAGCAGCCTTCTTTGCAGGAGCAGCCTTTGCAGCCTTAGCGGGCTTTGCAGCCTTGCCTGCGATAGCGTTGAAGATGTCAGCGCAGCCAGCATCGTTGCCTTCAACGATGAGCTTGCCGGACTGAACAGCATCAGCGGGAGCGAGCTTGCCTTCAACAAGAGCAGTAAACACATCAGCATCTGCCTTGAATGTAGCGGTAGCGCCCTTGTAATCGAAGTTCTCAACTGCGATTCTGTCGTAGCCTTCCTCAAACTTAGCATAGAATGTTCCGGAAGCTTTTCCTGTTACTGTGAACTGGAAAGCAAAGGAACCTGTAAAGTCTGAGATATTGGTTTTCTGAATAGATTTCTTAAGGCTTTCATAAGCCTTCTCGTAAGCCGATTTAGCCATCTTTAAATTCCTTCCTTTGTTTTCCCGGACTTCACTCATGCGAATAAAGTTCAGGCATTTGATTGAAACGAGCGATTGCACCGTTTTCTATTTACAAGGTATTATAACATAAAAAAAACATAATTTCAAGCAATTTATTCCAATTTTTTTCAAGTTAGTGCAATATGTTTAAAAAAAGGTGTTTTTTCTTTTTTCGTTAGGTATTTATTAACTATAAAAAAGATCCAGAAATATCAAAATATGGTGTACAGCAATAATATACTACACATATATGCGGTAAATTATTCATGGTTTTCAAAAAAATCTGCACAGATAATATCTTTTTCAAATTACAAACGCATGACATTATACCGTCATTTTTTGACAAGCAATGAATAGATATATAATACCAGGTTCATTATGCAGCATTGACGTTTTGGGACAAGTGAGGTGTGGTAACACGAACGTTCTTTTCTGACAAGTAATGTGCGGAAACACAGACATACTTTCCTGCAGGCGAGGCGCGATGACACAAACATTCTTTTCTCGTAAACGGGAGCGAAAACGCAATAGTACTTTCTCGCAAGCGATACGCAATAACACAGTCGCATTTTCCCGCAAGCGGGGCGTGGTGACACGAACATTCTTTTTTCGCAAGCGGGGCGTGATGAAATGAACGCACTTTTCTCGTAAACGGGGGTGTGGGGGCGCAGCCCCCACAAAAAGAAAATTCCCCCTCCCCTGAAGGGGAGGGGGCCAGGGGGTAGGGTATAATATGCTATGTACTTTTGACGATCTGAAAAACAAAGAGATAATAAACATAAAAAGCGGAAGAAAAATGGGATATGCGGACGATGTGGAATTCGACACCTGCACCGCGAAAATATGCAAGCTCGTGATCTTCGGAAAAGCAAAACTGTTCGGACTTCTTGGCCGCGAGGACGACATGACCGTCTGCTGGAGCGACATCGAGGTGATCGGCGAGGATGCCATACTCGTCAGCTGCGATATACCGTTCCGCACAAAAAAGAACGGAGGGTTGTTTAAAAATTTGTTAAAATAAACGAAAAGAAAATTGTTGTAAATATTGGAATGTTATGATATAATAATTAGGCGTAATCGCAAATCCTCACGGGCGCTATAAGCGCCGGGCGTGCCGCTTTCATGCGGTCCGGCGTGCTGAGAGTCCGGCGGAAAAAACAAATTTTAAGGAGGATATTACCATGGCAGTAGTATCAATGAAGCAGCTTCTTGAAGCAGGTGTTCACTTCGGACATCAGACAAGACGCTGGAACCCGAAAATGGCACCGTACATTTTCACAGAAAGAAACGGAATCTACATCATCGACCTCCAGAAGACGGTCAAGAAGCTTGACGAAGCTTATAACTTCGTATTCAACACAGCTTCCGAGGGCGGCGAGATACTTTTCGTAGGCACAAAGAAGCAGGCATCCGATTCCATCAAGGAAGAAGCTGAGAGAGCTGGCGCACACTTCGTAAACGCAAGATGGCTCGGCGGTATGATGACAAACTTCAAGACCATCCAGAACCGTATCAAGAGACTCGAACAGCTTCACACAATGGAAACAGACGGCACCTTCGACCTTCTCCCCAAGAAGGAAGTAAGCAAGCTCACACTTGAGATCGAAAAGCTCGAAAAGTTCCTCGGCGGTATCAAGAACAT
>CAMVEM010000182.1 GCA_947166515.1 uncultured Clostridia bacterium | reverse complement strand
GATCTCGCTCGCGCCGGGCTTCGCGGGAGCAAAGACCGGTGCAAAAGCTGCAATGGGCTTTGCGCGCAACCTCAGAAAAGATATGTTCTACCGCATACAGGGGTTCTCGTTCTCGAACATCGACAGATTTTCGACGGCAAGCCTCGTGACGCGTCTTACCACCGATGTCACCAGAGTTCAGGACGCTTATCAGATGATACTGCGCATTGCGGTAAGAGCGCCGATAATGCTGCTGTTCTCGCTGATAATGTCGTTCATTGTCTGCCCTCAGCTCGCGATAGTGTTTCTTGCGATAATCCCCATACTCGCTATAGGCATGATAATAATAATGCGGTTTGCGCACCCGGTGTTCGAGCGCGTGTTCAAGCGTTATGACGATCTAAACAACGTCGTCCAGGAGAACGTCAGCGGAATGAGAGTCGTAAAGGCGTTCGTGCGCGAGGATCATGAAATAAAGAAGTTCAAAACCATTTCCGGCGATATTTACAAGGATTTCTCGTTCGCTGAAAAAGTCCTTGCGTTCAACAACCCGTTGATGCAGCTCTGCGCTTACGGCGGAATGCTCGTCATAGCATGGCTCGGGGCCGACCTGATAGTAAATCAGGGGATACTCACCACCGGAAAGCTCATGAGCATGACCACCTACGCAATGCAGATACTCATGAACCTTATGATGCTGTCGATGATCTTCGTTATGGTGACGATGTCGAGAGCGTCCGCAGAACGTATCTGCGAAGTCCTCGACGAGGAGAGCGACATCACCTCTCCCGAAAACGCCGTGAAGGAAGTTGCGGACGGTTCTGTGAAATTCCGTAACGTTAAGTTCGAATATAAGAAGGGCAGCGGGAAATATGCGCTGTCGGATATTAATATCAGCATAAAGTCCGGTGAAACTATCGGTATCATCGGCGGAACGGGCTCGTCAAAATCCACGCTCGTGCAGCTCATTCCGAGACTGTATGACGTCGCGGAGGGCAGCGTTCTGGTCGGCGGAAGGGACGTTCGCGAATATGACATCGAAGCGCTTCGTGACTCGGTAGCTATGGTGCTGCAGAAGAACACGCTGTTCTCCGGCACGATAAAGGACAATCTCGAATGGGGAAAGCTCGGTGCGACCGATGAGGAAATGATCGAGGCATGTAAACTCGCACAGGCGGATTCGTTCATTCAGGAGTTCCCGGAAAAGTATGATACATACATAGAGCAGGACGGCACCAACGTCTCCGGCGGTCAGAAGCAGAGACTGTGTATCGCCCGCGCGCTTATGAAGAAGCCGAAGATACTTATTCTCGACGATTCGACGAGCGCTGTCGATACCGCGACCGACTCGAAGATACGCAAGGCCTTCCGCGAGAGCATACCGGATACCACCAAGCTCATCATCGCTCAGCGTATCACCTCCGTAATGGACGCAGACAGGATACTTGTTCTTGACGGCGGAAAAGTCGTTGATTTCGGCACACATGACGAGCTGATGAAGAACAGCGCTATTTACCGAGAGGTATTCGAGTCGCAGCAGAGAGGGGGCGACGAATAATGCCTGCAAGAAGAAGAAAACCGGCTCCCGGACAGGAGCTTATGATGAAAAACAGCGGTCCCAGAGGCGCGAGAGCTGTAAGCGCAGGCGGAATGAAGCTTGACCCCGCAACGCTGAAAAGGCTGGTCGGCTATGTGTTCAAGGACTATAAGCTGAGATTTTTCTTCGTGTTTATCTGCATTATCGTAAACGCACTTGCGGGAGTGGCGTCATCGCTGTTCCTGAAAGAGCTTATCGACGGCAACATCACTCCGCTTCTCGAAAAGAAGGCGCAGGGGATCACCATTGTGAGCGAAGATTTTGTCCCGCTTCTGTGGACAATCGGCAGAATGGCGCTGATATATGTGGCGGGCATGGTCTGCGCGTTCCTGCAGCAGTGGCTGATGGTCGGGATATCGCAGGGCGTTCAGAAATCGATACGCGATGAGATGTTCGAGAAGATGCAGAAGCTTCCGATAAGCTATTTTGACCGCAACACCCACGGCGACATCATGAGCCGCTACACTAACGATATCGACACGCTCCGCCAGATGCTCTCACAGAGCATACCGCAGGCTTTCTCGTCGGTGATAACGATAGTTTCGGTATTCATCTCGATGTGCATTGTGAGCCTGCCACTGACGGGATTTGTCATCATATCGCTCGCGGTAATGATGATGATAACAGGAAAGGTAGCCGGCAAGAGCGGAAAGTTCTTCATTGCTCAGCAGTCGTCTATTGCCGAAGTGAACGGTTATATCGAGGAAATGATAAACGGCCAGAAGGTCGTGAAGGTGTTCAATCACGAGCAACCCTCGGAGGAGGCTTTTGACGAGCTGAACAATGAGCTTTATGTAAACGCGCGCGAGGCGAACGGCTTTGCTAATATTTTAGGCCCGATAAACAACAACTTAGGCCATCTGCAGTACGCGCTTATTGCGGTGCTCGGAGGCACGCTTGCGATAAACAATGTGAATTTCCTCGGCCAGACGCTTCAGATAGGCGGCATTGCGTCATTCTTGCAGCTCTCAAGAAGCTTTACCATGCCGATAAATCAGATAGTTCAGCAGTTCAACTTCATTATAATGGCTCTTGCGGGCGCGAAGAGAATATTCCAGCTTATCGACGAGAAGCCCGAGACCGACGACGGGTATGTCACACTTGTCAACGCTAAGACAAACGCAAACGGCGAGATAGAGGAAACTTCCGAGCATACCGGAATGTGGGCATGGAAGCATCCGCACGGCACCGGAGAAGTTACCTATACTCCGCTCAAGGGTGAGGTTACGATGAACGAGGTCGATTTCGGATATGTTCCCGAGAAGATAGTGCTTCATGATGTCACACTTTACGCCGAGCCGGGACAGAAAGTCGCGTTCGTGGGTTCTACGGGCGCCGGAAAGACGACGATCACCAACCTGATCAACCGCTTCTACGATATCGCGGACGGCAAGATACGATATGACGGCATCAACATCAACAAGATAAAGAAGGACGATCTGCGCCACTCGCTTGGAATGGTGCTCCAGAGCACGAATCTGTTCACCGGAACGGTTATGGAGAATATCCGCTACGGAAAGCTCGACGCTACGGACGACGAGGTATATGCTGCGGCAAGGCTCGCGAATGCGGACGACTTTATACGCAGACTTCCGAAGGGATATGACACAATGCTGACTGAGAACGGCGCGCAGCTCTCTCAGGGTCAGAGGCAGCTGATCGCCATTGCGAGAGCGGCAATAGCTGATCCGCCGGTAATGATACTCGATGAGGCAACATCGAGCATAGATACGCGTACAGAGGAGATAGTCCAGAAGGGAATGGACGGTCTGATGAAGGGCCGAACGGTGTTTGTAATTGCGCACAGGCTTTCTACAGTCAAGAACTCTGACGTTATCATGGTGCTCGAACAGGGTCATATCATCGAGCGCGGAAACCATGAGAAGCTCATTGCTGAAAAGGGCAGATATTATAAGCTCTACACTGGAGCGTTTGAGCTGGATTAAAACAAAAGCCGCCTGTGTCAAAATTACTCTTGACACAGGCGTGAAACCGCGGTATAATAGCTTTAGCAAAGGGGCAAGGGAATTTGCTCCCGGAGCAGTTATAGTGATTTAAGGTTTAACCACCGTTCCTGTCGAAAGTGAACCGCCCCAATTTGTGCGTACAGCACAAAAAAGGCCCTATGGAAAAATAAAATCAAGCAATGAACTGGCTTCGCAATTCAAGCGGAGTCAGTTTTGTATTTAACTGAATACGCTGATGATTGTAAAAATAAATGTAATCATCAATTAAACGCCTTGCTTCAGATAATTGTTTTTTACTAAAGCCAAGTTTTTCTCCGATTTGTCTTAGTGTTAAGCCCTGTTCTCTTAGCTCCATAATTTCTTTTTCATACTGCTGTATGTGTTTGTAACTTCTTGCCATAAAAACACCTCCTACGGTTTCTATTATACCATAGGAGGTCTTTTTTGTCACTGTACGTTTTTACTGGTTCGGTTCATTCCTGAGCGGCCTTTTTGTTTAATGAACAAAGTTTTTAGGAAAGAGGAAGAGAGGGGGTTCGGGGGATAGAGGGAGGATAACCCTTTGTTCACAAAGGGTTTCCTCTCTCTCACCGGCTCTCTCTTTTCAGCCTGAAATCGACGGAGCGTTTCAGATATTCGAGGTATTCGGGGTCTTTGCACATCGATTTTCCGGGGCTGTCCGAGAGCTTCGCGACGGGTCTTCCGTTCACATACTGGAGCTTTATAACGATGTTCAGTGCTTCCACATCGGTGTCGTTCGTGCAGAAAGTGCCTATGCCGAACGAGACCTTCGCTTTCTCGCGGAAATAGTCGTATATCTCCTGAGCGCGGTCAAAATCAAGACTGTCGCTGAACAGCAGGAGCTTTGTCTTCGGGTCAACGCCATACTTCTTATAATGCGCGATTATCTTGTCGCCCCACTCGAACGGGTCTCCGCTGTCATGGCGGACTCCGCTGTAGTTGTTGACATTCGAACGGTTGAAATCCAGCAGGAACAGGTCGGTAGTTACTGTGTCAGTGAGCGCAGTGCCGTTGTCGCCGTCATATTCTGCATACCAGTCTTTCATTGCATAATGATTCGTATATGCGAGCGGAATAGAGTCAATGCCCTGATACATCTGCACAAACTCGTGCGCATACGTCCCTATCGGAGTAACATGATATTTCATGGCAAGATATACGTTGGACGTTCCGACGCATTTTTTTGTCTCGGAAACAAGCCGCTTCACAACAACGTCCTGCCATTCGCGGGATAAGCGTCTGCGGCAGCCGAATTCCGCAAAGCTGAACGTATATTCCCCGTCGTTCAGTGCCTTTATCTTGGCGCTGAGCTTTTTTTCTGCGGAACGGCGCAGCTCGTTATAGTCATACGCCATTCTGAAATAGACCTCATTTACTATTTCCAGCAGGTATATCTCGAACTGCATAGCCGAGAACAGCGGTCCGTCAACGACTATCGAAAGCTCGCCGTCATCGGTAAGTCCGATAGTGACATAATCCCTTATCGGATGCCAGAGCCGCAGGAATTCCACATAGTCGTTCTTGATGAACCTTATCGAGCGCAGATAATCGAGTTCTTCCTTTTTAAAGCGAAGCGAGCAGAGATGATCGGTCTGTTCGCTTATCTCCTGTACCATTTCGGGCGTGAATTTTATGTTCTTGTTCCGGCATTTGAAATAATACTGACCGCAGAGGTCGGTGTGCTTGTGGAAGATGACCTGATCCATATTGAATTTATACAGATCGGTATCGAGAAGTGATGTAACTATCGGTTCGAGCTTCATTTGCATTTCTCCTTATTAGTAAGTATATTTACAAATCATAATTTGCAGAGCCCTACCCCCGGCCCCTCCCCTAAAGGGGAGGGGGGAACTATTCCTATATGTGGGGAGCAGAGCTCCCCACACCCCACCTGTTTTCGGCGGGCAACCCGAAGGGGGTCTGGGGGGCGACCGGAAAGCCCCCCAGAAAAACCTACAAATTATGATTTATCGTTGTCAGTATCGCAACTCTACCTTAAATATAACGCAATATTCCCCGCCAATGACGGGGAATCGCCAATATAAATGAGTCGCTTTCGCTTCCTTTCGCGTCCGAAAGGAAGCAGGGTGCGGGACGGAG
>CAMVEM010000181.1 GCA_947166515.1 uncultured Clostridia bacterium | reverse complement strand
TATGTGGAATAGTGCGGTATTTTTCGAAACTTTTTCAAACTTACTTGCGACAAATTTGCGGCAAATGCCGAAAATGATGTTAAAATTTTAGTTTAACAGGCAAGAATAAAACCGCTCAACCCTATTGGTTAAGCGGTTTGTTTTGGTTGCGGAGATAGGACTTGAACTGTCAAACGAATATTTGCTGTATTTTTGTATTTTTAAATAAATGCGATTATACTGCGGTTTACAAGCATTCATTTTTTACTATTCTTAAACAGGATTTAGCAAAATAAGGTACATTTTAATAAAAACAAGGTACAAATGAGGTACAATTTCTCGGCTATTTCTGTATATTTTCTAATAAATTTTATATTATCAAAAAATACAGGAGGATACCGAAATGAATAACATCATTAACAAACTTTACTACGGAGAGATTTGTCCGTGCGAGAAGCCCGCTCCCAACACTAAGCGCTGCATAGATAACCGTGATCTGATATGTTCTACTGAGGAGCAGTTACTTGACCAGTTTCCCGACTGTAAGGAACTTCTTGACCAGTACACAGATGCACTACACATCGAGACCCAGCTTGAATGTGAGGCAGACTTTGAAAGAGGCTTCATACTTGGCGCGAAACTTATGATAGAGCTTTTAGGCAATTGATATGCAAGGCATTTCAGCCGATTCCTTTTACGGAAGTCGGCTGATTTTTTCTATTATTTCTCTTTTACGAGAATAAATGAATCGATAACAATGTTCCAGTTGTTTCTTATTGTTTGTGATAATCAGCCTTTTCTTTTCTTCATTGTCGAAGAAAGATACCCTGCCGTCTACGTTGTATCTTTCTTTACGGTTTCTCCACTTATTCCAATTTTTACAAGACGTTTGTCAAGCTAACCGGTAAACCGCCAAAAGAATTCCGGATTCACTGAACGGTATTCCGCTGTTCGGACGCGCATATTACGGATCATCGCCGTGGAATTAAAAAAGTGGTACTGTGAATGAATACAATACCACTTTTCGTTTATTGTCTTTTTCAGGTAAACGACTCGCTGACAAGCACCGATACAGTCTGTTTAGCGGCGCCGTACAGGAGCATACAGCGGGATAATGCGGGCAGACGCTTATATGTGTCTCTGCGATCTGCGCCGTGTATGCTAAAATACGGATCATTTTCTCTTTTTATAGGAAACGTGTTCGGAAATACGATTCCACAATTCGCTGTCAGCCGCGTCAGCCTGCCCGTTCGGCAGAAGAAAAGCCCTGTTATTATCGGCATACAGATAAATACATCTGCGTCTGCGGTACGCACCCGCTATGTCAGACCAATTCATATGCAGCGTTTCGCCTTTTTGCAGGTGATGTTCGACCGTTACCCCGCCGCTGTCAACGGTCACGGTATATACCTTTCGTTTTGCGGACAGGTGCATTTTCTTTGCCTGTGAATTTATCTGATCGAGAAACGATATGAAATACACTGCCGGAAGCCCTATGCCTACCGCAAACAAAACTCCCGCGATCAGTCCCGACTGCTCATTTCCCGCCAGCAGTGCGGCAAGCGCGAATGCCGACATTATCCCGCAGAAGACTGCCGGCCTTATCCAGCGCTTTTTCAGCCTGAAAGTATCAAACAGCGCAAAATTCCTGAATGTTTTCGTGTCGAGCGAAACATCAACGGTCACGGCTCTGTCGTCTTTCATAACGTCACATCGACCCGGTCAGTTCCGGAAGCCACAGGCTTATTTGTGGCACGAACGAGATAAGCAGCAGCGCGCCTATCATGCACAGATAGAACGGCAGCGTAGCCTTGACGACCTTTTCCATAGGGCGTTTTGCCACCGCGGATCCGATGTACAGCACGGTCCCTACGGGCGGGGTGAGAAGACCGATGCCGCAGTTGAGTATCATCATAATGCCGAACTGTATCGGGTGCAGCCCGACACTTGTTGCGACCGGCAGAAGAATAGGCGTTGCTATCAGTATTATCGGTGCCATATCCATTATCATTCCGAGAACAAGAAGTATAAGGTTCAGAAGCAGTATCACAATCACCGGATTATCGGACACGCCCGTGATAAGAGCCGCAGCCTTGTCCGGAACGTGAAGAAGTGTAAGGCAGGCACCGAATGCGGAGCTTACCGCTATCAGTATCAGCACGATAGACAGCGTATCAATGCACTTTTCCAGACTTTTCCATACTCCCTTCCAGTTCATTCCCTTATAGACGAATACTGAAACGAAAAGCGAGTAAACGACAGCGATCGCAGCGGATTCAGTCGCGGTGAAAACTCCGCCGACAACGCCGATTATAACGATAAGCACTGCGAGCAGTGCCCATATCGACTTTCCGAGCTGCTTTACAAAATTCTTTATCGAGAATTTATCGCCCTTGGGGTAATGACGTTTCACAGCCAGTATGTACGAGCCGACCATAAGCGCGATAGCGAGAAGAGCTCCGGGAAGATAACCTGCCATGAACAGCGCGCCCACGCTCAGTCCGCCTACTGCTGTGGCGTATATCACCATATTATGACTCGGCGGGACCAGCAATCCCTCGCAGGACGAAGTGATCGTGACTGCGGTGGAGAAATCCGCGTCATAGCCCTCATCGACCATCATCGGTATCAGTATAGAGCCGAGCGAGGCTGTATCGGCAGCGGCCGAGCCGGATATGCCGCCGAAGAAATACGATGCGACAATATTAACCTGCGCAAGACCGCCGCGCATCCACCCGACCAGTGAGTTTGCAAGGGCTATCAGCTTGTCGGAGATACCGCCGGTGCCCATAAGTACACCCATGGTTATGAAAAACGGCACTGCCATTAGCGAAAACGACCATACGCCCTTTACCATAAGCTGAGGGAGGGAAACAAGGCTCTGTCCCATAGATGCGAGACACAGCGCGGTGGATATGCCGACAGCGTAGGCTATCGGGAAACGCAGCAGGATCATTATAAGAAAGCTGCCGAGCAGTATGACGGTAGATAAGGTCTCTGCATCCATATTCATTCCTCCATCTTTTTGACTTCTTTATCATCTTTTTCAAAAAAGGCTTCAATTCGCAGGAACACCTGTTCCAGCTCGAATATCACCATTCCGACACCTGCTGTCGGGATAGACATATACTGCCAGAATTTGCTGAGTCCAGGCAGTGAGATATATCTGCCGAGCTCAGAAAGGGGTGAAGCGCAAAGCTTTATCCCATATATCAGCAGCACGGCACCGAATATGAGCACTGCCGTATCGGCAACGAGATCGGATATTTTCAGCGCTGTCTTTGACAAATATATATCGAACGCTGTCATGCGTATGTGTCCGCGTTTACGAATCGCGAGCGCGGCCGACAGCACTGCCATATAAACCATAAATGTCAGCACAAGCTCTTCGCTCCAGCTCGGATCGCTTATAAAAGGTATATACCGCCCTGCGACAGCCCATACGGTGATAAGAATATCGCCTATGAGCAGCAGCTTGCAGAGAAGCAGAATGACTTTATAAGTGATATCGTAGACCGGCTTCAGCGCTTTCAGCTTTTGAAGAACCACAGGCATCTGTTTACCCCTCCTCACCCATATCAAGTATTTTCTGATACAGCTCACGGTCATTTCTGATGTGTTCGTTAATGGTAGGCTGACAGGCTTGCTTCCACGGGGACTTGTCCTCGACATCCACGATGTTCACGCCCTTTTCGCGCAATGTCGCAAAGGTAGTCCGAAGTATCTCATCCACTTTCGCGCTTGCGACCTGAGAAGCATACTGCGCTGCCTCCATTATCCATTTCTGCTCCTGCTCGCTCAGCTGTGCCCAGCGGTATTCGGCCATTACTATCTGTACAACTCCGAGAGTGTGCTCGTCGAGCAAAAGGTTCGGAGCGACTTCCGGAAAGGCGTTGGAAAGGTAATTCGCCGTAGGCTGTTCGGCTCCGTCCACGACACCGCTGCTCAGTGCGCTGTACAGTTCGGTGAACGCAACCGGAGTGGCATATGCGCCAAAATCATTTACCATTCCGGTCATTACAGGGTCAGAGGAGACACGAAGCTTCATATTTTTAATGTCTTCAATACCACGCACTTCCCTTTTGAAGAAGAAGTTGCGGAAACCCTCGTGCGCGTAGCACAGACCTCTCAGCGGCAGTCCGAGTTCGCGTGGTTCAAGCAGTATTTCCTGTGCAAGTTCGCTTTCTGCGAATCTGTAAAAATGCTCGTCGCTCTCAAAGGTGTACGGAATGCTCAGCAGTGCCGCTTTCCTGCATCCGTACTGCGTGAGTGCAGAAGCGGATATACGCGTGAAGTCCGTGATATTTCCTCCGCCGAGAAGATTGTCTATCAGCTGGTCTTCGCTGCCGAGAACGCCGTTTGCCTGGATATCTATAATGAGGGTACCGCCGGAAAGCTCTTCGGTCTTTTCCTTGAACGCTTTCGCCATTTCTCCGGGTACCGTCCCTTCGAGATTGTTCATTTCCGCATAGGTCAGTATCTTGGGTCCGTCCTGCATTCCCGCGGTAAGACTCAGTACCACCATTGCGCATAGACCTGCCATCAGCAAGGCTCCGATGACAGAAAAAATGTGTTTTCTCACATTTACCACCTCTCTGTGCTGTATCGCCTTTCTCATACCGGTGCAGCCGGCATCAGGCGGAAAAATCAGGGAAACGCCGATCAAGCTCTGCGCGTCCCGTGCATGACATTTTTGTCGGAAGTATCTGGGCGTGAAGCTCCCGGAATATGGTAACCGGGATCATAAGTGCAGGGGCTGTTACCAATAACTTCCGTAATTATCGTTTGCTCATCAAGAAGTGCGTCCGCAGTAAAACTCCGAAAGCACTTTTTGCATCATTCCGGTATCACGGACAAAAACTGCCGATATGGCAGCCGATGGGGATATGCCGTATTATAGCATTTTTTTGTCACATTGTCAATAAAAATCAAAAGTTATCTATTTAGATGTTATCGTAAAATTCAAGGCTTCAACTATCAAGCGGATATATAATTTGTCAAACGAGCAGACAGAGTATCAGATCAATGACCGGCTGAGCTTCATGCGCTTTCTTGGAATAAGTCTAAGTGACAGAGTTCTTGATGCAAATACGATAGCCATATTTCCCTCCGCTATTATATTCATTGCTGTCCGGTAGTCCGCTCGGTTATGCACCACAAACCGAGCCGCCGCACGGCTTACATTGCCTACCAAATATTATACCACGGAAATCCTTTATTTTCAAGGGGTTTCGGGCGAATTGTACCGGAAACGATGCAGTAACGAAACGTTACCCCATAAGGAGTGTCCAAAACGGACACTCCTACGACGGGGGCTCGAAGCGCGACCCCATCCGATAGTCTTGACTAAAGGGATGAACAAACCGTTCACCCCTGTTGCAGACTGTACAAAAAACGCATTCTGAGCCACTTTCGATACGGTCATAGGGTAATATTCATTACCGGTGCATTTTGGACGGCGTACAGCGCGAAAAAATGCCGATTTTCTACCCGGATTCGCCTGTTTTTTCGCAGGGTATGACCGTGCTCGGAACACCCAATTTTACCGGTAATCGCCACTTGCTCAATTACGGTTCACTTTTTCTCGGAGTCGTCGTGCTAATAAGGCAATTCCAGTATCAGATCACCAACAGAATATCATACAAGGCTCGGTTATCGGGAGCGAAAGTCTCCCGGTTAGCTGAGCTTTTTTGATACCGAAATACAACAGCATGCCGGCAATTACACTGTATGGTTTAAGGTTTTCGGCGATGAGGATCACTTTGA
>CAMVEM010000180.1 GCA_947166515.1 uncultured Clostridia bacterium | reverse complement strand
GGCGGTCATAGGCGACTACGGAAAGCCCCCCAGAAAAACCTACAAATTATGATTTGTCCTTTTCTATCATTATCTTAATAGCATCGACCGCACATCTTATCGCACGTTCGCTGCTCTCGCAGACCTTGTCCGGAAGCCCCGCTTTCGTGCGTTCAACATTCCACAGCGCAGTAAACACAGCTCCCGCACGAACGTGTCTTGCAATGGCAACCGAGAACAGAGCGGAGGATTCCATTTCACTTGTAAGGCAGCCGCAGCGCACATAAGCATCCCACGCATCCGATAATTTCGACGAAACCGGAACATTGGTGGGATCTATCTCTCCGTAGAAGCTGTCCTTGCAGTGAACAACACCAACGTGACAGCGGTTGCCGTCCTCATTTGCGGACAGAGCGTCACCCGCCTGCTTGAGTGCGCACATAACGTCAAAATCCGGAACAGCGGGATATTCTATCGGTATATACTCGCGGCTGGTGCCTTCGCTTCTGATCGAACCGCTCGCAACTATAAGATCACCGCCGAATACTTTCATATCCATGCCGCCGCTTGTGCCTATGCGGATAAATGTGTCCGAGCCGCTCATAATGAGTTCCTCGACCGCGATAGCCGTTGAAGCTCCGCCGATACCGGTTGACACGACGCTCACCTTCTCGCCGAGCAACGTTCCTGTATATGTGTTGTACTCGCGGTTATATGCTATCTGCTTTGCGTCGTCGAGAAGTGCCGCTATCTTCGGCACTCTGCCCGGGTCGCCCGGAAGAATGACATATCTTCCGACATCTCCCGTCTTTATTCTCAGATGAAATCTCAGGTCGTCCTGTATAAGAGCCATGGTGTGTTCCTCCTGTAATATTTATAGAGCCCTACCCCCAACCCCCTCCCACTAAATCGAAGGTTTCTCTGATGCGCGCATCGTGCGCGCTTTTGGAAACCTTCTGTACGGCTTCCTGCCGTAGGGGATGGGGCTATTTTTTCTCAACGCTGGGAGCAGAGGTCTGTCGGTCAGCCCTCTCTGGCACTTCGTGCCACCTCTCCCAGAGGGAGAGACACCCCGCACCCCACCTGTTTTCAAGGGTTTGCTAATGTCCGAAGCGCTACTCGCCGCCGCGCGATCGCGGCAAATTTGATTTATTGGTCATCGCCGAAGATCGACGGTGCCTTTTCTTCCTTTTTCTTCTTTTCGTCCGCGAACAGCTTCGCGATGTTCTTGCGTTCTTCTATCACAAGTATAGCGAAAACGAGAATACTTACAAATATCAGCGGAAGATACAGTCCTGTCGGTCCGACATAAGAGCCGTCATTCTTCGGAAGCTTCAGATACATATCCGCAAACATCGAGTGTACGACCAGCACGCCTATCAGTCCCGCAAGCGACATTCCCGCCGCAACGCGGTAGCGCTTCATGAAAATGAGCGCCGCCGGGATAAGATAGCCCGCTGCCGAAGTACACAGCCATGTGACCATAAGCGGTGTGTTGTTCGCGATATTCTCCGCACCGGCAGGCAGAACGTCCATACCGAACGCGAGTATGCAGACTGGAAAGAATATGCCTATCGCAACCGCCCAGATGCATACCATTATAGTTTCTATTACTTTTAATATTATTGACAATACCTTCATACTTTGTTTCCGTTCCGAATATAGATAATATGTGAAGCTGTTTTTCATAGATTATAATAACACATTTCGGATAAAAAAGCAACTATTAATAAAAACATATCGTGAAGACAAAAACTTTCCAATGATATATCGTTTCTTTCTGCAAATATTAAACTCATCAAAGATCGCTGTCAGCAGATCAGGATAGTTTATGTCTCCCCGCCTCCGACGGGGAGACATAAACTTATAAACTTAAGCCGTCAACGGCTCATCAAAGATATCACAAAGAGGGTATGGAAATGAAAAGAATATCAGAAACAGCAACCATAGCGGCGGCCGTGCTGGCGTCGCTGTTCTTTATTGCCACGGCGGCGCGCATCGAGCCGGTAAAGTCGGTACCCGCGGCTTCGTACAGAGAATGTGAAGAGCGTAAAACAGTTATCCCGTGCGGAACGCCGTTCGGGATAAAAATGCTGACCGACGGGGTCGTGATAACCGACTTCGGCGCCGTGAACGGAAGGCTCAGCCAGCAGTCTCCGGCGGAAGCTGCCGGGCTGCGCAAGGGAGATATCGTAAAAACCGTCAACGGCGTCGGCATCACCGACAGCATTTCCGTAACGGAAGCGGTGCAGCTCAGCCCGGAATGTACGATCGAAGTGCTTAGGGGCGGGAAAGAAATGTCGTTCAGCGCCGAAGCCCTGATCTCAGACTCGGACGGTCAGTATAAGCTCGGAATGTGGACAAAGGACAGCGCTGCCGGTATAGGCACCATGACATGGTACGATCCGGAAACAGGAACCTTCGCCGGGCTCGGCCACGCTGTGAGCGAGCAGTCGTCCGGCGTGATGATGCCGCTTCTCAGCGGAGAGATCACCGCTGTCACGATAACAGACATCATAAAAGGCTCCGACGGAATGCCCGGAGAGCTATGCGGCGCATTCATATCCAGCATTGAGACCGGAAAGCTGACTCTAAACAGCGAATTCGGAATATTCGGCATAAGCGGGAACTCCCCCATACTCGCAGAACCGGTAGAGATCGCCCGCCGCAGCGAAGTCAAAGCCGGAAAGGCCGCGATATATGTCACTACTTCCGGAATGATGCCGGAGGAATACGAAATAGAGATCGTAAGTCTCGACCGCGCAAGCACATCGCCTGTAAAAAATATGACCATAAAGATAACGGATAAAAGGCTTCTGTCGCGCACCGGCGGGATAGTCCAGGGAATGAGCGGAAGCCCTATCCTCCAGAACGGACGTCTTGTCGGCGCAGTAACTCATGTTCTTGTGAGCGATCCGGCTATGGGATATGCGGTATTCGCCGAAAACATGGAGAACGCATATCTGTCCGCACAATAACATCAGGCATATAGTATCTGCCGGATATTTTGGGGGTATAGCGTGTACAAAATTTTATGCCATTTTTTGTTAAAATGTTTACTTTACAAAAAAAAATAAATATGTTATAATAAAGGTTACATTAACTAAGTCTTTATTTTTGATAGGCAACCCGGATATATGACAGCCACATCCGCCGATAACGCGGATGATCCATAAGAATCGGAGGAAATAACAATGAACAACGAACTCACATTACAGCTATTCGCATTTGACTGCGGCTCGGTTCCCGCAGAGCACTCCGAAGAATCGGTAAAGGCAATAATGAAATTTGCCAAGACACTTCATGAAACAGGAAGAAAACAGGAAGTCGTCGGCATAAGATTTTCAGGCAGCAAGGATATCCCCACCGTTAAGAAGCCGCTCGAAAAGATAAAGATGAAGGAATTCGGATTTACCAATGACGGTACCGGCGCATGCCCGATGCTCGACCGCACATCAAAGCTGATGTATGATGTAGGCGTCGTACTTAACGACACTCCAGAGCCGGAGCGTCCATCGCAGGTCATAATGACTATCATAGTTTTCGGCAGAGACAATGCAAGCACACAGTGCACATACGAACAGCTCCGCGATATGATAGCGCTCCAGAGAGACGTATATAAGTGGAAATTCTTCCTGATGACCGACTTCACTATCAATATGGAAAAGCTCGGCATCGCCGAGGAAGATACCATTATTATAAAGAAGAGCGAGAAAGACTGGTTCAAGCGCCCGTTCGAAGAACTCGGCGAGAAGATCAAAGCAGTTTTCCCGAAAGAATAAAAATGTACCCAGCCCCCTCCCTCAAATGGAGGGGGCTTTTTTCGGAAGTCCCGCTGCCAGAAGCTAAAAGATATTTTATGATAAAAAAATGAAAATTTCAAATGTCTGCATAAAAATATTGACGGCAAAACAAAATTGTGATATAATAAATTCTGTTAAGTGTCGCTTTAAACGACGAAACAATTTTCCCAAGGAGGATATTCAGGTGGCAGCAAAATACTGGAATGAAAAGATCGAATGTATGGAACTCTCCGAAATGCAGAAGCTCCAGAGCGAACGCCTCGTAAAACAGGTCACGCATGTCTGGGACAATGTTCCTTACTACAGAAAGAAAATGGAAGAAAAGGGCGTTACACCCGACGATATAAAAGGTATCGAGGATCTTTACAAGCTCCCGTTCCTGAGCAAGGCGGATCTGCGCGACGCATATCCGTACGGCCTTCTCGCGACTCCGCTCACCGACTGCGTACGCATACAGTCCACCAGCGGCACGACCGGTAAGCGCGTAGTTTCGTTCTATACACAGAACGATGTTGATATGTGGGAAGACTGCGTTGCAAGATCTATAGTCGCTGCGGGCGGCACAAAGGATGATGTGGTTCAGGTCGCTTACGGCTACGGACTTTTCACGGGCGGTGCCGGACTCCACGGCGGTTCGCACAAGGTAGGCTGCCTCACTCTGCCGATGTCCTCCGGAAATACCGAAAGACAGATACAGTTCATGCAGGATCTCGGCTCGACGATCCTCTGCTGCACACCCTCATACGCCGCGTATATAGGCGAAACTCTGCACGAAATGGGTCTCACTCCCGATGATATAAAGCTCAAGTCCGGTATCTTCGGCGCGGAGCCGTGGACAGAGGAAATGAGACAGCAGATCGAAGCTTCCCTCGGCATAAAGGCTTATGATATTTACGGACTTACCGAAACAAGCGGCCCCGGTGTCGCGTTCGAGTGCGAAGAGCAGAGCGGTATGCATATCAACGAGGACAACTTCATCGCCGAGATAATCGACCCCGATACTCTCGAGGTGCTCCCCGAGGGCTCAAAGGGTGAGCTTGTGTTCACAAGCATCACAAAGGAAGCGTTCCCGCTTCTCAGATACAGAACAAGAGATATATGCGTTCTTTCGAGAAAGAAATGCTCCTGCGGCAGAACTCTCATAAAAATGGCAAAGCCCATGGGACGCAGCGACGACATGCTCATAATAAAGGGGGTCAACGTATTCCCGTCGCAGATAGAAACAGTTCTTCTCAAGAACTTCAAGGCTACCCCGAACTATCAGATCATAGTTGACAGAGTCGGAACTACCGACACATTCGAGATAAAGGTAGAGCTCTCGGACGATATGTTCAGCGATACGGTAAAGGATATCTCGACACTCGAAAAGAAGCTCAGCGCAGAGATCGTACAGATCCTCGGCATCAAGGCGAAGATAACGCTCGTTGAGCCTAAGTCGATACCGCGTTCGGAAGGCAAGGCAGTCCGAGTAATAGACAGGCGCAAGCTTGTATAAATATAGGGAGGAACAAACAATGACAGTAAAACAGTTATCGGTATTCGTAGAAAACAGACCCGGCAGACTTTCCGCAGTTACGGAAACTCTTGCAAACGCAGGCATCAATATACGTGCGGTCTCGATCGCGGATACTAAAGATTTCGGTATCATGAGGATAATCGTAAACGACACCGACAAGGCTGTCGCGGTACTCAAAGAAAACAGTTTCATCGCGTCCGCGGCTAACGTGATCGCGGTAATCGCGGAAGACAAACCCGGCAGCATGGCTGCAATAATGAAGACCCTTTACAATGGGAATATCAGCGTAGAGTATATGTATGCTGCATTCCTTAACAAAGAAAAGGGATCCGCATGTCTGATACTCCGCGTTGACAACAACGACGCAGCAGCAGAAGCGCTGAAAGAATCCGGCTGCACGCTCCTTACAGAAAAGGATATAGCAGAGCTCTGATAAACAATATGTTACAAAGATCCCTTCGTCGGCGGCGGAGGGATTTTTTTATTGACCTCAGTGAGATTTTGTGATATAATACGATTTATACTGTTTATAAAATCATAATTTGTAGGTTTTTCTGGGGGGCTTTCCGATCGCCCCCCAGACCCCC
>CAMVEM010000179.1 GCA_947166515.1 uncultured Clostridia bacterium | reverse complement strand
CTGATGTAAGACGCGGCGCTGGATTTCAGCTTGCAACCGACGCGAAGAAGATCGACCCGGATATCACGCTCGATATGCTGTGGTGGAGCGAGCCGCGCTGGGTGACAAATTCCGAAGACAGATACGCGGCGAGATACAAATGGTACCGCGAGACGCTGATCTCGGCTTATGAGACTTACGGGCTGAAATTTGACTATGTGACCGCAAACCGCAGCGAGCGCGATGTTGACCCCGACTGGACGATATATCTGTCACAGCACCTCAAATCCGATAATGACACACCGTATGACTTTTCCGTGATCAAAGTCGTAAGCGCGGACGAAGTCGAGACCTTTTGGATATCCGCTATGATGCTCGATGAAGCAAAGCACCCCGAACTGCTCGGCGCGGTAGATGTTGTCGGCAGCCACTACACATCATGGTCGGATGAAAATACCAAAAAGCTGCAAAAGGAATACGGCAAGGAAGTCTGGTTTGCGGAAGGCAGCGCCCCGATGAGCTACGCACAGGGCGTGTATAAATACGACGGGAACGGCTCGGGACTGTCGGGAATAAACGGCGCTCTCGACATTGCTAACCGCATTATCACAATGTACCCGTGCGCCGGAATGACGCTGTATGAGTTCCAGCCCGCCGTGGCTTCGTACTACGACGGCGCGTGCTATTCACACAAGCAGGTTATCCTCGCAAACGAGCCGTGGAGCGGGCATTATCTGCTCGACAGCGGATTTTATATGGCGCTGCATTTCGCGCGTTTTATAAAAAAAGGCTGGGCATTCGTTGAAAGCGCCTGTGCAGCCGACGGAAAAAAGGGCGGCGACGGTCATTCGGTAGTCGATGCGAAATACAGCTATATGACCTGCACCGACCCCGACACGGGCGACTACAGCACTGTTATAACTAATACAACGGACAGTGCGATTATTTATAATTTCAGCGTTTCCGTCACAGATAAAGCAAGCGCCCCCATGTACATTTGGGAAACAAAAGGTCCCACGAGCGGCACATGGAACGAGAATTATTTCCGGCTGCGTGAGAAGATAATTCCCGAAAACGGCAGATTTTCCGTGACCGTTCAGCCATATTCGATGATAACGGTGTCGACTCTTGAAACACAGCGCGGTGAGTTCAATGAGCGTGAAAGCGGACTGCTTGAACTGCCGTATTATGACGATTTTGATTATCCCGACGAGTATCTTGCTGCAAGAGGCGGAGCTCCGCGATATACCACCGATGAGGGCGGAGCTTTCGAGGTGACAAAGCGTGGCGGCAGAAAGGTGCTTACGCAGAAGATCACCGCGGATATGCGCGCCGAAGAATGGGGAGCGACTCCCGAGCCTGTCACGAATTTCGGAGACGACAGGTGGTTCAATTACTCTGTGAGCGCGGATATTATTTTTTCCGTTTCCGATGAACCGGACAGCAATTACGCGGGTGTGGGGCTGCGCTATAACCTTGCTGCCGACGGCGAGAGCGGCTGGGGATTTGTGCTTTTCGAAAGCGGAAAATGGTCGCTGCGCCTGAACAAAAAGACAATTTCGGAAGGCAGTACCGAAATAAACGCAGATATAAACAATATAAAGATCGAAGCAAACGGGAATACTATAAAGGGATTCATTAACGGCAAACAGGTAACTCCCGATACGGAGAATTATCCGATACAGTCCGCCGGTCGCGCAGCGCTGTACAGCGCATATTACAACAACTGCTTCTGTAATTTGAAAGTCGAGCCAATCGAGGGCGCAGATACTTATGTGATGCGACTTGACAACACCGACGACGATATAACCTACACGGGAGAATGGGTGCATAACCTTATGAGCACGTTCAAGAACTACAAAAGGACGCTCTCGACGGGAAGCGCGGGAGCGTCTGTAAGCGTTGATTTTGACGGTACGGGTATTCTTATCTGCGGTGCAAGCAAGAGCACTCCGGCTGTCGATATCCTTCTTGACGGAGATACTATCGGAACGGATTTAGTCCTGCCGCAAAAGGACTTTCGCACAGCGAGCTACGCATTATACGGACTTGATGCAGGACATCATACGCTGACGGTGAACATAAAGGACAAGGAGCTTTCGATAGATTCGTTCGAGATACTGCAAGCACGGAGCCATGTTTTGTGAACACCGGAGTCACAGCAGATGATCCCGAAGATTTCGTTCAATGTATTATTACGTTCTATTTCAGCTTGCCATATTCATCATCTGAAACAGGCTCGCACCATTCTGTACTGCCGTCCTCACCCGGTATCTCAATTGCAAGGTGAGCGAACCAACTTTCCTTCGCCGCACCGTGCCAGTGCTTAACCTCGGCAGGGATATTCACAATATCGCCGGGATTTAATTCTCTCGGCTCTTTTCCGTATTCCTGATACCACCCGCGACCGCCGACACAGATCAGCATCTGACCGCCGCCGCTTTTAGCGTGGTGGATATGCCAGTTATTACGGCAGGCAGGCTCAAATGTCACGTTGTAGATCAACATTTGCTCCGTAGCAACGGGAGCAAGATAGCTCTGACCTACGAAGTAATCGCCGTAAGGATTCGGTTCACCTATTGGAAAAAACAGTTTCTTCTGAAACCTGTCCTTATCAGAAACGGCAGGAGCACTTTCAGCATATACTTCCTTTGCAATATTGAACACTGCCCAAGCGTGCGGCCAGCCTGCATAGAACGCAGTGTGTGTGATGACTGCAGCCATTTCTTTCTGTGATACGCTGTGATTCTTAGCGTTCTGGATATGATAGCGGATAGAATTATCCGTCACACCCTGAGACATAAGTGTGACTACCGTAATGATACTGCGTGTTTTCACGTCAATATCGGTATTGTTCCAGTTCTCTCCGAACAGGATATCATCGTTGAAATGGGCAAAGTCGGGAGCGAACCCACCGAGCTGGACTCTTCCCGCTGTCTGTACGATCTTTTCTGTCATAACAGCACCTACTTTCTTATGAATTGTTCGTCCTTATCCGGCATGCCGCTCTCATCGCTGACATATCGCTCCACCGTCATGTGAAGATCGTATTTGTTCCGAAGCTCTGTTATCTTCTGCATCATAGGCGATGCGTGGTGACGGTCAATCGCCGCCTGATCTGTCCATTCGTCTATCAGCAGAACGGTTTCCGGATCGTCAAGCGAAAGATAATATTCGTAGCGCAGATTGCCTTCCTCGGCACGAATTGCTGCGACGGTTCCGCTTGAAATCATTTCTTCGGCAAATGCTCTCGCAGAGCCGTTTTTGCCTTTATATCGCAAATTTACGGTTATGCTCATTACATACTCTCTTTCAGCACCTTTACGATCTCATCGCGGTCAAGCACCTTGTAACCGCCTTCGAGAATAAACGTAGCATCTGCTATGCCTTCGATCATATCCTCGGTCGCACCAAGATCTTTGATATTCATCACAAGCCCGATCTCCTTCATCCAGCTTTCCATTGCGGAAAGACCTTCGTTTGCAAGCTGTTCATCTGTCTTTCCGGCGCGGGAGATGCCCCAGACTTCTGTTGCAAAACGTGCGAACTTCTTCATACCGTAGGGCATGATGTATCTGTAATACGGCAGCGAAACAGCGGCAAGTGTCATGCCGTGCGTAGCGTCGGTGTAAGCTCCGACCGCCTGACCGAGCATATGCACCATCCAGTCGGTAGATTTACCTCTCGAGACAAGCGTATTCAGCGCCCATGTTGCCGTCCACATGATGTTGGAACGTGCTTCGTAGTCCTGCGGATTTTCGACTGCGATACGGCTCGAATGAATAAGCGAACGCATCAGACCCTCGCTGATATAGTCGGAAGTATTATCGTCCTCGCCGGAGAAATACTGCTCGCAGATGTGATTGAAAATATCGTAGATACCCGCGCACATCTGATACTTCGGCAGCGTCATTGTGTACTTCGGATTGAGGACAGAGAATTTTGGCATTACATCATCACCGAACACATGACCTATCTTCTGCTTAGTGTGGTGGTTTGTGATGACAGAACCGCCGTTCATTTCCGAACCTGTGCCTGCCATAGTCAGCACACAGCCAACGGGAATGATCTCACAATCGGGCTCTTCAAAGCGGATAAAATACTTTTCCCACGGGTCGTCATTGCAGTTTACGGAAACAGACACAGCCTTTGAATAGTCGCATACAGAGCCGCCGCCGACTGCGAGAATGAAATCTGATTTGTTCTCACGGGCGACAGCTACACCCTCGTTAAGCTTGTCGGAAGTCGGGTTCGGCATAACGCCCGACACTTCCGCGACGTTCTTTCCGCATTTTTTGAGAATAGCGATTATCTCGTCATACAGACCGTTCTTTTTGATCGAGCCGCCGCCGTAAACGAACAGGACATTCTGTCCGTAGTTTTTCAACTCGTCCTTGAGGAAGCTGAGTGAATCCTCGCCGAAATAGAGTTTTGTTGGATTGTGATAAGTGAAATTTCCAAGCATTTTGATTGCCTCCGTTTTAATATGAGAGCGTTACGGTCACATTGCCGTCGCCCAATATTGCCTTCAATTCTTTCTGCGTAATGTTGTCGATATGTCCGAGCTTTGTATAGTTCCATGAATTTGAGTCATAGAAGATCGTCATCTGATTTCCCTGATAGAGCATAATATCTCCCGCTTCGGTCACGATACTCTCATCTGTTTTGGTGAGCGACCACGGCAGGTCACCGACCTTTTCAAAACCGCCGTATTCATTCAGGATAACAGTAACAGGCTCTGTTTTCAGCTTTTCCGAAAGCTCCTTTGCTGCGGTTGTGTCAGCAAGTGAAACAGTAAGATCTTTTCCGTTGATAGACAATTTCATTTTCATATCTTCATTTCCTTCGTTCAGCAGAAGTGTATCATACCACTCTTTTACTTCATCTTTTGTTGCGTCTGCAGAAAAACGCTTTCCTTCAAGCTGTTTCCCGATAGGCACAAGTGCTTTGATATTTGCTTCACTTGTAGAAATACCGCTGCTGCCCGATGTACAGAACGGGATAACGGTCTTATCCGAAAAGTCATAGCTTTCAAGGAATGTGTCTATAATGCGAGGCTCCTGTCCCCACCATATCGGATAACCGAGAAAGATCGTATCATAGCTGTCTATCGAAGATATCGGGTTTGCGATCTCCGGACGGACAGACTTATCATTCTGCTCCTTGTTGGCACGGCAGGAATCATTGCTGTATTCGATGTCTGCGTCGCTGTATGGTACAACCGCTTCGATCACATAACTATCAGCGCCGGTTAGCTCTATCAGATATTTTGCTATCTTCTCGGTATTACCTGTGCGCGAAAAGTATATGACGAGCGTATTGCTTTCCGGATTAACGGGAGTTTCGGCAGTTTTATCGGCAGAAACCGTAACTTCAGGAATCGATTTATCTTCGTCTGATACGATTGTTTCGATGTCTTCCGTCGTTTTCTCAGTCCGTAAAACCGCTATCTGCTGTGTTGTCTGACTGCTTGCGGCATTTCCGCAGGCTGCAAACAGCGCTGTACAGACGCATAATAATATGAGTGATAATATCTTTTTCACGATGCACCTCCGTTTTCCATATTCCATATCAGATTATCGAGCCTGTCAAGCACAGCCTGTTTCTTGTGAATATTGTCGAGCAGAGTTGCTCTTGTTTTCCGCAGGAGACGCACCTTTTCGGCAAAACAGCAGTTGCTCTCGCAGTGTTTAAAGAATGACTTTACCTCGTCATCTGTCATTCCGGAGCTTTTCAGCAAACCGGCAAGTTCCTTATCGGATATTTCAGGTATCATCACTTTCATAGCGTCACCTCGGCAAAAAGAAAAATGAGTACATGTTTGTGTCCTGTACTCATTATATCAGCGTTTTCACTATATGTCAAATGCTTATATCTTATACTTTGGTATGCTCAGAATGTATACTTTTGATATACTCCAAGAATTTTCCCGCCGCCCCTGCATACGGACTCAACTTCTTCCACGCAAGCACCGATGTCATTGAAAGCTCCGGTTTTAGCGGTCTGAACGCAAAACGCGCGGGGTCAAACATATCCACAGCGCCCTCGACTGTGAGAACGCAGGCTATACCACGTTCTGCAAGCGGTGCGGCGTTGTCGACCAAATTCATGGTGGCAACTACATCAAGCTCCGAAACGGGATATTTCAGCCATTCTTCTATCTCACCGCGCAGGGCTGTACGGCT
>CAMVEM010000178.1 GCA_947166515.1 uncultured Clostridia bacterium | reverse complement strand
AAGGCAGTATAGGCTTAAATGCCTATACTGCGCTATTTCAAAAAACTGCTACATCGGTATGACCCTAATGTCGCTGCTGCTTTTGTGTTTTTGCTTGGCAGAGGGTGGATCGGTATCAGTCGCTTATAACGTTCAGCATATACTCGATAGAATCTCTGAGTGCCACAACGCTGGCGTTGATTATATCTCTCGATGCGCCGACGGTCGTCCATGTGTTCTCGCCGTCCGTGCTTTCGATGAGTACGCGGGTTATGGCGGCGGTACTGTCGTTTGAGGTTATTACGCGCACTTTGAAATCTATCAGGTGCATTTTCTTGAGCTCGGGATAGAACACCTCAAGAGCCTTTCTCAGCGCCTTGTCTATCGCGTTTACCGGGCCTTCGCCCTCATCTGCGGTGATCTCATACTGATCGCCGACCTTGACTTTTACGAGTGCGTTTGCTTTTTCGGTGAATGCCAGGCCGTCTAAACTGTCCATTGACGAGATTATGCGATAGTGGTCGATCTCAAAATGCTGCGTGAATTTTCCGAGTTCCTTGCGTACAAGAAGCTCAAAGCTCGCTGCGGCAGCTTCAAACTGAAATCCCTCATGTTCGAGCTCTTTCATCTTTTCGGTGATCTGCTTTGTCTCGCTGCTTGATTTGGTGAGCGTTTCATCGAACGCGTGCAGCTTTGAGAGCACCGCCGATCTGCCGGACATCTCGCTCAGCAGGAAATATCTCTTGTTGCCGACGAGCGACGGGTCGATATGCTCGAAGGTGCGGGGATCTTTAGCTACTCCGTCAGCGTGCATGCCACCCTTATGCGCAAAAGCGGAGCTTCCGACATAAGGCAGGTTCTTCGGCAGCCGGACATTCGCGATCTCGTTGATGAAGCGGGCTGTTTTGGTGATCGTCATGAGCCGCTCGGGACTGACGATGCTGTTGCCGAGTTTTATCTGGAGATCCGGTATCACAGCCGAGAGGTCGGCGTTTCCGCAGCGCTCGCCCATTCCCGTGAATGTTCCCTGAACGTGCGAGGCTCCCGCTTTTACGGCGGAAATGGTATTTGCTACCGCGCAGCCGGTATCGTTGTGGCAGTGTATGCCTATCGTGACCCTGACGGCTTTTCTGGCCGCCTTGACTGCCTTTGATATTTCATCGGGGAACGCTCCGCCGTTGGTGTCGCACAGTACGATAACGGCTGCCCCGGCTTTTTCAGCGGTACGGATAACTTCGAGCGCGTAATCGGGATTTGCCTTATATCCGTCGAAGAAATGCTCGGCATCAAACAGGACGGTCCTGCCTTTTGAGCGCAGATAACTGACTGTCCCGCTTATCATGGAGAGGTTTTCTGCAAGAGATGTTCCGAGTATCACATCGACATGGAGATCCCACGCTTTACCGAATACTGAGATATATTTAGTGCCTGCGGAAAGCAGCGCGTTTATTCCCTCGTCGTCTTCCGGTGCGGTATCCTTGCGGGTTGTCGAACCGAACGCGGCGAGCTTTGCACTGCCCCAATGCCGCTTTGTCGCTTTTTCGAAGAATTCCGTGTCCTTCGGATTTGAAAACGGGTTGCCGGCCTCTATTATGTCTATTCCGAATTTATCAAGGCTTTCGGCTATCTTGAGCTTGTCCGACACGGAAAAGCTTATGCCTTCTCCCTGTGCGCCGTCGCGCAGAGTTGAGTCGAGGATCTCTAATTTTTTCATGTATATCCTCCTGTCTTACATAAACAGCGTATTCTGACCGGTGATCTTGAAGATAACTTCAAGGATCAGTATTATCACCGGCTGATGCAGCAGATATATCCAGAGACCGTATTTGCTGAGGTGAGCAAGCCATTCGAACCGTGTGTCGTAAAGCCCTTTCGGCGCTCTTCCGGATTTGAAATACACGCCGAGCGACGCTCCTGCAAAGTAAAGGAAAATAAACGGGATGATCGGGAAATAATCCGAGCTTTGGAATGAAGGACTCGGGAATCCAAGCGAGAACAGCCAGTTGTGCCCGTATATCTGAGAGGGCAGGTCGATTTTCAGGAATCCTTCGAATCCGATATATCCCATCGGTACGTTGAGCGTGAAAGCGTACAGTATCCCGAAAAGGATTATACCGAGAAAATAAGGTATGCACTCGGTATATTTCCCGACAAATCCGTAGAGCATAGCGGCTATTCCCATGAAGTGCAGGACGCCGAAGACTATCGTTTCCGACGGCATAACTATCGCGGTTACGAATGTCATCATCATTCCGATGAAGAAATACTGTGCTCCGCGTTTGAAATTGTTGGACGAATAGTTTGCGGCTATACCTGCTATCGCGATGAACACGCAGCCGAATATGAGCTGGACATATTTCATCACTATATCCACCGGCTGCGGCAGATCAATGTTATAAACGAATGCGAGATCGTAATAGATGTGGTACAGTATCATCAGGATATACTCGAATCCGCGCACCTCGTCTACTATTCCGACTCTTTTGGTTTGTTGTGTTCTCATCTGAACGGCTCCTTTATATGCTTTCCGGCATATCTGCCGGGGAAAATGTGTGTGCTGATATCTCTGTATAGTTTAACATATTATCGCCGGTTTTGCAAGCCGTAATGAGAAAAAATGTACAGCGGGAAGGTTCCCGGTGGTCCTTTCGTTAAAATTATCAAAAAAACATTGCAATTTTTATAAGAATGTGCTATAATATTATGGTATATACTGTAAAACCGCTGTAATGGCGGCGAATAATGCCGGAAGTGTGATGTTATGAGGATAATCGGTATCGACCCGGGATATGCGATAGTCGGGTTCGGAGTCATTGAATATGAGCGTTCGCAGTTCTCCGTCATTGACTACGGAGCCGTCACGACCGCGGCTGAGACCGACTTCAACACCCGGCTTAAAGAGATATACGACGACGTATGCTACATCATGGATAAGTATAAGCCGGACGCAATGGCGATAGAGCGGCTCTACTTCACCACCAACCAGAAGACCGCGATAGCGGTCGCAGAGGCGAGGGGCATAGTCCTTCTCGCGGCAAGGCAGCGTGATATCGGTATATACGAATATACCCCGCTCCAGGTAAAAAACTCGATAACCGGCTACGGAAAAGCGGTGAAAAAGCAGGTGCAGGAGCTCACCAAGAACATTCTGAAGCTGCCGGAGATACCCAAGCCGGACGATACTGCGGACGCTCTCGCGATCGCGGTGTGTCATGCACATTCGTACAATTCGAGACTGAGTGATTACAGGATATGAAGAATAAACATCCCGAATTCATATATATGATCGTCGAACTGGCGGCGTACGTCTGTACGGCTGTCGTTGCTATAGTACTGACAAGGTCGGACACCGAGATCAATTCAGCTATGATAGCTCTTGCAGTGACCGTGTTCCTTTTCTCTCTGCTTGCTCCGGTAATGGCAAAGGCGTTTGCATACAGCGAGATCCTGACATACCGCGCGCCTAAGAATTTCAATCCGCAGTACGCGATGAAGGAATATGACCTGCACGGCTGGATAAAAGGCAAATATCTGTTTCTTGACGCGATATATAAGGTCTGCGCGGGCGATCTTCCCGGAGGTTACAGGCTTTATTGCCGCTGTCTTGAAAAAGCGGATGACAAGCGTCTGAGGCTCGCCTGTTATAAGGATATGGCGAAAAATCTCCGCAGAATGAACAGCAATATTTTACTGCTGCCGCATATGCAGGCTGCATGCAAGGAATTTCCGAATGAGATCACTTTTTTTGAGTGGGTATCGGACTATTACCTCTGGTTCGACAAAGCGGACGAGGGCGAGGGTCATGATTGGTTCAGATCGGTGATAGATTCCGGAGTCAGCGACAGGATAAAGGCAAGAGCTTACTATTATCTCGGCATTTTTTCAATGTATCACAGGGAATATGCCAAAGCAACGGATCATTTCCGGACGGCTTATGATCTTTATTCTCCGGCGCCGTGTTATCTGTGTATCGACATTGCAGTTTGCATGGCGTGTCTCGGGAATTATGACGAGGCAAGGGAATATGCGGTGCAGGCGGCTTCGATAACCGACAGTGAGGAAGACCTGGAATATATCTCGGAAAAGATAACATATCTTTTCAAGGCGAAGACGGGAGAAGTAAATCCCGAGACCGAAAAGCTTATGGAAGAGCTGAGGCGCCGCCGCGAGTACAAAGCAAAAAATGCCGTTAAGATAGATGATCTTAAGAAGATAAACGACGCTATCGTCGGGAAATAATAAGAGGAGATTTATCAATGATATACAGTTTAAGAGGAACTCTCACGCACAAGACGAACGATCTTGCGGTCGTTGAATGTGCCGGAGTGGGATATGCGTGCAGGACGACATCATATACGCTCTCGCCGCTCAAAGTGGGCGAAGAGGTGTTCCTTCTCACATATATGAACGTGCGCGAGGACGCAGTGGAGCTGTTCGGATTTTCGGAAGCCGCGGAGCTCAACTGCTTCAAGCTGCTGCTTTCGGTAAACGGCGTTGGTCCTAAAGCCGCGCTTTCGATATTATCGGGAATGTCGCCGCAGGGATTTGCGCTGTGTGTTGCGCAGGGCGACGGCAAAGTGCTGACCAAGATTCCGGGTATTGGAAAAAAGACTGCTGACAGGATAATCCTTGAACTGAAAGATAAGATGACCGACAGGATAGGCGAGATATCGTCCGATACTTATGCGGAGCTTTCGCAGCCGACAGGCGCTGTCACCGGCAATCACGCCGAAGCTGTAACAGCGCTTACAGCTCTCGGATTTACCGCGACACAGGCACAGAAAGCGGTCGCGGGACTTCCTGCAGAGCTTTCGGTCTCCGAAACGGTAAAGGAAGCGCTTAAAAAGATAAGCAGTATAAAGTAACCAAAACAGGTTTTGCGAATATAATGATATTATTCATTACCGCCCACTGTAATGGGGGTGTGGGGCGCAGCCCCCACAAAAAAGAACCCCCTCCCCGGGGAGGGGGCAGGGGGTGGGGACACCTTAACGGAGGTTTCGGGATTTGATAGAAATGAACAAAGACCGTGAGACGGAAGTGAGCAGACAGGCGCGCATAACCGAGCCTGAGTTCACCGCTGAAGACACGGATATAGAATACAGCCTGCGGCCGAAGCGGCTGAGCGAGTATATCGGGCAGGAAAAAGTCAAGGAAAACATGACGATATTCATAGAAGCAGCAAAGGCACGCGGAGAAACGCTCGACCATGTGCTTCTGTACGGCCCGCCCGGCCTCGGTAAGACTACGCTTGCCCGCATTATCGCGAACGAAATGGGCGTAGGTATCAGCATAACGTCGGGTCCGGCTATTGAAAAGCCCGGCGATCTTGCGTCGATACTTACGAATCTGAAAGACGGCGATGTGTTGTTCATTGACGAGATACACCGTATGTCCAGACAGGTCGAGGAAATTCTCTACCCGGCTATGGAAGACAACGTGCTTGATATCATAATCGGAAAAGGTCCCTCGGCGCAGTCGATACGCATTGATCTGCCGCACTTCACGCTGGTGGGAGCTACTACCCGTGCGGGACAGATAACCGGTCCGCTCAGAGACCGTTTCGGCGTGATACAGAGACTTGAACTTTACACCGAGGATCAGCTCTGCGACATCATAATGCGCTCGTCGGTGATACTTTCTATTCCCACCGACAAGGACGGCGCGCGGGAGCTCGCGAAACGTTCGAGAGGAACGCCGCGTATCGCGAACAGGCTACTCAAACGAGTGCGTGACTTTGCGGAAGTTATGGGCTCGGGTCGCATCACAAAAGAAATGGCGGATATCGCTCTTGACAGGCTGGAGATCGACAAGCTCGGTCTTGACAGCCTCGACAGACGGCTGCTCACTATGATAATCAAGGGCTATAACGGAGGTCCCGTCGGGCTCGAAACACTGGCTTCGGCGCTCGGTGAGGAGGCTGTCACGCTTGAGGACGTGTGCGAGCCGTTCCTGATGCAGCTCGGGTTTATCGCGAGAACTCCCCGCGGGCGTATGGCGACTGCGCTTGCTTATAAGCATCTCGGCATAGAGCAAACGGGACAGCAGACGTTTGAATGAAACGGGAACGCCCCGCCGACCCCGACTGCTGTATCATATAGCCTGTTCTCTCTCAGGTTCAGACTGAAATGCAGAGGTTTAACGATAAATCGGAATTTATAGCAGAAAGGTATATTACAGTATGAAGAAATCGGTCACA
>CAMVEM010000177.1 GCA_947166515.1 uncultured Clostridia bacterium | reverse complement strand
GTAATATCGGCGACGGTAAGATCTTCGTTTACGATGTCGAGGATGTTCTCAAGATCAGAACCGGCGAAAGCGGATACGACGCGCTTCAGGATAATGCCTGATAGTTTCCTCTCATTTTATATATTGGCTGAAAACGGAAAACCACGGTGGGAATACTCGCCGTGGTTTTCTGTGTACAAAAGCCGTGATACTATTGCTATCACCCTGTTATCAATTTGTTATCAGAGCATTTGTCCCCCGTTCCCGTAATAATGCGGGTTCGGGGGACTTGATTTTTTTATCCTGATCTCATTTTTTAGTATCAAAATAGTATCATGTAAGGGACTGAAGTGCCATAAAAGGCTTGGTTAAGCCATTCTTTTCTCAAATGTGCTTATTCCCACTCGCAGAAGAAGGCATAGACTAAAACAAATATGCTAAAGCGTTTTTCTCTGTGGTGGTACGAAATGATAGATATTATCCTGACTTTTTTAAGTTGTTTTGACTTTTGCTATCAAAAATCTATCAGTATAATGCTATCACTTTTGTGATATTTCCTGGAACAAATCTATTATATCATATTCCAAGAATATTATCAAGTAGTTTTGTACTTTATTTCATTTTATTTACCGCTCATATAACACATACAGCATAGCGTTCAGAATGGCGGCGGCGACAGTGCTACCGCCTTTTCTTCCTTCGGCGACTATATAAGGAACTCCTGCGGTCATTATCAGCTTCTTCGCCTCAACGACATTCACGAATCCCACGGGAGCGCCGATTATCAGTGCGGGGCGAAGTTTTCGCTCCGTTATAAGCCCATGCAGACGTATTAGTGCTGTCGGTGCATTCCCAACGGCATATATGAGAGTTCTGTCAGCAAAAAGTTCTGCAGTTTTGTCAACAGAAACTACAGCGCGTGTAACGCCCAGAGCCTTCGCTTTTTCAGCAACATCCGGGTCGGACATGAAGCAGTGCAGTTCACAGCTAAGCTGCTTGCAGGCGGGCTTACTAATTCCGGCAAGCGCCATCTGTGTATCTGTCACGATCACAGCGCCGGATTTCAGAGCCGTGATGCCCAGCTCCGCGGCATTCTCCGAGAATCGCAGATTTTCCTTGTAATCGAAGTCCGCCGTAGTATGTACGCACCGCTTGACTATCAGCTTTTCGGGCTCCGAGAACGCCGACATATCGCCTATCTCGCTCTCGATTATCTCCATACTGCGACGTTCGATATCCGCCGGAAGAATGTTTTCGATCTTCATTCCGCGCCTCCGTTGGTTATTTTGTATATCAGCTCCATATCGAGAGCTTTTCTTATTTCGTCTGCGAGTATGTCGTACTGTTTTTCCTTGTAGGCTCTGCGGTCAATGCCCGTGCCGTCAAAGCGTAACCCATTGCGTTCATACAGCGTTTTTATGACAGCCGCCGAAACTTCGGGTTCATCGAAAATGCCGTGTATGTAGCAGCCGTAAACGCTGCCGGAATACGCGCCCCCACAGTCAAGCAGCGGAGCCTCGTGCGAAACAGTCTCGCCCATGTGGATCTCGTAGCCGGTGAATTTAAGTCCTGACAGCGAGGACAGAGCGCCGCTGACCTGTGCGAATTTTCCGGTCGTCTGCGTCTGGTGTTTTTCGTATGCAAACACAGTCTCGGTGTCGAGCATTCCCATGCCCTCGATCTCACCACCGCCCTCAGAGTTTACAGGGTCGGCTATCTTCTTTCCAAGCATCTGATAACCGCCGCAAATGCCGAATATCGGCACTCTGCCGACGGCTTTTGTTATTGCCGCCTCAAATCCGCTTTCACGCAGCCAGCGCATATCCGCGATCGTGCTTTTTGTCCCGGGAATTATTATCATATCCGGCTCGCCGAGGGCGGTGTACCGCGTGACATAGCGTACCGAAACTCCGTCATACTGCAAAAAAACGTCGAAGTCCGTATAGTTTGAAATGTGTGGAAGCCGTATCACAGCGATGTCGATAATGCCGTTCACAGAGCAGTTTCCGAGCTTGTCGGAAAGACTGTCCTCGTCCTCAATATCGCACTTTATGTAGGGAACAACGCCAGCTACACGAACTCCGCCGCGTTGTTCGAGTATATCAACTCCGCTTTGGAATATTGTTTTGTCGCCACGGAATTTGTTGACGATCAGACCTTTTATTCGCTCGCGTTCATCCTTTTCAATAAGCATCAGCGTGCCGAGAAGCTGTGCAAAAATGCCGCCGCGGTCAATGTCTCCGACCAATAGTACAGGCGCGTCAACGAGTTTAGCAAGCCCCATATTCACGATGTCATCAGCTTTGAGATTGAGCTCCGCGGCGCTACCCGCACCTTCGATAACGATGATGTCATGCTGATTTGCGAGTTCTTTGTAAGCTTCAAGAATATCGGGGATCAGCTCTTTCTTGTGTCGGAAATATTCGGCAGCTCTCATATTCCCGCATACCTTTCCGTTCACGATAACCTGCGAACCTATATCGGTTGTGGGTTTGAGCAGTATCGGGTTCATTTGCACCGAGGGTTCGAGACCTGCACATTCCGCCTGCATTGCCTGCGCGCGCCCGATCTCAAGACCGTCTTTCGTGATGTATGAATTCAGCGCCATATTCTGAGACTTGAACGGCGCAGCGGAATATCCGTCCTGCCGGAAAATGCGGCAGAGCGCAGCTGTCAGAAGACTTTTGCCGACATTCGACATCGTGCCTTGAAGCATTATGTTTTTTGCCATTTTGTCACCTTTTCTATCGCTTTTATGAGTGTTTCGTTGTCAGCGTGAAGCCGCACAGCTATGCGGAAATATTCTTCTCCAAGTCCGCTGTAATTCGCACAGTTTCGTATCAGTATGCCCTCACTCAGCAGCAATTCATCAAGCGGTAATTCGCAGCGAAACAGAATGAAATTCGCATCGGACGGAAATACTTTAAATCCGAATTTTCCAAGCTCTCCGGACAGATATTCTCGTTCTTCCGAGATTATTTTTTGCGCACGCTTAACATACTCATGCTCGTCGAGAGCCGCGATACCAGCCGCCTGAGCAACAGACGAAACACTCCAGAACTGTCCGGATTTGCGGACTTTTTTGGCGAGCTCAGCACTCCTGAAAAGTGAATATCCGAGCCGCAGACCCGCCATTGCATACATCTTTGTAAAGGCTTTTAGTACTATGAGGTTATCGTTCATAAATCGCTTTACAGTGCGGTTTTCGTTGCTTTCGCTCAAGTCTATAAAACATTCGTCGCAGAGGAAAAGAATGTTGTTTTCAAAGCATTTTTCACAGATCATTTTCAGAGTATCGGACTCGATGAGCCGCCCCGTAGGATTGTTCGGATTGCAGAGTATCAGCATATCAGTGCCGTCGTTCAGACCCACGGGAATATCGTCAGTATCGAGTTCAGTTACCACACAGCCGACCTCGCCGAGAGCCTTTGCGTATTCCGAGAATGTCGGCTTCGCGATTATTGCCGTGCGCGGTTTCAGAGCGTGTACAATGCGGTATATCAGGTCGTCTGCGCCGTTACCGCAGACAATATTTTCGGCACTTATGTTCTCGTGATCCGACAGTTTTTTCGTCAGTTCACGACAATATGGATCGGGATATTTGTCGCTGGAAGCGACTGCCGCCGATGCCGCTTTTTTCACGCTTTCGGGCATCCCGAGCGGGTTCAGATTTGCCGAAAAATCGAGTTTTATATCACGTCCGTAAATGTCGCCGCCGTGTTCGCTCACCATAAAAAAAACCTCCCATATATCGCCGCCCGCAGAGCTGTGAAAATCAATAAAATGAATATTGAAGTTACATACATCAGCTTGTTTGCGCGGCGGATGTCCTCGTTTTCAATCGGACGTAGATCGTCGCCGATGTACTCTTTCTTGTGCAGCTCCCCGAAGTACCACGCGTTTCCGGCAAGTCGGACGTTCAGCGCACCGGCGCATACAGACTCGGTCTGTGCAGAGTTAGGACTTGCGTGCTTTCGCCTGTCGCGCCGCCATATCCTACACGCGTTTTTCCCGTCGAGCCCGAGCAGAAAAGCTGACAATATCATCACAAGTGCGGTAATTCTTGACGGCAGAAAATTCAGCACATCATCAAGCGTTGCCGCGAATTTACCGAGCTTTTCGTACTTCTCGTTTTTGTAGCCGATCATAGAATCCATTGTGTTCGTGGCTTTGTAGAAGAATCCGCCGACTGCACCGAAAAGAGCCATATAGATTATCGGCGCGGTCACCCCGTCGGATGTGTTCTCTGCGACAGTCTCGACTGCGGCACGGATAATGCCCGAATCGTCAAGTCTTTCTGTATCCCTACCGACGATCATCGAAACCGCTTTTCGCGCTTTTTCAGTGTCGTTTTCCGAGATCGCACGGTACACCTTCATACTTTCTTTCTGTAAACATCTCGCCGCGATCATGTAATAACACATCACACTTTCGACAGCGATACCGAGCCATACATTCACCCAATAGCACAGAAGCAGCACTCCGAACGCCGTTCCCGCAGAAAGAAGAAGCACAGTGAGCGCAAGAAAAACTCCGCCCGCCGTTAAGTTTTTGAAACGTGCGCGGACGAACTTTTCGAGCGCGGATATGAGCCGCCCGATAAACCTTATCGGGTGCGGCAGGCTGTATGGGTCGCCGATCAGCGCATCGAGCAGAAACCCGATTATCAGCGATATTGTGGGTATCAGATAGTTCATATTCTGTCAATTATTTTAATGCTTTTTCCGTCATAAACGGTCACATAACCGTGTCCATTTTCTGTCATAAAATCATAAAATTCCATATGAGGAACAGCAAGCTTTTCGAGAATACACATTATCGTTCCACCGTGTACCACAAAAGAAATTGTATTTGCAGTTTTATTTTCTTCAACAGCTTTCAGAAATCCGTTAACGCTTCGTGCGCGGAATACCGCACTGTTCTCGCCGTTCGGAAAAGCGCCGAGGCCGCCGTTATCGAGCCATTTCCGATAGTCAGGATTTTCGCTCAGTTCAACGTGATTTTTGCCTTCAAAGTCGCCGAAATAGCATTCCCGAAGTTCAGTATATGTCACTATTTTCTTGTCGGGATAGATAAGCACCGCGGTCTGCAGACAGCGCTTCATCGGGCTTGCGACAACCAGCTCGCAGTCGGGATAAGCAATGCTTCTGAGTTCGTTGATACCCGCATCACAGAGCGGCTCATCGGTGCGTCCGATGTAACGCTTTTCAAGATTGCCGGCGGTCTTTCCGTGGCGGATAAAGTTGATAGTCAACGCTTTTCTCCTTTGATCAAAGTTGGTATTCCGCAGCAAACACGCATTACTTCATCCGCTTTTCCAGCGAGTATGCAGCCCGCTCGTCCGGTCATTTCACGCCACTCGCGCTCGCTTTTGTCAAGCGGGATTATCCCGCAGCCTATCTCGTTAATTTCTATTGCTTCACAGTCAAGAGCTCCTGTAAACACAATAGGGTCAATGCCTTCGGAAAGCATTCGCTTCACGGCAAGCTCATAGTGCGTGATAAAGCGCGACTCCGCAAGCTCGGAAATGTCGCAGCTCCTACCGTCAGCAATTTCGTCGGCGGTTAGCGAGAAACGCTTTTTCATGTATTCGGTCTTGCCTTGAAAAGCTCCGCCTGTTATCATTATCATATCAGCACCTCCGATATTTTTTCTGCGACAAACACCGCAACAAGTATGGCTGTCTCCGTTATCTGGAGATACCAGCCCTCGGTGTCGCCCGTTATGCCGCCGAAATTTCTGTATGCTACAGCTCTGTAAATCAAAATCATCAATGCGCAAACAACACATATTGCAACTACGGAAATCAGGTCAATAAAGCACATTCCGGCGATACATATAATAATAAACAGCGCAAGTACAGCAATAGTTATTTTTTTATGCGCAGGATTCACAAAATTTTGTAGTGCACCTTCATTTTTTGCGGACTTCAAAGTTACTGCGGCAAGCCCGCTTAACGCTCTTGAAAGCACAAATCCTACTGCAATAATGCAGTAATTCCGCACCTCGCAGAACAGCGCAAACTGCAATAACATCATCGAGCACAGCCCGATCACAGCGAATGATCCAATGTGCGGATCGGACATTATCGCGAGTTTTTTCTGCTTATCTGCACATGACGCAAGCGCGTCCGTTGTGTCACAGAAGCCGTCGATGTGGATGCCTCCCGTAACAAGTATCGGAAGCAGAACGCACACGGCTCCGCGCAGTATCACA
>CAMVEM010000176.1 GCA_947166515.1 uncultured Clostridia bacterium | reverse complement strand
TGTTCTGAAAATCTCACTTTCAGTAATTCCAACATCATGCTCGCCCCCTATAAATCCCGATTTGTCGGTTTGTCATTAACCTGTAATATTATAAGTATATCATCAACCAAAGGATAAGTCAATACATATTCCCACGAAAGGAGGTGCGATATGGCAGGAAAAGCATTGAAAACAAGCAGAAAAGTATTGGGAACAGCACAGCCGTGTGCGGGGTTCCCGTACACGGCTTTTACATTCAGTTATTTCTCATCGGGCTGCTGTCCGTCATGTGCCTTCCATGCACATTCTGTGATTTTCATATCTGTAAATACTGCCTTAAAACTCGATTCTTCCGGACTGCAAGCGTAAATGCCGAACTGTATCGTGCCGTTGCCCTCCCACATATGACACACTCGCATCTGAGTGAAATTCACGCCGTCATAGGAGCATTCGATACGATAATCATCCTCACGGCGGCTGAAACGATACCACATAGTCTTTACATTTGCAGGGATAGAGGTTGTTGCCCAATCGGAATATCCGTGGTTGGTAACAACAGAACCTAAGTGCTGAAAATTCTCGTTCTCATACTCGATTGACGCTTTCAGCCAGTTCTCCGAGTCAAGGTACATCACAATACCGCACTGATCGAAGCGGTGGTGACTGTCGGTAAAATTTGTTTTCACGATAAAAGAGAAGTATTTTTCGTCAGTTTCCATTTGCAGAACGGGAGCATTGTCATTGTGAAAATGATAATACGTCCGCTTCCACAGGTCTGTGTGCGGTTCAGTGACTATCTCAATGAGTTCATCACTGATGTTAGAGATTATCGGCTCTCTGGTCCATTTCATTTTTTCTGTCATAAAATGCACTCCGTTTCAAAACTATCCCGAATATCGGGATCATGATTTACTTCGACAAACCTGAATTTGTGTTATTACGTATCAAATGAAGGAATTCCAAACGTACTACTAATCTTTTGACATATTTCACTTTGATGCTTTAGCAGAAACTCTCCGTGCCCATATCCCTGCATAATTTCTTCACTGTAAATTGTGAGACTTGATTGCATATGGTTCTTTACTTCCACACCACAAGTATACCTTTGATGTTGTGTTGGTAAGTTCAGGACGTACATGATAAGTGTAATTCTCAAGGAAGTTTCTTTTCATGGTGACATCACTGGCATTAAGGTATAATGTCTTTTCCAATCCACCCATCAACTCCTCTAAGGTTGTTCCCATTAACTTCATTGTTATATGAATAAATGCAGGAAACTTTCCTGTATTCTTATATTTATCGAACATCTTATAAGTAATCCACCCTGCCAATCTTCCCTGGTGCGCTACATATACCTCATCCATAATGACTGTCTGAATGTTTATACGGTTTCGTGTTAGCAGCTCTGTTATAATCAATCCACCCTGCGACGCTCCATATGCACCATAAAGCTTTCCATCATGATTATCTTGGAAATAATCTTCAATTTGTCCACATTGGTCAGCGAAGTTTGTAAAGTCAGGACAATCATCATAAAAACCATCCATAGCAGGAATAATCAATCTATAATATTCCTCTAATGGTTTAAGTAGTTCATATTCGCTTTTCCAGTCCTGCATCTAAATGCATAGCACTTAAACTTCCATACACTAGTGATTACTAATTATAATGCACTCGAAGTTTTATGCTATTTTACACCTAAATCCGGTCGGTGTAAAACTGCAAATCCGCTTGTAGAGCGATTTGCAGCGAATTTTACACCTTTTACACCTAAAAATGTCAAGAAAAAATATTTTTTTAATTTTAATTTCTTACCAAATGGGTGTAAAAAGTGTAAAAAAGCGCGCAATTATGCATAACAAAGCCGTTTGCGGGTTTACACCCAAATCAAGTACAGGTGTAATTGGTGTATAATATATCGTGTAAAGTCCATAATTTAAAAAACGGAGGTATCTATGAAAATCTATGTAAATGCTGAAAAAAAGAGAACTGAGATATGGCTTACAAGGGCTGAGTCCGTCGATTTCAATGTAAGAGAGTCTCTGAAACCTGTATTCAAGAAATATAAAGAGATGAAATATCTCGTCGTTGTTTTTATGTCCGGCAGCTATGATCTTGCGAAACAAACGGCTTTGCTGTTTAAAAATAACCTGATCAGAAACGCTGCAGGTTGACAAAATGATGATAATATGTTACAATGTTATCAGCAAGCTAATTAAGGAGTAATAATATGGAACAATTAAGAATTGCAGCCTATACACGAATCTCTGTTGACACCGAGCTTGACAAAGATAACACGAGTATCGAAAACCAGAAAGCGATAATCGACAACTACTGTAAAACACATTTTCCGACAAGTATCGTTGACTACTATGAAGACCGGGACAGATCGGGATATACTTTTGATCAGCGCCCCGGTTATATGGAGCTTAGACCGAGGCTTATGTCCGGGAAATATAGTATATTCATAATCAAAGACCTAAGCCGCTTTTCAAGGCGCACGGGCAGCGGCCTTGCGGAATTTGAGACTTTCGTGGAGACCGGCATACGCATAATCGCCATTGGTGATGATGTCGATTACCCGGTCCGCGACGACTGGATGAAGATAAAGCTGTACTTCTTCGTAAACGAAATGCCGGTTACGGACTCGAGCAAAAAGGTCAGAAGCGTAATTCAGAACCGCCAGAGTAAGGGCGAGTGGCTGTGCAGCGTTCCGTTCGGTTATGTTATACTTAACGCGCACAAGAACGTATTCGCCGTTGATGAACCGTCAGCGGCGACTGTAAGAGAGATATTCAGGCTGTATAACGACGGTTGGGGTTACAAAAAGATCGCCCGCTACCTCACGGACAAGCACATACCCACTCCGCGATCACGACAAAAGGAGCTTATAGAGCAGCGCGGAGACGACTGTCGCCTTAACGTCAAGGACGAATGGAGCATAGTTTCTATCCAAACGATACTTACAAATGATTTTTACATTGGTACATTCCGACAGCACAAATACATGCGTGCAAAGATAAACGGCAGTGACATACCTGTTGATGAAAACGATCAGATAGTGTTTGAGAACCACCACGAGCCGATAGTCGAATACAGCGTCTTCGCACTTACGCAGGAACTTATGAAGCAGCGCTCGACCAACAACTATCGCGGCAGCAAAAAGTACGACAATATGTACACGGGTGTGCTGTTCTGCGGAGATTGCGGAGCACCGATGTTCTCGCGCAGCCGTCCGGAACTCAAACCGGCGTATATCTGCGGAGCGTATCAGAAACGTGGAACATCTGCCTGTTCGTCGCATCATATCCGTACGGATATGCTTGACGATATCCTGAAAACCTACATTAAGACAGTTAAGGAGAACTCAGAAAGCATACTTGCTGAGTTAAACGAGGCGATAAAAAACGAAGATGCAGTAACAGGCGACGGTATCGCTGCCGCCAAGCAGATAAACGAGCTTCTTGCCGATACAAAGGAAGAACTCAAAGCACTTATCCGGCAAAAGACGCGCGATCTTGTGAGATGCGACAACGACCCTGCGCTCATCGAGCAGACCTACGATGCTCTGATTGCGGAAACACAGGATAAGATAGCGGGTTACGAAAACCAGATGACGCTACTCTCTGACAGCGCGAACACAGTGATCCGCACTAATCGCGCCGCAAAAACGGTCATGGAAGTGTTTGACGATATTCTGAACAAGGATAAGCTTGATAAGCGCGATATAAGCCTTATCGTTGATCGCATCATAGTGTACGAGGATCACCTTGAAATAATGCTGAAAGCCGACATAGACAGGCTCCTGAACATTAACACCAGTGAGGGTCAGACAGTAAATTTTGAGCAGGACACGGCAGATAACTCACAGACCGCCATACAGTCCTCAACCAACAGGAAGGACAAGGTCTACCGTGTCAACGTTGTCAATAACGGCGACCCGCTTGAAATATTCACGAATTCAGAGGGAGAAGTCATTTTCAAGAAGTATTCGCCGGTAGGGGATATCACCGATCTCGCCGATCAGTATGCGGAAGTTCTTGCAAAAATCGGCGGGTGTCCCGCTGCGATATGCGACAGAGATCATGTAATCGCGGTGTCGGGAATGCAGAAGAAGGAAGTGCTTGAACGACGCGTATCAAGTTCGCTTGAGGATGTCATAGAGGGCAGGAAACCGCTGGTCTATGCGTCTCTTGAGGATAAGCGCATCAATCCTATCGAGGGCGTTGACAAGTATGCGATAGCATGCGCTCCGATAGTGGCACAGGGCGACGTAAACGGCGCTGTGGTGATGCTGTCGGGCGGTGTGAGCGAGTATGCAACGCCTGAACAGACCGCGCTTGTAAAGGCTGCAGCGATGTATTTTTCAAAACAGATGGAAGAGTGAGAGCTTTCCGGTAGATAAACGTTCCTTATGGCTCAAAATGCCATTCGGGACGTTTTTGCTATATGGAAAATAAACCTTTACGGGGTAATAGCAGACAGAACGAAGCTGGCATCATCGGGTATTGCTTAAAACAGAAGAAAATGCAGAAAAAATCTTGACTGTAATAAATAATTATGATATAATATATCAGCATTTTTACGTTTGGCCGTTTCAGACGATCGGCCGGGACATCAAAAGCAAAGGAGAACAAAAATGGGTGAAGGTCTTATAATTATTATCGTGACGATAGTTCTTTATCTCGCGATGATGGTAGCGATAGGCATTTTCTTTTCCCGCAGGAACAAGGATACGGGAGATTTCTATCTTGGCGGAAGAAAGCTCGGTCCGCTTGTAACGGCAATGAGCGCGGAAGCATCGGATATGAGCAGCTGGCTTCTCATGGGTCTTCCCGGAGTAGCATATCTCTGCGGCTGCGCGGAGGCAGGCTGGACAGCTATCGGTCTTGCGGTCGGAACTTATCTTAACTGGCTGATAGTTGCGAAGAGGCTCAGAGTATATTCAAATCATATAGGTGCCATTACTATACCGGAATTCTTTTCAAAGCGCTACGGCGACAATAAGAATATTCTTACCGGTGTCGCAGCGTTAATAATACTTATATTCTTCGTTCCTTACACAGCTTCCGGATTTTCAGCTTGCGGAACGCTCTTTAATTCGCTGTTTGGCTGGGATTACCACATGGCGATGCTCATAAGTGCAGGTATAATCATTCTGTACACAAGTATAGGCGGATTCCTCGCAGCAAGCACGACCGACCTCATTCAGAGCATAGTAATGACGGCGGCTCTTATAATAGTTGTTATCTTTGGTATAAACACAGCCGGCGGCTTTGAAAATGTAATTCAGAATTCACAGAATCTGACAGGTTATTTCACGCTGTTTGAAAACCACAATATTGCGGATAACACATCTTCTCCCTATGATTTCCTGATGATAGTATCCACTATGGCATGGGGTCTCGGATACTTCGGTATGCCGCATATCCTGCTTCGTTTCATGGCAACAAAGAAGAAGGAAAGCATAAAGATCTCAAGAAGGATAGCTTCCGTATGGGTAGTTATTTCCATGGCTGTAGCTATTTTCATAGGAATGATCGCAAGAACGATAAGCGCACAGGCTCCTGACACGCTTCCGCTGCTTGCTACAAGCTCGGAATCCGAGACATCGGTGATCAAAATGGCGTTCCTTATGAGCGACGGCGGATTTATGATGGCAATCTTCGCAGGACTCATATTTGCGGGAATACTCGCATGCACCATGTCAACTGCCGATTCACAGCTCCTTGCAGCTTCTTCGAGCGCATCGGAGAACATAATGAAGGGACTCTTCAAGATAAAGCTTTCCGAAAAGGCGTCAATGATAGTTGCGAGAGCTGCACTTGTCGTTATCGCTGTTGTTGCAGTCCTTATAGCGTGGGATGAGAACAGCTCGATCTTCAAGATAGTATCTTTCGCATGGGGCGGATTCGGCGCAACATTCGGTCCCGTTATGCTTCTTGCACTGTTGTGGAAGGGTTCAAACAAGTGGGGAGCTCTTGCGGGAATGGGTCTCGGCGGTATAATGATATTTGTCTGGAAGTTCCTCGTAAGACCTCTCGGCGGTGCATTTGACATCTATGAACTGCTTCCTGCTTTCATTGTGGCACTTATCGCGGATATCGCTGTTTCTCTGATAACAAAGGGTCCCGATAATAAGACCGCTGAAGTTTTCGACGCAGTTAAGTCCGAGATCAATGCCAAGGAATAAAAACTGCTGTTAAACTACACAACATATCAGACCCCGTAACTCTTTGAGGCTGCGGGGTCTGTTTTATATGTACAGTGAAAATTTCTGAAAACGGTAAAGTCGAAAAAAACCGGCATTTGTTATGATACAATAGATATGTTACAATAAAAAAGTAGAGAAAAACTTTCAAAA
>CAMVEM010000175.1 GCA_947166515.1 uncultured Clostridia bacterium | reverse complement strand
CGATATAAAATACCAGGGGAGTAAAAATATTCAGCGTAAGCAGCACGGCTTCCGTACCTATCATAAAACCGACGACCGCTTTCTGTGGAGTCGTTATCTTCCTGTTTATATGATATGAAACAAGGAATACAACACCCAGTCCGACGCAGAGATTATAGAGGAACAGTACGGAATTGACCGCATATAATCCGACCTGACTGAATACGCCTGATTTGCCGTCAAAATAAAATCCGAACGGGTCAAACAGGCAGTCTATCATCGTCGAAACTATCAGAAGAAGCAGGATCCTGCTCTCTTTTTTTCGCGTCGGTATTTCCCAGCCTTTTGTTATAACTATCGCAAAAAGCAGAAGACTTCCGATAAAGTCCGCTATATAAACAGGCAGCATATTTACAGAAGAAGTCATTTACTATCTTTCCTCTCAACACTTCGTGTAACAACGCAGTTATCGCGGATGATTTCCGGAAAATATACTATGCAGGAGATCCGAAGACCGATGCGTTATAAATCCACGCCGTTCTTTTTCAGAAGCTCACGCGCGCTCTCCACCGAGTCGATACCCGTGGCATTCTTTATAGGAGCGAATTCTTTTTCTCGTATGACCTCATAGGGCAGACAGCTTGAAAGCTGATGAATCATATCCAGGACGAGCTGCTCGAACTTATAACCGTTCGGCTCGGCAGGTTTTACTTCATTTCCGTTCTCATCAATATAGGGTATCTTCTTTTTGACGACGTGAAGCGGCATCTTGTCGTCCGCAACGCCAGAAAGCTCGCTTACGCGGAACAGATAGTTGAGAATAACTCCGTAGTTGTATGCGGGATCGCCGTTTTTGTCCTTCGCGTTCATCATTTCTTCCGAAAGCTCATAATATTCGACAATGGACGGTCTGCCGTCCTCAAGGCACATAACTCCGACTTTTTCGTCGGGCGCAGCCTTGCGGACTACTTTCGCTCCGACGGATACGTCAGCCAGCACAGTCGCGCCGACGAAACACGGGTCGCAGATACGCTGGAGCACGTTATCCACCGCGAAAATGTCTATCCACTCGATACCTTCGTCTGCGAGCATTTTGTCGAGACCCGCACGCACCATTGACGAATACCAGCCCGCATTGCCGTTCGGCGAGGCTGAAATGCGGTCCTTTGCTTCCATGTAGAGCTTTCCGCTGTAATCACAGGCCGGAGCCATATTCTGTCTGAAAAATACTATTTTGTCCTCTTTGTAGCCGAAATAATCATGCTCTTTCAGAAATTTCACGGTCGCGTCATGGTTTTTCTCACTTGTCATTACGAACAGTCTTATCCATGTCCCGGTCTCGTTCACGACATCGAGGAGATTGCTTATTATGCGTTCGAATATATAAACCGGCTTTGTGATTCCGATGTTGTACATTCCCTTCGGGTTATCCGAACCGAGACGTGTTCCCATTCCGCCGGCAAGAAGAAGCGCAGCGGTCTTTCCGGCTTTTATGGCTTTCACTCCGGCATTGTAGAGCTCCTGCTCCCGCGCGGTGATCTCGCTTCTCTGCATGACTGCGAGCGGAGCGAAAACTCCGCGTGCGTTCGCGCTTCCTTCGGATGCCTTTGAAAGTACAGAAAAATCAGTATGTTCGATCTGCTTTAAAAGCGCGGACCTCTGAGTTTCCGAAAGCTCGCCCCAGAATCTGAAGACATGCTCCTGACCGATATCTGACATTTTCTTTTTGGCTTCTTCAAAGTTCATTGTATATTCCTCCGCATACTGTGCCCGGTTCAGTCCTTATATCCGTTGGGATTCTTAGACTGCCAGCGCCACGAATCCTCGCACATTTCCTTTATGCCGTATTTTGTCTTCCAGCCGAGTTCTTTTTCGGCGAGAGCTGCAGAAGCGTAGCATGTCGCAATATCGCCTGCGCGGCGCGGCTTGATGGAATAGGGGACCTTCTGGCCGGTGGACTCTTCAAACGCCTTGACGAGCTGGAGCACGCTGACGCCGTTGCCTGTGCCGAGATTGTATATTTTAAGTCCGCAGTTTTCTTTTATCTTGTCGAGCGCTTTCACATGACCCTCGGCGAGATCGACCACATGTATATAGTCGCGCACGCCGGTACCGTCGACGGTATCGTAGTCGTTTCCGAAAACGCCGAGCTCTTTGAGCTTCCCGACAGCGACCTGCGTTATATATGGCATGAGATTGTTCGGTATGCCGTTGGGGTCTTCGCCGATAAGTCCCGACTTATGCGCTCCGATAGGGTTGAAATATCGCAGAAGTATTACGTTCCACTCAGGGTCGGCCTTCTGCATATCCGAAAGTATCTGCTCAAGCATGGATTTTGTCCAGCCGTAAGGGTTCGTACAGCTTTTCTTCGGGCATTCCTCGGTGATCGGAATAAATTCGGGGTCGCCGTAAACAGTCGCGGATGACGAGAAGATGATGTTCTTCACATTATGTTTCCTGAGTTCATCAACGAGTATGAGCGTGCCCTGAATATTGTTTTCATAGTATTCCCACGGCTTCTGTACGGATTCTCCGACAGCTTTCAGTCCGGCGAAATGTATGCAGGCATCGATTTTTTCCTTGTCAAGAATATTTTTCATTGCCGCACGGTCAAGCGTATCTGCTTCATAAAATGTTACTTTCTTTCCTGTGATCTGCTCCACGCGTTCTAAGCTTTTGCGGGAAGAGTTTATCAGATTATCTACCACTACTGCCTCGTATCCGCTCTCAAGCAGTGATACCACGGTATGCGAACCGATATAACCTGCGCCTCCGGTAACTAATATTCTCATAAATTTTCCTCCTTGTCGTTGGGGCTGAGCCTTATTACTTTTATTATATTATAATGTGCACGAAAAGTCAAGAGTGATAAGCGCGGAATAAAAGGAACAAGCGGACAATGCGTTAAGCATTGCCCGCCCGGTATCAGGTAAGTCCATCTTTTGTGTATGTCTGACCGTTATAATATATCATGATTGAATATGTATTGGTTTCTGAATCGTATGTCACTCTCTTGTAAAGTGAGCTTTCCTCAATTCTGAAGCCGCATGCTTTGCAAACCAGGCAGCATGTGAAATCCTTGGAAGATCCGCTTCCGCTGCTGCTTATTATTTCGATCTCATAGTCGTGGGTGTCACACATCGAACTGTCTGCTTCTTTTGTATCGGTATATACGGTCCCGTTGTAAGTACACGTTGCGGTGAATACTTTTTTGTTTCCTACGATCTGCGAAGTGATGTCGCAGTATTGCTCATCATAAGAACCGCAGCCGTTGAGGCATTCGAATTTACAATAACAGTATGAGCAATCGTCGCTCCATTCAAAGGTGGGAGTGCCGCCGTAATTATGCGAGCATGGCATGGTGTAATGCCCGATATAAGTTTTGCCTTCATATACGAATTCAATTGTATATTCATCTCCGGATGCTTTCTGAACATAATTGAGAATTCTTGTGCTGGTGACGGTCGGGTAAGAACCGCAGATGACGCATGACAGGCTTGACGTGAACTGTGCGTCATACCCTGTGCCGGATACAAGGTCGTAATTGAACCAATCGTCGTTAAGTCTATAGTCATGCACTGTGCAGGTCGGGACTACTGTTTTTGTCTCGAAATCCTGGCCGTTATATGTGAATGTGATGTAATAAAACAATCCGGAGGGGCGGGAGTTCGGTCCGCTGGCAGTCACGCGACCGTCTACGGTGTGAGTTTCGCCGCAGTTGCTGCAGACTACATCTGCCGTGAACTTCGCCGAACCATAGGTGCCGCCATGATGCGTCACAGAGCTTTCATCAAGTGAGAAGCTGTGGGTGGTGCAGTTCGGAACGACATATTCGGTACGGAATGTCTGTTCTTCGTAAGTGAATCTGATAAGGTAATTACGCCCGTTCGTTTCCACTGAGTAGCCATAAGAATTGGCCGATAAGTTATGTGTAAAATGACAGATACTGCACTCTATATCCGCAGTAAATGAAGCAGTTGTAGAATTGACTTCACCTCTGTATTTCACAGAACTTTCAACAAGACTGAAATTGTGGGTGCAGGATTCGGTGTGTGTTCCCGTGTATACTTCGCCGCCGTAGGTAAAGTTGATACTGTATGTTATGTTTCCTTCTGAATCGGGCGAGAAACTGTTTACGGTTCCCGTTACTTCTACAGTTTCATGGCATTCTGAACATTCGAGTTTTGCTGTGAACGAGGCCGCCGAACCGGTTCCGGAGACAAGGGTTATCGAGTCGTTTATCAGGCTGTAGGAGTGGTCGCATTTCTCTTCGGGGGTCTCGCTTGTTTCTGATGTTTCGGATGTCTCTGAAGTTTCGGAAGTTTCTGATGTCTTGGACGTTTCGGAAGATGACGGGGTCACGATTATGACGGGAACAGACGTGGAAGCTGATGTTTCCGGCGGTGTTGATGTGTCTTCCTCCGAGGTCTCTGACACTTCGGACGTTTCGCTTGCGGAAGTCTCGTCCGGCGTCACTGCGCCTGTCTCTGTCTCCGGCTCCAGTGTGCTCTCATAAGGAACGCTCGTGGTTATCGCAGGCACAGTTGTGGTTATCACAGGCGGAACGGTTGTATCGAGCGAGGTGGCTTCGGTTTCCGGGGGAAGGGTGGTCTCATCGTCCGAAGAACTGTATGTGTCGGGTGTGCTTGTGGTGTTATCGGTATCCTCTGTATCTGTGGTATTGTCAGTCTTTGGAATATCGCCGGATGATGTGCCGGTAGTCGTTTGGGCGCGCGTAGTGCCTTTTGTGCCGAGTGGTTCTCCTGTGCGGTAAGATCTGTACAGACTCAGATCAACGCCGCGTTTATCAAATTCTGATTCCATTTCTGCTTTAGAGAAGCAGACTTTGTGACCGCTCTTTGACGCGGCATATACATTAATGAGAATATCCGTATCAACTTCATCTATGTATATAGGATCAACATTGTCGCCCGGGTCAATATCTTTCTCTTCTATATAATACGTTGTATCATCGTCCATTTTGATGATTGTCTTGTATCCGGCATTGACACGGACGTCCTCATTCACGGGGGTCCCGTCGGGCATTATGCGGTGAGTCGAGACTGAGCCGCTGAAAGTGTAAAGATCGGTGACCCACTTTCCGTCGGTGTCTCTTCGCGCCCGCGCTATGAAAAGCGTTCCTCTCACTGAGAGAACGGCGTTCGGGGTCGTTACCTGATAATCTTCGTTTTCCTTCAGGGGACGGGTGATCTCGTTATACAGTTCGCCGTATTCAAGCGTGATGTAGGTCGATTTTCCGTATGAACCCATTGATTCGAATTTTGCGCGGCTGTTTTCTTCGAGCTTGGCAATCTTTTCTTTGTCGAGCAACATGCGGCTGTAGCTTTTGGCGGCTGTGTTCATGGCAAATCCGTCTGTAAGCTTCATGTCCGGATAGGCTTTATAAACATCGCCGTTGTGTTCTACCGTGACGTCGCCGACAATTTCCTTGACGCCTATCGATTCATATCCGTCTCCGCGGTTTCCGGACAGCAGTAAAAAAACGACCACGCCGGCGATCACGAGAATAACAGCTATGACTGTTATGATAATTATTTTTTTGTTTTTTTCGGTGATTTTGGTAGTCATAATGTTCTCCGATCACAAAAAAATACTCCACTATATATAATAGCACACACGGTATAATTTGTAAAGTGGGGAAACTGATGTTTGTGAAAAAATTTTTGGCTGATAATTCCACAGCACTTGACATACGGCCAAAAAAATAGTATTATATATACCGGTTCAGGAGAAGATATCAGAAAAATGGATCTCAGTAACCCAATAAATGGCGAAAGGAAAAGAGAGAAATGAACAAACTGAAAGACTTCGTTGACGGCAAGCTGTTTCAGAACACGATACTTGTCGTCATAATAATCAACTCAATAGTGCTCGGATTACAGACATCCCCGGTTATAACAGCGTCGATAGGCGATGTGCTCGGTGTTATAGATATGATATGCCTCGGCATTTTCATCGTTGAGATGCTCTTAAAAATGATCGCGTACAAATTCTTCGGCTATTTTAAGAGCGCATGGAACTGGTTTGATTTCATAATCATACTCACATCGATCCTTTCTGGTCTTGCTGTGCTTTCGTCGGTCAGAATACTGCGCGTGTTCAGAGTGTTCCGCTCGCTGAAAGGACTCCGCGGCTTCAAGATGATAAGCTCGCTAAAGCCTCTGCAGGTGATAATCGGAGCAATCGGCAAGTCGATACCCGGTATCTCCTGGACAGCTATGCTCCTGCTTATAATTTACTACATATTCGCGATCATAGGTGTTACACAGTTCGGAACAGCTTTCCCCGAATGGTTCGGAGATATACCGAAGGCGCTCTACACGCTTTTCCAGGTAATGACGCTCGAAAGCTGGTCAATGGGTAT
>CAMVEM010000174.1 GCA_947166515.1 uncultured Clostridia bacterium | reverse complement strand
CTTGCGAGATAGGCTCCGACAGGACCGCCTGTGCCTCCTGCGCCTACGATAAGGTGTTTTCTCATTTTGCTGACCTCTTATTTTGAATGTTGTATTATTTTACCATAGCCCCCGGGAAAAATCAATAGTTTAGCAAGAAAATCAGGTATAGGCAAAAAGATTGAAATTCATTTTACAGATGAAATTGTTTCTTTCGAACCTACAATTAAAATATTTTTAACAACAAATAAAACTTGGTATAGATTTGCAAGCAATAAATGTGATGATTGCGTAGTAGTACATTTAAATAAGGTTTTGCCACCTATTGAAGATACTTTGTTAATAATTCTGTTTCATACTTGCCGAGTTCTTTCTGTGCCTCAATGTATCTTTTGGTATTTGGAACCGGCATTGAGCAGGGACTGATTTCTCCATAGTAAAGACTTTCGATAAAACTTTTCATAGTGTTTCCTCCAACTTGTTGTAAGTTATAAAACATGTAGAGATGTCGAAAATCTTGTCCATTATTTGTCCATTATTGTTGCAAAAACATGCTGAAAAACATTTATTTAACATAAAAGATAAAGCAAGCTAAACCCGCATATATAAAGGGATAGAACAAGATAGAACAAAATGCTATAGTTAGATAGTCTAATTCAAGTCCCGTCACTCAGACCATATTCCTTAATCGCCGAAGTCGCTTATAGAGCGGGTTCGGCGGTTTTCTTTTTTGCTCTCGATACCAAAATGGGATTTATTTTGGGATTTACGGGCTTTTATGCGCTTTTAGGCGGATTCTCGTCGCCTTTACTCTCGCTGTCGCTTTCCTTCAAGCCAAGAGCGGCGGATATTTTTTCGGTCAGCTCAGAGCTCTGTCTCGCTTCCGCCTCTTTTATAACGTGCAAGTAGGTTGATTGCGTGGTATCCACTTCGGATAATACCCATATATGGCTTAAAAATGTCCGCGGACGCATCGAAACGCTCTGCGGCGGCACGCTGGCTGTAACCAGCGTTATAGGTGAGGGGACGGAGATAGTGATAAATATTCCGGCCCGGGAATAAAAAGCAGCAGCGGTTCTGTCTGTATCCGGCAGTCGCTGCTGTTATTTTTCATGTTTGCTGATTGTGCAAAATGTAAATTGTTGGACGAATGTTGGACAACTGTTGGACGATGCGCTTTGTTAATGTGCACAACAAAAACGGAAAAATATAGTTTTTAGTGCTCTATTTGTAGAACATTCTCCGGCGTACGGGAAAAAAACCTTGTTTTGTTGGACTGTATGGTGTATAATGGAAGAGTGCACTTTAATATATTATAGGGCTTTTTGTAAAAAAAGATAAAATGAATATAACCTACGGATCATTTTATTAAGAAAGGCGGTGGACTATATTGCGAATAGTTTGCGTTGATGACGAAAGTATCATTCTTCGGCAGACGGTCGAACTGTGCGATCGGTTACCGCAGGTCGATTATGTTACAGGCTTTCAGAAAGCAAGAAAGGCTCTGGAATGGTTCGACGGAAATACCGCCGACATCGCCCTGCTTGATATAAATCTGCCTGATATGGATGGAATAAAGCTGGCAATGCACATAAGGGAGAAAAGTTCGGACACCGCGATAATATTTGTAACCGGCTACACCCGATATGCTGTTGACGCATTTAAGATACACGCCGCAGGTTATCTTCTTAAGCCGATCACAGCTGAGGCTCTTTCCGCGGAGATAGATCACGCGGCTGCACTATACGGACATTCGCGTCCCGATTTACATACTGCGCACATATCGGCAGTTACATTCGGGAAGTTTGAGCTTTATGTTGATGAAAAGCCCGTTAAATTCGCACGGTCAAAGTCAAAGGAGCTTTTTGCTGTTCTTGTGAGCCGCCGCGGAGCACAGATATTACGAAAGGATCTTTACGATATTCTTTACCGGGACCGCGAATATGACCGCTCTATGCAGAAGCAACTCGATGTTATGATAAGAAGTATGCGGGATACGCTGGTAGAATACGGTATCGGAGACATATTTGTGATGAAGCAGGGCTTGCTCAGTATAAAGCCCGAAATGATAGACTGCGATATGTATCGCATGATCGACGGAGACCCCGCTGCGGTAAATTTATACACAGGCGAGTATATGACAGAGTACACATGGGCAGAAGAAGCAAAGTATCAGTTCAGAAGACTGTAATTTTATAATGAGAGCGAACAGCATGACCAAATTGGAAGTCAATAATGATCGAAGAAGAGAAATGAAAATAAAACCTTTATCCGGGCTCAAGAATATGCTTAAACAGAACCGACTGATGCTGATCTCAACATTATTTGTGTTCGCAATAGTCATTGTCTGTATTGTCACAAGTAATATGTTGTTTCGTACTGCGGAGACAGAAAACAGAAAAGAGATACTTGTTAAGGCAGGAAAACTCGCAGCGACGCAGATCGACGCAAATAAGATAAACCATTGGCTTGAAGACGGGGCGGACGATGAGTATTATGAGACGGGACGACAGCTAAAAAATATTCTGAACAACACGCCGTATCTGCAATATTTGTATGTTACGCAGATACAGCCCGACGGGTGCCATATAATATATGATATGGAGACAGATGATACTGAGCTTATGCAATATACAGAAAGCCCTGCGGATGAGCTGCCGCTTGGCGATATCTGGCAGTTTGAAGCGGCGTTCGAGGACAGTATCCCGACACTTCTTGCGGGCGGCAGGATCGACATTATCGAAAGCCGCGATCAATACGGCTGGCTTCTGACAGGTTATGAGCCGCTTTATGATGACAGCGGAAAATGTACTGCCTATGTGGGTATCGACATCTCTATGCTCGGTGTTGAAGCCTATGTCGGATATCTTTTGATATGGCTTGTCACTGTGACTATGGCATTCCTTGTGATAATAATTATTCTGAGCATAGTTGCACAAAAACATGCTCGCCAGGCCGAACATTATGCTGAGATCGAAAAAATGAACAAGCGCGATCAGAAGCTTCTCCAGGAGGTAATAACAGCTTTTGCTAATTCCATAGATGCCAAGGATAAATACACACATGGTCATTCGTCAAGAGTTGCAGAGTATTCAAAAAAGCTTGCTGAGATGAATAACAAGTCCGAGCAGGAATGTGAAGAGATATATTACGCCGCTCTGCTCCATGACATAGGAAAGATCGGTGTACCCGACGGTATCATTACCAAAGACGGAAAGCTCACCGATGAGGAATTTGAAAAGATAAAACAGCACCCTGTACTTGGAATGCAGATACTGAACAGTATAACCGAGTTTCCTTATCTCAGCATAGGCGCGGGCGGTCACCACGAACGTTACGACGGAAAAGGATATCCCTATCATCTCAAAGGCACCGATATTCCCGAAATAGCAAGAATAGTATCGGTTGCGGATGCTTATGACGCGATGTCATCAAAACGAAGCTACCGCGACCCGATACCACAGCAGAAGGTGCGTGAGGAGATCGTCAAGGGAATCGGTACACAGTTTGACCCGGAATATGCGAGACTTATGCTGCACCTTATAGATGTCGATACCGAGTATAGGATGAGTGAGCGAGAGGAAGTCGGCGAGCAGACCGGCATGAACGATCTTGTTATCGACGAGCACAGAAGCGACGTGTCAACAGGCATACTGATCACACCTTTTATGACCGCTGTACATCTGATTGTCAGCGCAAACGAAAACAAACCCGGAAAAGCTCCCGATCCTTCGATAATACTGTTTGACTCACTTGACGGACGCGAGCATGATACGGAAAAAGAAATTAAAGATCTGAATTATTTTGAGTACGGCGAAATATGGTTCGACGGAAGGACAGTTGCCGCCGGAGCAAGACTCATGCAGACAAAAATCACGGATACCGGCTTGTCGGATCTTGTGAAGGATGGCGGATACAAGATCGAAGCGGTAAAGATAAGAGATCACGCCCTTGTCAGAATTATCGGGAAGTCGCAGACCGCCGAGGTCATCATCGCTTTGCCCGACAGCACAAGATTTTTGTATATTGCTTTTACAGGTGAGAACTGCCATATCAGCAATATAAGCACAGAGAAATCGGAAACGCAGGCTCCGGCGAATCTCATGCCGAGAATAGCCGAAGAAATAAGCTATATCAAAGACGCTCCGACCGGCGATCTGCCGAACCTGCAGATAGACGGCTATCGTACAGCAGCTTCCGAGGGCATTGAGATAAAGGACGGCCTGACGATCACTTTCCACACAAAATGTCTTCCCACCGCGAGACTGGTATGGCATTGTCCGTTCATTGATATTTTCTGTTCGGACGACGGGACCGTAACCGGAAGAGGCTACCGCGATCTTGCGTTTATGCGTTTTGACGGCGAGTTCTGGGAAAGTGATCCCAACTGCCACGCGGAACTGAACGTTGTAAAAACAAACGATTTTGAAGGCTGGGATGCCTGGAAAAAATACAATTGGGCTGGGTATGACGCGACTGTGAGGTTCACGGTCAAAGATGATATGATAACTATCATCACAGAGAATTTCGGTATTTCAGCCAGAAATACGGCTGTCATTACCGACATAGACAAACCGGTATATGCCGCGATCACCGGCGACCAGATCGCTGTAACAAACATAAAACGCACTTACTCATAAGGCAATAGCCTCGCTTTCGGAGATGAATATATTGCGTCACTGCTTGCCAGAACTATATATCTTAATTCTGAAAAATAAACTGCTGCAAAAGATAACGATGATTTCGGAGGTGGCTCTCCTGTGAACGAGGGAAAAAACAGGTTAAGATTAGGAAAGAAAGCATATATTTTTGTAATACTTACCGTACTTATCGCGGTGCTTGGTACCGCTACAATTTCACATTTCAGCAGCGCACGGCAGATAGACAATTTCTATAAGTCAACATCAATTAGTGCTGCAAGGACATTTGCTTCGCTTCTCGACGCGGAGTTCCTTTCAGCTTTGAGAGAGACTGCCGGGTCCGGTGAATATCAGGCGATTAGAGAAAGAGCCGAAGCAGATGATAACGAGTCTCTTGTCGAGGAATATCTTAAAAACAAGGGATTGTGGGAAAAATATTCCGATACGAGCAAACTGCTCAATCGTTATCTCCGTGAAGCCGATGTTGTCAAGTATTTGTACCTGCTCGTCGCCGGTGCGAACGGCTCCGAGGCTAATATGTATCTTATGGATGATGACGACAATCCGATATATATTACGGGAACTACTTCTTACAACGAAAGCGAGTTTGAGAGAGTGGATACCTCGGGCGAGATCGAGCCGACCATATCCAACGGCGAATGGGGCTGGCTCTGCTCGGCATACGCTCCGGTCTACGCAGAAGACGGAAGTATCATCTGTCATGTCGGGTGTTATGTCAGCATGGACGAGGTTATGAATGAACGCTTTAGTTTCTTTCTGACCGCAATAATCGCAGCTCTTGTCTTTACAGTTATAGTTCAGATAATCGCTATGGTGCTTGTAAACAGATTTGTCGTTTCACCGCTCAACTCCATAACAAATGAGATGAAACAGTTCAGACCCGCAGAAGACGTTAGCTACGATGAAGCCGGAGTAATTCAGCTCGATATAAACAGCAACGATGAAATACAGGATATCTATCAGGGCATACGCAAAATGCAGACAGAGATCATCGACTTTCTTAATGATATCAGAGAAAAGGACGAAAAGATCGGAGAAATAAGCAAAGAAGCATACAGGGACGCACTTACGGGCGTCGGCAGCAAAGCATCATACGATAATACCGTAAGTGAGCTTAACATGAAAATAAAAGAACGCTCGGCAGAATTTGCCGTTGTTATGATAGATCTGAATGACCTGAAAAAGATCAATGATGCTCACGGACATAAAGCCGGAGATACATATATCAGGGGATGTACGCGTATGATCTGTGATGTTTTCAAGCATTCTCCCGTGTTCCGCATCGGCGGTGACGAGTTCGTCGTTCTGTTGGAAGGTGTGGATTATACCGAACGCACTCAGAATGTGGCAAAGATCAGAGAAGGTTTTAATAGATCGGCGGCAAGGATCGAAAAGCAGCCGTGGATGAGATACTCCGCCGCTGTGGGAATGTCGGAGTTCACTCCGGGTGACAATTCTTATGAGCTTGTGTTCAAGCGTGCCGACAGCGCAATGTACAGAGAAAAGCAGTCATTAAAAAATAAATACGTAAGCTATAGATGACAGCATGGCAAAGTCTTTTTGAGAGCGTCTTTCCATGAAATCTTCTTTGGCGAAAAAATGCAGTATTTCTTATAGCGGAGGATCACGATATGACAGAAATGATCGCCAATACAGAAAACAGAATAATTACCTACGAAGAATTTATTACCGAACATCACCGTAAGGTCAGCATCTTCCTGAACAAGGTTCTCTGGGGAATGATCGTTACCGGACCTTTTGTACTTGTATGCACTCTTTTAGATCGGAAGAGCGTCGTGTAGGGAAAGAG
>CAMVEM010000173.1 GCA_947166515.1 uncultured Clostridia bacterium | reverse complement strand
GACACCTCAGAATAATGTTATCTTTTTACAGGAGGAAACCTTCTATGAATCTTATAACACGCTCTGATTTTGACGGACTCGCATGCGGTGCTCTTCTCTATGAAGCCGGCATCATCGACACGTTCACGTTCAAGCACCCCAAGGACATACAGGACGGACTCGTTCCTGTCACCGAAAATGACGTTCTTGCGAATGTACCTTTCGTAGAGGGCTGCGGTCTTTGGTTCGATCATCATTCGAGCGAGTTTGAGCGTCAGCAGCTCGAAGGCAAGTATAAGGGCGAAAGCCGCATCACTCCCAGCTGCGCGCGTATAATCTACGAATATTACGGCGGAAGAGAGCGCTTCCCGCAGTTCGACGATCTTATGGAAGCCGTTGACAAGGTGGACAGCGGAAACCTCACCGTTGACGAAGTCCTCAACCCCAAGGGCTGGATACTTGTAGGATTCCTCATGGATCCCAGAACCGGTCTCGGACGTTTCAGAAACTTCACTATAAGCAACTATCAGCTTATGGAGAAGCTCCTCACCTGCTGCCGCAACATGACGACACAGGAGATCCTTGATATGCCCGACATCAAGGAGAGAATAGCTGTTTACAATGAACAGTCTGAGCTCTTCAAGAAAATGGTGCATGAACATACAGTTATAAAGGGCGACGTAATCATTACAGACCTCAGAGGCGTTGATCCCATATACACAGGCAACAGATTCATGATCTATTCGCTCTATCCTGAGCAGAACATCTCTGCCTGGATAGTAAACGGCAAGGGCGGCGAAGGCTGCTCCGCGGCTGTCGGATATTCCGTTATAAACAAGACCAGCCACGTTGACGTCGGAAGCCTTATGCTCAAATACGGCGGCGGCGGACACAAGAAAGTCGGCACCTGCCAGTTCAAGGACAGCGAGATCCCCGAAAAGCTCGATAAGATGCTCGACGAGCTAGTAAACTACGATAAGTATTACAATGTATAACATTATCATAAACCTTTCCCCCGTCTGTCGACGGGGGAATTAATCTATAATCTATATAATGTTTTATAAAGAAAGGCGGAAAATAATATGAAAAAAACAGTTTCTTTGTTCCTGGCTTCAGTTCTTACACTTTGCTGCCTTTTCATCGGCGGATGCAGCAGCGACAAATATACCTCATCGTATAACGCTGTAGGCTTGGCTCAGACAAACAATGACAGTTCCTGTTCCATGAGCTTCTCTGAATTTCAGGGCGTCAAGGTATTCCAGATCAATTTCAAGGCCGGTAACAGCAAATCGCTGATATACAAGCTCAGTGTAGAAGTCGGAAAAGCAACGGTCTATTATGACACGAACGGCGAAAAGAAGGTACTTGCAACTGTTGCTCCTGGCCAAAGCATATACTCCGAGCTTGAAAAACTTAATTGCAGTTCAATGTATATCATAGTTGAAACAAGTGATAAATGCCTCAACGGAAACTTCTCTTTTGAAGCTAAAGTGCTCTAAAAAACAACGGAGGACTATATGACCGCACAGGAATTCGGAAAAAAACTCAACGACAATATCTCAAAGGTCATCAAGGGCAAGCAGCATGAGACCAGTATCATCATCGCGGCGCTGCTCGCGGGCGGACACGTTCTGCTCGAAGATGTTCCCGGCACCGGAAAGACCATGCTTGCGCGCGCAGCCGCAAAGTCGCTCGACTGTGAGTTCAGGCGCATACAGTTCACACCTGACCTGCTGCCGTCCGATATTACCGGAATAAACTTCTTCAACATGAAAACACAGGAGTTCGTATTCCGAAAAGGCTCGGTATTCACCAATATACTGCTCGCGGACGAGATAAACCGCGCTACACCGAGAACTCAGTCCGCGCTTCTCGAATGCATGGAAGAAAAACAGACAACCGTTGACGGCGAGACATATAAAATGGGGACGCCGTTCTTTGTCATCGCAACGCAGAATCCCGTTGAGACTGCCGGCACCTATCCCCTGCCCGAGGCGCAGCTTGACAGATTCATCGTGCGCCTGCATCTTGGCTACAGCAAGAAAACAAGCGAGCTTGAGATGCTGTCCGCGGTCGGTGAGACTCACCCGATAGAGAGCATTTCCGCTGTGCTGAACAGACAGGATATCGTCGAAGCGTCAAAAGAAGCACTGAATGTCCACTTCGGGGATGCGTGTGCGGAATACATCTGCGATATAGGCGACGCCACCCGCAGGAGCGAGAAGATACGTCTGGGACTCAGTCCGAGAGGTCTTATCGCGCTCAAAAAGATGTCCCAGGCTTATGCCGCAATAAACGGCAGCTCTTTCGTTACTCCCGACCATATCAAGTCAGTCGCGCCCTATGTGATACCGCACAGGCTGATATGCAAGGAATATGCCGTAAGCAGAAACGCAAATACCGCGGACGAGATAGTTGCCCAGATTCTTGATGAAGTGACTGTTCCGACCGAGCAGTTCGAATGATATACAGCTATTACAGATGAAAGAGGGTGAGACTTTTTTATGGAAATGATAGCAATTCTTCTGATAGTCGGAATAGCTATCATCTCGGAGCAGCAGATATTTGCCCGCTTTCTGATGAAAGGTCTCACCTACACCGTTCATTTCAGCACCGGCGAAGCTATAGAGGGCGAGAATATCGAGATCGTGGAAGAGATCGTGAACGACAAGCACCTTCCCGTCCCGTGGGTGAAAACCGAGCTCAATACGAGCAGGTGGCTTGAATTTGCGGGTTCCTCGACCGCGAGAGCGTCTGATACACGTTTCGTGCCGAGCGTATTTGCGCTTAAACCTAAGCAGAAATGCACGCGCACAAGGCAGGTATCCGCTCTGAAAAGAGGAAATTTCCGGCTTGAGACCGTCTCTATAGTCGGGAGCGATCTTCTGGGGCTGGTATCGGTATCGAAAGCTTTACGCATTAACGAAACAATACGGATCCTGCCCGCGCCGTATGAGCTGCACGAGGGCGATCTTTCGCAGGAGGAGCTCTACGGCGAGATCACCGCGAGACGTTTTATCTGCGAAGACCCGTTTCTGATCTCCGGATCAAGAGAATATACAGGCAGAGAGCCCATGAACCGCATACACTGGAACAGCACCGCACGCTGCGGAGAGCTCATGGTGTTCAATAACGACTATACGACGCTCAATCGCGCCTGCATAATCATAAATATGCAGAAAAGCCCGATCGGCGAGCCGAGACCGCTCATCACAGGTGATACCGAAACGTACATCAAAGCGGCCGCGTTCATTCTTGATATGCTCGCAGCGCACAATACCGACACCGACCTTTATTCAAACGGGTCCGGCGGCATACACGCCGACGGCGGCAGCGAAAAGGAAGATTATTACCGGCTTCTGCGCGTGCTTTCCGATATAGAGAACGAATGTTCGATCGACATCAATGATTTTCTCGGACAAATGGAGCTTTCCGGCATCTATTTCCACGATAGGACGGATATATTCATCATAACGTCGTATATTGACGATAAAATGCTATGCTTTGCTTCCATGATGCGCAGAAGAGGAAAAAACGTGATCTTCTACTGCAACGACGACAGCATAAACGACAGAAGGATAATCCGCGTCGGGCGTGTGAACAGATATTATTTTATGAATGACTGAACGCCGAAAGGAGGAATACCGCATGAAAGGAATGTTTCTGAAAATAATTGCCGTTGTCGCATTCTCTGCGGTGGTATTCCCCTTTCTTATCTGCTCGGATACAGCGATCTACGGGAATCTGAATTTTCTACGACTACTCTATTATTATGGCATAGGGGCGGTCATCGCTGTACTGGGCTATCTGGGAGCACATCTCTCAAAATCACACAAAAAGCTCCGCATACCCATAAGGATAGCCGGTATCCTCACTTTCGGCGCGGGATTCCTCTCCCTGCCGATGACCGGGGACTTTGAAATGGTGTTTGCGCTTGGTGTAAGCTGCATTTTCATGTTCTTTATCGGCGAAAGGACCGGCTACAGGAACTTTGCAGATATGTTTCCGCTTGGCGCATTCGGTGCATATATCATCGTTTCGCTCGCTTGCTACATCATTTCACTTGTGAAAGCCGGAGATAATGAACTTACTGTTGTTCCGGACATTATACTCGCTGCTTTTGTTCTTGAACTTGCCGCCGCTGCGCTCCTTGTAAATCAGAGCGGCATATTCGACCGTGCCAATATGCGCAAGGAGACCAAAGCTTCGCTTCCGAAGGGACTGACTTCATACAACGCAGCACTTGTGCTCGCATTCACCGTCACGGGACTTATACTCTGCATTTTCAGAAAACAGATAGCATGGGCGCTGAGACAAGGCGCAAAGATCGTCATAAAAGCTGTATTTATGCTTATGAATATGTTCAACGCCGAGCCCATGGAGATAACGACTGACGACGGCGAGGGTGGATCGCTCATGGGATTTCTGCAGTCCCCTGCCGCACGTATCTTCGAAGCGCTTGTCATTATTGCCCTGATCGTTCTTATCATAGTTTTCAGAAAGAAGATATTCAAAGCTGTCCGCTCTTTCTTTTCAAAGCTTGGCGCGCTTCTCGGCGGACGTCCCGAGGAATCCGAGCATCCCGAATTCACCGATGTATTTGAGAATTATTCCTCAAGCTCACATCGCGGCATAAAAACAGACAATCTGTATGCTTTAAAGCGAAAGTTCGACGCAGAGTCAGACCCGTGCACAAAATACAGACTTGGGTACAGGATCCTTCTTTTCAGAATAAAAGCTGTAAATCAGCGGCTTTCGCGCTCTGATACAACATCTGTGCAGGCAGAGCGCGGATATGAACGCTTTGGGAAATCCGAAATGAACAGCACTGTCAAGGTATATGACGGCATAAGATACAGCTGCAGCGTTCCTGACAGTGAGCAGATAGGAACGCTCAGAAGTCTCGTTGAAAAGAAATGACTGCTTGTTTCCATATTTTTCCGGCCAAATTTTTCCGAATAGAAATTTCAATAAAGGTGTATGTCCGATTTGTTCAATTTGCGGTATTGAAACAATTGCCAAAAGATGATATAATAAATGTACGCTCCCTTTTATCATAGGAGCGTACATCTGTTTTTTTCAAGGAGATATGGTTTTGGCCGACACCGGAAAAAAAGATACCGCAGAGCTTGATGAAAAGACGGCAAACGCGGAAGAAAAAGCCGAAAAGAAGAAAAAGCGCAAAAACACTATACGTGAGATACACAGCAACGTTCAGATGTATCTCTCAAATTTCGGCAGATACATAATCTTCATATTTGTGAGCCTTGCGGTAAAGATTTGGCATGGTATCACAGCAGCAGCAAAGTTCGTTTACAGACGTTCAGGAAACATCACGGCCGCGTTTCTGAAAAAAGCGAGCTATGCTTTTGTTCTGCTTATCTCTCCTTTTGTAAAAACAGCTCATGCATTAAAAAGAGCCCGCAGGGATATAAAAGAAAACAAGAAAGAAAAAGGCACAGCCGCAGCGGTAAAGATCGCGGCATCGCACCTCGGAAGTTTTGTTTTCGGAAATACCGGCATCGCTGTGACTATCTTCAACATCGCAGCGCCGATAATCTGTATCGCTTTCCTGTTCAATATAGTTTCTTACGCTTCTGATCTGAGATACTGCGTAAAGCTTACCGTAAACGGAAAATTCCTCGGTTATATCGAAAACGAGCAGGTATATTATGATGCCGACGAGATACTCAAGGACCGTATCAACTATCTCGGAAGTGCGGAAAACCTGAAACTTGAGCCTCAGTTTTCTATTGAACTCTCAAACTCCGCCGTGCCGATGACCAAATATCAGGTAGCGGATATCATACTCGATTATTCGGACATCAGCGTTGAATATGCATACGGCTTCTATCTGAACGGAGTCTTCCTCGGAGCTATACCGGACAATGAACCTGTAAAGCACGCTCTTGATACGATTCTCGACAAATACAGCGCTGCGCACCCGAATGCCAAGATAAGCTTCAGGGATAATCTCGATTATGAGACTGCCGGTCTTTATCTTTCGGGTTCTATCATAGATACCGACTGGCTCATTTCCCAGCTCACGAGCATAAAGACAAATGCCGGTTACTACATAGCCGAGGCGGATGATACGCTCGACACTATAATTGATAAGACAGGCCTCACTGTGCGCCAGCTCGAAATGCTCAATCACGGGATCTACGAGAACGGAATATTTGAAGGTCAGCGCATAAAGATAAGAGAAGAGATACCCTTCCTGTCTGTAAATGTTTCCGTTGTCGAGGAATATGACGTTGACGTTGATTACGGCACCGAATACTATGATGACAGCACACTTTATTCCGGCGTTTCAAGAGTGACCACCGAGGGCGTTTATGGTGTGGATCACTATACTGCGGACGTAACATACGTCAACAACATTGAGACTTCGAGACGTGTCACGAACATAAGAACCATATCGGAGCCTGTCACCGAGATGATTGCGCTCGGAACCAAGACTCCGCCGGAGCAG
>CAMVEM010000172.1 GCA_947166515.1 uncultured Clostridia bacterium | reverse complement strand
GGTCATAAGCGACTCCGGAAAGCCCCCCAGAAAAACCTACAAATTATGATTTATCCGACATTATCAACATATAAAATCACCGCTTTTAGCCAAAATGTTACTTTGCAGTAACTTGTTTTACATAATTTTCCATTAAACCACAACATTTAGATATATCCAAACAAAAAAAACACAAAATATTTTGTTTTTTTTTGAAAAACCTATTGAATTTTATTTCAAAATCTGCTACAATAAAAGCTGAGAAAATTATGATGTGCAAAGCTGGTTATGTTCACAGCAAGCCGCATTATGAACGGCTTTGAGCCGAGTCTAAAATCTTCAGGAGGTATAAATCGTGGCAATCGAAATTGATGAAGAAGGCTTCGCTGTAGAAGCGGAAGAACCGGAGTACGACCACCTTGACGACAACGCCGTATATGACATACGCATTAAAGTATTCGGTGTCGGCGGCGGCGGCGGAAACGCCGTTGAAAACATGGCAAAGAAAGGTCTTCGTGACGGCAAGAATGCAAAAGACGGGGCTAAGGACGATGTAGAGATAGAATTCGTCGCAGTGAATACCGATGTTGCTGCACTCAAAAGCAAGGACAAGACCATAATCAGACGTGTACAGATAGGTAAAAAGTGCGCAAAGGGCAGAGGTGCCGGCGGACGTGCCGAAGTAGGCGCTGAAGCTGCAAGAGAAGACAAGGAAGAGATCGAGAAATATCTCAAAGGCGCATCGCTTGTATTCATCTCGGCAGGTATGGGCGGCGGAACCGGAACAGGTGCGGCTCCCGTTATCGCAGAGGTTGCGCAGGAAATGGGCATTCTCACGATAGGCGTTGTTACTAAGCCTTTCGATTTCGAGCGCAGCCAGAAGATGAATCAGGCTATGAAGGGCATCGACGAGATCAGAAAGCACGTTGACGCACTTGTAATTATCCCGAACCAGAAGCTTCTCCAGCTCAACGAGAAGGCGCTGACCATGAAGGACGCATTCATCATGGTGGATGATGTTCTGCGCAGCTCCGTAAAGATCGTTGCGGATATGATAAACACAACGGCGCTCATCAACGTTGACTTCTCCGACCTGAGCACGATCATCAGAAATGCCGGCGACGCGCATATCGCACTCGGATCAGGTACCGGCGACAAGAAGGTAGAAGAAGCTGTTTCTCAGGTAGTGAACAGCCCGCTGCTTGAAACTTCGATAAAGAACGCGGGCAGACTGCTCGTTTACATAACTCTTTCGCAGGACGCGCTCATGTCCGATGTTGACGACGCTATGCAGTCGATAACAAAGGCTTGCGATCCCGATGCAGAGATAATCATAGGCGCAAACTACGGTCCCGACGACATGAAGGACTCGATAATGATCTCGGTAATAGCTACCTGCTTCAAGGACAGCTTCGAATCTGCGGCAGTTCCCACAAGTGTAGCGGAACAGATCATCACGAGCACGACAGAAGCTGCTCCGTCCAGCCAGAAGAACGATTTTGCTTCGTATCTCAATTCGAGAGCTTCTTCTGCGGCAAGCGACGACGCTTACTCGGACCTCGAAAATCTTTTCAAGAGCAGGAACTGATAATCTTCATTACTGCGTAAAGCAGTAAATGTCCCCCTTATTTTTTCACAGATGCGCTGTCCGGAGGAAAAACCTTCGGGCAGCGCTGTTTTTGTGCGTTATTTACAAAATCGTTGTCTTTGATATGTTGATTTTATTAAAAAAGCGATTTGCATTATTTTTGCGGATATGCTATACTTTTAAAGTATAAATTCTTAAAAACGAAGCACATACTATCGAATATATTTGCGAAGCGAGTCGCTTTTGCTTCTTTTCGCGTCCGAAAAGAAGCGGGGTTTGGGGCGGAGCCCCATATCTCAAAAGTCTCAAGCGGAGCGACCGAAGATCTCAAGCGAAAGCGACAAAACAAAACAGGAGAAAAGTTATGATAACAGTTTCAAACGTAAGCTTACAATTCGGCGGGCAGATGCTTTTCAAGGACGTTGACCTGCTGTTCACGGCGGGCAACTGCTACGGTGTTATTGGCGCGAACGGTGCCGGAAAGTCCACCTTTCTGAAAATTCTGAACGGTGAGCTCGAACCGACAACCGGAAGTGTCACCATTCCGAAGGACCTGAGAATGTCAGTTCTGAGGCAGGATCACTTCGCGTTCGACGAATATACGGTGCAGGACACCGTAATTATGGGCAACAAGCGCCTGTATGACGTAATGAAGGAGAAAGACGCACTGTACGCAAAGGAAGACTTCACAGAAGAGGACGGCAACCGCGCGTCCGAGCTCGAAGCCGAGTTTGCTGAACTCAACGGCTGGGAAGCCGAGAGCGATGCCTCAAAGCTCGTACAGGGCCTCGGACTCGACGAGAGCATCATGTACAGCGAGATGTCGAGCCTTTCAGGTAACGAGAAAGTAAAGGTGCTGCTCGCGCAGGCACTTTTCGGAAATCCCGACATTATACTGATGGACGAGCCTACGAACCATCTCGACATAGACGCTGTGGCGTGGCTTGAAGAATTTCTCGCCGAGTATTTCGGCACTGTGATCGTCGTATCGCATGACCGCCACTTCTTGAACAACGTCTGCACGCACACGGTCGATATAGACTACGGCAAGATAAAGATGTACGTCGGCAACTATGAGTTCTGGTATGAGTCCTCTCAGCTCATTCAGCGCATGATAAAGCAGCAGAACAAGAAGGCCGAGGAAAAGATCAGGGAACTCCAGACATTTATCCAGCGCTTCTCGGCGAACAAGTCGAAATCAAAGCAGGCTACATCGAGAAGAAAGCTGCTCGATAAGCTCACCGTCGAGGAAATGCCCGCATCGAGCAGAAGATACCCGTTCATAGGCTTCGATATGGAGCGTGAACCCGGCAAGGATATATTGCAGGTCAGCGGATTATCCAAGACCGTTGACGGCGTGAAGGTGCTCAACGACGTGTCGTTCACGGTCGGCCGTGAGGACAAGATAGCATTCCTCGGCGAGAGCGAGATCGCGCTTACAACGCTGTTCAAAATTATCACCGGTGAGCTGGAGCCCGACGAGGGAAGCTACAAATGGGGCAGCACGATCACAACGAGCTATTTCCCCAAGGATTCCGACCACTTCTTCGAGGGCTGCGATATGTCGATACTCGACTGGATAAGACAATACTCGAACGATGTGACAGAAACATACCTGCGCGGATTCCTCGGACGTATGCTGTTCTCGGGAGACGATATATTCAAGCCTGTTAATGTCCTCTCCGGCGGCGAGAAGGTAAGATGCATGTTCTCGCGCATGATGCTGTTCAACTCCAATGCGCTTATCCTCGACCAGCCGACCAACCACCTCGATCTTGAAAGCATTACCGCAGTAAACAACGGCCTCAGCGACTTCAAAGGCGTTGTACTGTTCACATCTCATGACCACGAGATAGTCCAGACCGTCGCAAACCGCATAATCGAGATAAAGGACAAGGGCTGCTGGGACAAGCTCGGAACGTATGAAGAATACGTTGACTGGCGCCGCACCCAGACCGGCGGTACGTTTACGCTTTAAGATTTCGCCGCTGCGCTCGAGATCGGGGGAAACCTTTCTTGTGTCGGAAATTTCTGTTATGACCGCATCCTGCGTTCTCTTGGAAATTTCCTGCACAGCATCCTGCTGTGAACAAAAGGTTATCCCCTACGACAGGATGTCGTACAGAAGGTTTCCAGAACGCCGCAAGGATGCGGCGATAAAAGAAACCTTCAGCAGACCACTTTCCAAAAAACTTTACTCATTTATTTAATAAGGCCATGCAGGAAAATTGCCTGTGTGGCTTTTTTATATGTAACAGAATGGGCGCGGGGCGAAGCTCTCCCATGGAGAAAAATAAAGCCCCCTCCCCGGAGGCAGGGAAAAAGAAAAAGGCTGCACAGCTATTGCCATGCAGTCTTTTTCAAAAAATCATTTATCTGTCCCAGGAGTTCGGATTCTTTTCAGCGACCTCGATGCGGTCGGGACCGGAATATATAACAACATATCTGCTGTCTGTCTTCGCCGAGAACTTGATGTTTGCGCTGCTCTCGGTCAATACTCCGTCACTTGCTACCGAATAGGTCTTCTGACCGATACGGATGTATATCGTGTCTCCGGATACCGCTATCTGTGTGTCAATGTCAGCATCTACGGTAATAAATCTGCCGTTGTTGACATTGTATATTCTTGTTGTCCTCTCATTTGTCACGGGATCATCAGCAACTATCAGGAAGCTTTCAAGCGTAGGACTTCTGCGTATCTTGCAGGATGTTCCAAGCTCTGCAAGCTTAAGCTGCTCGCCGCTCGTGTAATCGAACGAATACAGACTGTAATTCACACCGTCCTCCGATGCGACGAACCAAAGCTTGCCGTCCTTGCAGCCGGCTGTGGATACCACGCCGTTATATTCAAACAGAGGTCTGAACTGTATTCCGTCTTCTTCGCTTGCCGACATCTCGTAGAAGTAGGTCATTGAACCTGATACTGCTTTCATGAAGAACTTGTCCTCCACGCTGCTGTACTGTACTATGCCTATTTCTGCGGAGCCGAGATTAACCGACGCGTCGCTGATATAGACCTTACCGGCCTTCATATCATATATCGCTACAGTATTTCTGAGACCTGTGCTTCCGCAGCCGGAGAGCATCACGGTATTCTCGTCCGAGTATATGACTTTCGGGCTTGCAAGCTCAAATGATTTTGCCTGAAGCACTGAACCTATACCGCCAAGACGATAGAAATATACATTCTCTCTTCCGAGTACTATCGCATGATCGCCTATAAGGACGGTCTCTACCGCATTCTCGACATTTAGGCGGTATATCTGCGAAATAAGACTCATATCCGGTTCTTCGGAGGTTACGGTCGTAGTAGTCTCGCTTTCAGAGGCCGTAGTGGTCTCCGCGGCGACGTTGCTGCCGGTCGTAATATCCGATCCGTCGGAAGACGATGTGCTTTCTTCGGATCCGTCGGGAGCAGATGTGCTGTCCGCGGGATCTTCACCCGTGGAGGTCTCAGCGGGATCGCTCTCGGATATATCTGTAGCCGGAGGTTCTGTTGTATCGGAATTGATGTCTGCGGTGGTCTGCTCCGGTTCTGTTGCAGAAACGGAAGTCTCGCTGACAAATACGAAAGGAGTCGTTGTGACTGAAGGTGTAACGGCTGTCGTGCTCACAAAGTCATAGTCGCCTACGAGCGGATCGCCGTCTTCATAGCGCAGCGGAACGAATGTGCGGTCGTTGAGCTTGTCTGAACCGAGTTCCGCAACATATACGAGCGAAAGCTTCATCAGATCCTTGTAATATTTAACGGGAGCATAAAGCTTTGCGCCGATTATGCACTTATCCGCACGGGAGGTCTCGGCAAATGCCACTATATCTTTTATACCGTTTATAACGGTACCGTCTTCAAGGTAGAGCCGGCATACGGATATATCATCATTGTCCGAAACGGCGGACAGCGACACTACTATGTCGTTATAACACACGTTAACAGCGAACGAAACGAAAACGTCCGAACCCGACTCATTTTCTTCGGAGGAAACATTGTAATAATTACGCTCGACTTCCTGAAGTCTCTGTGAAGCCGATAAAACATCCTCGTGCGAGACTATGTCGATGCCGTCGCCGGATCTTGCAGTCGTATATGCCACAACTCCCACGGTCACCGCTACTGCAGCTGCCGCGCCTGCGAATGTCTTCCAGTGAGCGCCCAATGTTCTCTTCCACACCGGCGTCTTTGCTTCTTTTATAGCATTTCTGCGGATCTTGTCTTCATTGAGTGCATATTTCTCAAAAAGTTCTTTGTAGAAGTCATTGGTATTCACAACGCGTTCCTCCTTTCTTAAGTATTCAGTATATCATATTGCTCCGGAAACTGCCGGAGCAGCGGTCAAAGGTCAAATTTCTTCTTCTGACGCTCTATTGTGCGGTAGAGCTTGTTCTTGACGCCGGATAAGCTCAGTCCGAGCTCTTCGGCTATTTCGTCGAGCTTCATGTCGCACACAAAGTGGAGATAGAATATACGTCCCGTTACGGGATCGTCCTTTGCTATATCGTCAAATATCTGTTTCGCGAGTATCTCATTGCACAGCACATCTTCGAGCCCGCGCTGTTCTTTTGACATTTCCGCTTCGATCTCGACCATCTGCTCCTCGGTATAGTCCGAGAAATTCGTGCTTGCGCTGTGTCGCTTTATCGCCCCGAAGTGGTTCTTGCACTCGAACTTTGCGATATTTATCACAAATGCTTCGGCGCTTTCTATGTCGTCATAGCCCTTCTTGGCGATACGCTGATAGAAGCGGGTATAGATATTCTGGACGATGTCTTCGGACTCCTGTATGCTGCCGCATTTGCTGACAACAAATCTGGAGACAGCCCGAAAAGTATCCCCATAAACTTTATTAAAATAGGCTTCAAGCGTGTCGCTTCCCAAAAAGGTCACCGCGCTTTAAGGAACTCATCCGTTCCTTGCCCCCTACATTTAAGC
>CAMVEM010000171.1 GCA_947166515.1 uncultured Clostridia bacterium | reverse complement strand
CATACAGCATACCGCGGGCGCGGCGCCGACGATCAGTATGACGTTCATGTCGCCCTGATTGTTGTTGCCATTTATGCCGTCATCGATGAGCATTACCATAAGAAGCGGGATCACGACTTCCATTACCACCTCTCCTACCATGAAGAGCGGAGTCAGTATGGAAGCTGTCTTGAATTCCCTGACACTTCGCAGCAGTTTTTTTATCATCTTATATATGTCAGTCCTTCCTGTACAGATGCAGAAATTTCTGCCGCGCTTAAGTTTATGCGCGGCACACACCATCAGTTTAACAAATATTATAAAAAATGTCAATGATTTTCACAATTTCTTCACACCAACCGGCAAAAATCCGCACTGCATCAATGGAAAAATCATTATATTGTAGCGGACACACACGCTGTAAACTACATCTTGTGCAATTGCCGTTTATTGTATAAAACGCTTAAAACAGTAACCCATATTCTGGCGAAAATTTACTTGTTGTACAAAAAAGCTTTCCGAAATTTGTTCAAAACGTTAATTTTGCTTTCAGAGCGTAAAAAACTGTTGCAATACTTATTAAAAAGGGGTATAATGTATTTTGAGACATAATATCATATCGCTTGCCTTGCAGACGCGCATCACATCGGCGCGTACGCTCGGAGCGCGAAAGGGTGGGTTTATGAACGCTAACGACATCAAATGGATAACCTCGGGAAATCTGGAACACAACCCGTTTTACTTCAGTATCCCCGAAAAACTCGATAAATACGGATATTGTGTCGATATGAGCGGCTACGGCGAAGGAAAGACCGATAAGGCGCAGCTCTGCATACTCGACACCGCAAACAAAAAAGAAGATCCGAACATACTCATAATCTGCCCGGACGGCTGTAAAGAAAGCTGGTATCTCAGCCTTCTGAAAGGCGTGGGACTCGAATTCAAGTTCGTCAACGCAGACAAGGATTCCGTCATGTATTTCAGCCCCGGAACGGCAAACCTTCTGCTTCTCGATGAAAAAGTGCTCGCAGAGGGCGAGGGCTCGGCTTTCGCTCCCATAAAAGCCAGCAACCTGCTTTGGGACCTCGTGATAATCGACGCAGCCGGCGCCGTTGACGGAATAAACACCTCGCTCTATACCGACTGCCTCGGAATGAAGACGCAGAGACTTCTCATATTTGCGCCGTACCCGTCCGAATATACCCAGGCGCCCGACGGCATAAAGGACATCGTCAAGGCTCTGATGAGCGATACCGCAAAAGCTTCCGAGATAGACAAGTTCGCGATAGATGAAAAAGTGATGCAGTTCACAATGAATTCGCCGCTCGTCAATTATCCGAAAGAAGAAAACGACAGCAGCAATGTAAAGGTGATGCGCTATTCGTTCGCCCTTAAGGATATCCCTCAGAACCTCCGCATCGAAGAACAGGCGGGAAGCAGATATTCTCACGGCGGAAACATATTCGAGGAATATAATCTTCCCGAGCGCTCGGTATATCAGAAGCCTGTATATACGCGCTCTGACGCGGAGACGCTCAAGAACAAGGACAAGAAGCTCGAAAAGTTCCTTGAACTGATAGACGGTATAATGAATTCCGACGACAAGACCGCGGTCGTATATTTCAAGTCGGAAGCCACCACAAACTATATTGAAAAAATACTCTCCACCATATATTACGATAAAGCGGGAAGCATAGTATATTTCGACAAGACCCACTTCGATGTCAGACTGCTCAAACAGTGGTACGAGACTATCCCTGAAAAGCCGCTCAGAGTAATACTCGCAAGCGACCGTATGAGCGAGAGCATCGCAACATTCTCGCCGATAACACACATCATCAACTATGAACTGCCGGACAATCCGGTAGAGCTCCATCAGCGCTATATGCGCAGAGCGCTCGACAACAAGCGCATAACTCCCGAGTTCATACTCTTCCTCGACGACAACGGACTGTTCGACAGCCGCGTGTTCGGAAGAGCGCTCGCCGGAAACGTATATAAGGCGTTCAGAATGAATGTGCCGTCCGAAAACGTGATGTTCAGGGTCGAAGGCATCGAAACAATGCTCGCCGACCTCATCGCGGACATCAAGTATGTCGCGGACTATACCGGCGCGGTCGGTTCGAGCTTTGACACTATATCCAAGTTCAGGCAGGACTACAATATCCCGCCGGCAAGAAATCTGACCACTGCCGCCAGAACACATGAATACGCACTGCGCAAGGTCGAAACGATAGCGAAGGCGCTTGACTGCGGATCGCTGATCGGAGAAAAAGAACCGGACAAGGCCGCACTCTCCGCAAAGATATCCGCAAAGATAAAGGAGATACGCTCCGGCTTCTCGTATTTCGACAAGGATATGACCATTAAGACCGTACCCCATAAGACCGCAAGAACAAAAGAGTTCAAGGAATTTTCGGGCTACCTAGACGGAAATCCGTTCAACCTCGGACTCAAGAACGCACACAAGGCGCTCGACGACACGGTAAAGGGTCAAAAAGAGTTCGCCTATATCAAGGACGCTGTCATGAATATCCCGGACGCACTCAAACCGGCTGTTCTGTACAACATCTGGATATACTGGCATAAAACTCATGGCATAGGCGGGTCGTATGCCGACTTCATAAAAGCATACAACGAGGGGGTGATCTGAGATGGGCTATGATGAGACCAAAGCGCGCGAAGCCAAGGCTGCCGAGCTTAAAAAGTACATAGGCGACTTCTATGTTGCGCACAGCGAAGGAAACACCGAAGCGAGAGACGCTGCGCTCAAAAAGGTGCAGACAGCACTGTTCACCGGAAGCTCCGACAGCGAGCCTCTCAAAGATTACTTCAACGAGGCTTTCCAGGGCAGAACAGTGTTCAACACCCTACTCAGCATAAATGACTATCCAAAAGAAAGTATCCTCAGAGAACTTCTGCAGAACACCTTCGGCTGTTCCTACGAGACCAAGGACGTAAAAGTCATACTCAATTTCAGCACGAGCCAGCATCAGATCAGCCTCTCATACAACGAGGTCGGCTTCACAATGGAACAGATTCTCTACTACTTAAGCTTCGGCAGAAGCGAAGTGGACGAGTCCAAGACCCGTGAGGGACGTTTCGGCGTCGGCGCCAAGAGCGTTTTCCTGAATGTTGAGTGGCTGTCGCTCAAATCCAACAACTTCAGCTTCAAGATAAAGAACGACAACGGAAACCTGAAGATACTCGAGCTCGATCTGTTCGGCCAGCAGTTTGTCGGCACCGAGATAGTATTCAAGGTAAGAGGCGACGAGTTCAACGAGATAATGGACAACTTCCTGCATCTCACCGACAAGAAGGGCAACTACATGAACCTCATGGAGCTGTGCTTCGCCTTCAACAGAAAAAAGATACTCGATATAAGAGACGCGAGAAAGCTCAAGGAATCGCCCGACCGTACCTTCAACATCGCCGTTATGGTAAATAACGAGATGAAGACGGTATATAAGATACTCCAGTATCAGAAGGAAGACTGCGCTCATCCCACCATACGCTTCATGCAGAACAACAAGAGCCTTATCGAGTTCCTCTGCTTTGAAAACGACGGTTATTCATATCTCGTTCCTTATGCGGTAGCAAGCGCAAAGCGCGCCGAGATAGTCAAGCTTATGATCCAGAAGTACAACTACTTCTCGACATACGAGCTGACAGGTCTGTACAAGGAGAACAACGAGGCATTCATCAACGAGCATCTTTCGGCGTTCTTCATAAGCGTACCGAACAAATATATCACGCCGCACAGAACAGGCGTCCGCCATGACAGCGAGGCCGAAGTGACTTCGCACATGAAGAAGGACCTGCAGGCGATGATAGATGTATATAAGCAGTACTTCGTGCTTGATATGCAGCCTGTACCGAATACGCAGGACAGATTCTTCTTCTTCCCGAAATCCTATGCGTTCGAATTCTTCAAGAACTTCATAAAGACCAGCAAGTTTGGCGCAGAGATAAAGCCCAAATTCCAGAACAACATTTCGCTCATATACCCCGGTGAGACAACTCCCACAAGCTATGAGACCATAAAGGAAAGAGGCTTCCTCAGCAACGTTGAGCATATACCGCAGGTCGAGCACGTCAACGGCACGGCTTATGACAAATATATCAAGGACGCCCTCAAAGCGATGCACGACGACCTGTCCGATATGGACGACAGGATAATCTATGTCGGATATGAATGGGAGAACGAAGAGTCCCATGCAAGCGGCAGAGAATATCTCTATGAGTTCCTGCACGGCGGAAAGACCTTCTATGTTGATTCAAAGGCTTCTCCGAACCGTTCGGATAATATGCTGTTCTACGGCTTCACGTCCGTAGCAGAAAAAAAAGCGGGAGAATTCCTCAAGGACAACATCGTCCACAACGACGACGAGCTCGAAAAACTGCTCGCCATGTATGATGAGATATACCACGAGGACTATAAGATAGTAATGAAATACTATCAGTTCTACATCTCGCACGGCGACGAACAGCAGCGTTACGAAGTGTCCAAAATGGACATCAAGAACCTTGACAACGCCATGAAAGCGGTATCGAAGCGCCAGCACCGCTTCGACACGCACCAGAACTACAACGAAGTAGTTTCGATGCTGATAAACACGTTCACTCAGGGCAAGGATACGATAACGTTCCTGAAAGAGATCAAGGAGCAGGGCGGAAAGATCACTCTCCAGCTCGATATAAACAAGCGCTATCGCTTCTGCGCATACAATAAGCAGTTCATGATCCCGCCGAACGTTTCCAACGCAGATCTCGTTGATCTGATCGGAGATATAGGAATGCTCATCAAGTGCGGAATGCTCAACGGCAGAAAGTTCGACTTCCCGTTCTCGAAGAGCCGCTACTCGTTCGACCCGACGCTTCTTTCAAAGATGTTCGAGTCCGAAGCTCTCCCGGCAAATGTTATCGCAGAGCGCGCGGATATGCTCTATACCTGCGACCTCAAAACGGACAGAGTCGCTCTTGTAGGCGAGGACGGAAAGATCGTCCAGATAGTTGAGATCGGCGACGAGCTCACCGACGATATGCGCAGCAAGACCAAGCAGTATATCGCGCTTCGTGCCGAATACACAAAGCCGGAATTTGCAGACGTTGCGGAATATGTCATCACCGGTAAGAACGATCAGCTCTTAAGCAGACATTATCTCACTTCGCAGGATCCGAACAGAGTCATACCCGACCAGATACCTTATTATCTCAAGGCTCTGCCGATCATCACGAAGGACGAATTCGCTTATCTGCGTGAACAGTGCCGTGCGGTCGCACAGTTCAAAGAAAGCAGAAATTACCGCAACTATTTTGCCAAGGACATCAACGGCAAGCTGTTCGGCTACGGCGGCTGCTGCCCTGTATGCGGATATGAGAGCAGAGTCATCAACAGCTTTGATATCAAGGATTTCCACGTTGAAGTTCTCACCGAGGACAGCGAAAAGACATTCAACTTCTCGCTCTATCTGTGCGCGAACGATTCGGCGGCATCAGGCGGCTGGCTGATAACCAATGTCAGCATTGGCGGAATGTCCCCGATAAAGTGGCTTGAAGAGATCAAAACTGCGGAAACTATCCCGCCGGAGTTCCTCTTCTGCCACATCAGCTATCGCTCGCAGTTCACGAACGATATTCTCGGCGGCAACACCAACGCGCTCGGCGAAGTGATGTTCGATTCCGGCAAGGGCGAGCTCGACGTGATCGTCTCGCCGCTCATGGCAGCCAAGTGGGTCGAAGATAACGAAGAACCAAGCAAAGAATAACAATCAGAGGCACAGGCTTTAAGGCCTGTGCCTCTTACTGTCAGAGAAACGCTACGCTTGAGATTGGGGCTCTTTCTGTCGGAGTCAGCTATGACCGCTGTTTAGCGCGCATCAATGCGCGCATATAAGCATCGGCGAAAAGTAAGTGCAAAAGCGACTCGCTTCGCAAATTAATTACTAAGTTACTGATTTTATCTGTTTGTGTAAAATCACCAAAAAACGAACGATTATTCTTTTATACTAAAACCCATGTGTGCTTTAAATACGCCATTTACACGAGTTAGCAGCGCTTAACTGCGTAAAAAATATTGCAATATGCTTGATTTTTTAATATAGCTTTGTTATAATGACAGTAACGACAGGTTGTCGGAATCAAATAAAGGAGGACAATTCCCCATGGCTTATAAAATCTCAGCAGATGAGTGCATCGCTTGCGGCGCTTGCGCAGACGGATGCCCCGTAGAAGCTATTTCGGCAGGAGACGCTTATTCTATCGATCCCTCTAAGTGCATCGATTGCGGTGCTTGCGCTGACGCTTGCCCCGTAGGAGCACCTAAGGCTGAATAATCGGAAAAGAACATAACAGCCGCAGTGTAAAAGCTGCGGCTGATTTTCTTTTTCTGTGGGGCTACGCCCCACACCCCTTAGGTGACGTATCTACTGTGGATATGTTTATTATTTTATCAAAACTCTGTAATTTAATTGTGAAGCTAGTCGCTTTTGCACTTACTTTTCGCTGATGCTTATATGCGCGCATCCATGCGCTC
>CAMVEM010000170.1 GCA_947166515.1 uncultured Clostridia bacterium | reverse complement strand
TAATGAATTACGGAAAATATCGCTTTGAGCAGGCAAAACGTGAGAAAGAAGCCCGCAAGAATCAGAAACAGGCCGAACTCAAGGAAATACAGATGTCTCTCAACATCGATACCAACGATTTCAACACAAAGGTAAATCAGGCAGTTAAGTTCCTGAAAAACGGCGACAAAGTCAAGCTTCGCGTGCGTTTCAGAAGAGCGAGAGAGCTGTCTCACATGAACCTCGGTGAAGAACTGATGAAAAAATTCGTAGATGCCTGCGCTGAGTACGGAAGTACGGATAAACCCGCTGTCCTCGAAGGTAAGAACTACATGGTAGTCATCTCGCCGAAAACAGCGTCCCCTGCTCCCAAAAAATCAAAGACTGCCGACGAGGAAACTCAGGGCGAATAATCAAGGTAAATTCAAAGGAGGAAAATAAAATGGCAAAAAATAAGATCAAAACACACAGCGGTGCCAAAAAGCGCTTCTCGTTCACAGCTACAGGCAAGATCAAGTATCAGCGCACGAACCGCCGTCACAGACTTACACAGAAAGCTACAAAGCGCAAGAGAATCAACCGTGCTGCCGGATATTCCGACATTACAAACGTAGCTGAGATCAAGGCACTCATGCCTTACGCAAAGTAAGATAAAAGAACAGGAGGAATAAACAATGGCACGTATTAAAGGCGCTTTAGCTACACGCAAAAGAAGAAATAAAACACTGAAGCTCGCAAAGGGTTACTGGGGCGGCAAGAGCAGACTCTTCAAAACCGCAAAGGAAGCCGTATGGAAGAGCGGTCAGTATGCTTACATCAGCAGAAGACTCAAAAAGAGAGATTTCAGAAAGCTCTGGATCACTCGTATCTCGGCTGCCTGCAAGATCAACGGTATGAATTACTCGACATTCATCAACGGTCTCAAGAAGGCTGACATCTCGCTCAACCGCAAGGTTCTCTCCGAGATCGCTATAAATGACGCGGCTGGTTTCACAGCGCTCTGTGACAAAGCAAAGGCTGCACTTTAAGAAAAAACATATCACGCCCGTTACGCGCGGGCGTGATATTTTCGCATTATCAAGGAATTATTTTTCACATTTCAGCGGCGCTTTCGAGGCAGGATACTTCCTTCATCGGAATCGGGATCTATGATCTTTTCCGATACCATTGTCTCTTCCGGATGACGGCTGAAATAGAAGAAACACAGTCCGACAGATGCAAGCACGCTCAGGATAACGCCGCGTGTTACAAATCCCATTACGAACTTGTCGATCTCCTCATTTTCAGCAAGATACTTCGGAAAATCTTTAAGTGCTGAGATGAATGATACACCGGCAACTTGTCCGCAGGCTCTTACCCCTGCCCCGATACCTGACAGAATAACGGCTGCAAGTGAGATCACCGGACAGGAGATCACTCCGCATGCATCAAGCTTGCGGGCAATGAAACGATAATCCGCAAAAACAACGGCAGTTATAAGAGCCGAGAAAATGTAGGCGGAAGCTTCAAACGCAAGTCCGAAAGCATTTACCTCCGCTTTGACATTCACAAGGAATATCGTTATTATCATCATTGCCATGCCGCCGATCAGAGCGCCGAAAAGTCCCAGCATGCTTCGTCCGTCAAAGCCGAGCTTAATGCGTACAAGACCTTTATCCGGCTTATCGTCTGATCTGCGTACGATCGGAAATTTATAATTATTACCGACAAGACCGAGAGCCTGGAGCTCACTTGTGAGCTTATCTAAAAATTCAACGAGACATACGATCTTTTCCTGAACAAGATTATACTTTTCAAGTACGACTCTCACCTGCCCCGTTTCGCAGGACTGTGAAACTATCGTGTTTTTAGGTAAGCTTCCGGCAAGTCCGCTTATTATCGGAAATATCTCCTTCTCGCGGTCAAACGGGCGTTCGCAGAATATCTCCGCGCGGTATTTATCGGATTCATCATATACGATAACGCCGAAGCCGCGCATCTCGCCGCAGAGAGCGGTGCGCTCATCCGAGAATGAAAGCCCGGTCTCTTCCGTAATGTTTTTAAGTTCGGAAAACAAAAGATCACTCTTTTCGAATCAAGGATAACCGACCGCATCAGCCGGTCTTACAAAAAGCATTTTACCATAATACAAGAATAAAGTCAATGATAATTTCATCAAGAAAAAATCCTGCGGTGATGCTCTACCGCGAGCTCGACCGCGACAGAAAAGCCCGCGACCGCGAAAACGCTTTCAATATCGAGGGCGTGCGGCTGTGTGAAGAAGCGCTGAAAGCCGGACTTTCAATCATACACGCATTCGTCACGGAAACTGCACTGCAAAAATATCCCGACACAGTGGATAAGCTCGGTGAAGTTTGTGAACCAGATATCATAACCGACGACCTCGGTTCGTACATTTCCGACACAAAGTCGCCTCAGGGAATATTCATCTCCGTCCAAAAACTTGACAAAACAGAAAAAAAGTGTAAAATATACAACGGAAGATATATCCTGCTCGATGGACTTCAGGATACCGGCAACATAGGCACGATAATCCGCACCTGCGACGCTCTAGGCATGGACGGTGTGATACTTTCGCCGGACTGCGCCGATGTTTATTCTCCAAAGATAGTAAGAGGCGCTATGGGAAGTCTGTTCCGTCTACCTGTGATAATTTCGGAGCTTCCGCCTTTCATATCGGATATGAAAGCGAACGGCTCAGCAGTTTATGCCGCAGTACTTGACAAGAATGCAGAGAGCATCGATAATGTGAGATTTTCGCAGAACTGTGCCGTCATAGTCGGAAACGAAGGTAACGGAGTTTCACAGGAAGTCATAGAAGCTGCCGGAAAAAGCATATATATCCCCATAGAAAATGCAGAATCGCTCAACGCGGCAATAGCTGCCGCAATATTCTGCAATGAGATGAGAAAGAGCGGAGGGAAAGAATAATGAACTGTCCGTACTGCGGAAAAGAAATGGAAAAAGGCATACTTTCCGGCGACGGAAGAAGCAATGTCACATGGAATCCGGGCAATAAAAAGTCCGGCGGATTTGACCGTTTTCTCGGCATCGGGAAGGTCACAGCCGCAAAACATTCGCTTACATTATTTTTTATAGAGGCATATTACTGCAGCGAATGCAGAAAAATGATCTTTGACACGGATATCACAAAATAAGGATATAAAAAAATTATATATAGAATTTTCTGTAAAAAGAAAGGTTGGTTATATTGTCAGATTTAGTAATTGTTGAGTCCCCTGCCAAGGCGAAGACGATAAAAAAATACCTCGGCAAGAACTACGATGTCGTAGCGTCGGTCGGTCACATACGCGACCTTCCGAAATCAAAACTCGGCGTTGACATTGAACATAATTTTGAGCCGATGTATGAGAACAAGCGTGAGAAGTCCTCACTTATAAAGGAACTCAAGGCTGAAGCCAAAAAAGCCGATACAGTTTATCTCGCGACTGACCCGGACCGCGAAGGTGAAGCTATATCGTGGCATCTCGCTCATGTACTCGGTCTCGACGGAAGCAAGCCTATCAGAGTCACATTCAGCGAGATCACAAAAACCGGCATCAAGAACGGTATGTCCGCTCCGAGAAGCATAGACATGGATCTTGTGAACGCTCAGCAGGCTCGCCGCATTCTTGACCGCATCGTCGGATATAAGCTCAGCCCTTTCCTCTGGAAGAAAGTCAGAAGAGGCCTTTCAGCCGGAAGAGTACAGTCGGTGGCAGTTCGCCTTATCGTTGACAGAGAAAACGAGATAAAGGCTTTTGACAGCAAAGAATACTGGACTATCGACGCAAAGCTACATGGAAGCGCTTCCAAGAAGCAGTTCCCGTCCAAGCTTGCTGAGATAGACGGTAAAAAAGCAGAACTCGCTGATAAAGCGAAAGCTGATAAAATACTTGAATCGCTCAAAGGCAAGGATTTCATCGTTTCTTCAATAAAGAAATCAGTCCGCAAGAAACAGCCTGCACCGCCGTTCACAACATCAACGCTTCAGCAGGAAGCATCGCGCAAGCTCTCGTTCAACGCAAGAAGAACGATGAAAACCGCTCAGGAGCTCTACGAAGGCGTTGAGCTCGAAGGACAGGGCGCAGTCGGACTTATCACCTATATGCGTACCGACAGCCTCAGAGTTTCAGAAGAAGCGCAGAAAGCTGCCGCAGAAATGATAAAACAGCGCTTCGGCGATGAATATTTGCCGCCGAAACCGCGTATCTACAAATCCCGCAGCAATTCTCAGGACGCGCATGAAGCTATACGTCCTTCAACCATAGATATCACTCCCGAATCAATAAAGTCGAGTCTTTCTTCCGACCAGTACAAACTCTATAAGCTGATCTGGGAACGCTTCATGGCAAGCCAGATGGAAAACGCACTGCTCGATTCCGCTGTGATAGACATATCAGCAGGAAACTGTGTATTCAGAACGACCGGATTTACTGTAAAGTTCGACGGATTCACAAAGCTCTATGAAGAAAGCACAGACGGAAACACTGACGAAGGGGGCGCTATCCCGAAGCTCAGCGAAGGCGAGAAGCTCATGGTGGTGTCATTGCTCGGAAACCAGCACTTCACACAGCCGCCTCCGCGCTATACCGAAGCGAGCCTCATCAAGGCGCTCGAAGAGAACGGTATCGGAAGACCTTCGACTTACGCGCCAACGATCACAACTATACTTGACCGTCATTATGTCGAGCGTGAACAGAAGCAGCTCAAGTCTACCCCGCTCGGAGATGTCATAACCGATCTGCTGAAAGATCATTTTGAGAATATCGTCGATACCAAATTCACCGCTCAGATGGAAGACAATCTCGATAAAGTCGAGGAAGGCAAAGAAAAGTGGTATGAGGTACTGCAGGATTTCTACGGCGATTTTGCCGGAACTCTCGAAAAAGCCGAACAGGATATGGAAGGCAAGCGAGTAAAGATACCGAACGAGCCTACCGACATAATCTGCGAGCTGTGCGGAAGACACATGGTCATAAAGATAGGTCCTTACGGAAAATTCCTCGGCTGTGAGGGATTCCCGGAATGTAAAAATACACGCAAGATCGTGAATGAAACAGAAGGCAGATGCCCGAAGTGCGGCAAGAGGATGCTCGCAAGAAAGAGCAAGAAAGGCAAGCCTTTCTTCGGCTGCGAGGATTATCAGAACTGCGGATTCATGACCTGGGACACACCGGTGCCGGATATCTGTCCGAAGTGCGGTTCGACGCTTTTCAAGAAGGCGGGTAAGAAAGGAAAGCTCGTCTGCGAGAAAGAAGGCTGCGGCTATGAAGCCGATGTGATAGAAAAGAATGAAAGTTGACATTATAGGCGCGGGACTCGCCGGATGTGAAGCAGCATGGGCTGCGGCAAACAGAGGTGCAGATGTCACACTTTATGAAATGAAGCCGGATAAGATGTCCCCCGCTCACAGATATACCGGATTTGCAGAGCTTGTGTGCAGTAATTCCCTCAAAGCGGCAAGACCCGAAAGCGCCGCGGGAATGCTTAAGGAAGAAATGCGCATCTTAGGGTCGATCACTATGGAAGCGGCCGCAGCTACCTCTGTGGAAGCGGGCGGAGCTCTCGCGGTGAACAGGACGGATTTTTCCGACTATATCACGGACAAGATACGCTCTCACCCGAAGATAACCGTGATCGGGCGCGAGATCACCGAGTTTCCCGAAAGCAATACGGTCATAGCGACAGGACCTCTTACAAGCGAGCCTTTCGCGGATGTGATATACAACAAGCTTGGAAAGGCGCTCAGCTTCTATGACGCGGCAGCTCCGATAATCACCGCTGAAAGCATAGATATGTCAAAAGCGTTCTTTGCTTCGAGATATGACAAGGGCGGCGCAGACTACATAAACTGCCCGTTTACAAAGGACGAATACGAACGGTTCTATGAAGCGCTTGTCAATGCGGAGACCGCCCCGTTGCACGAATTTGAAGACCTTACGGTATATGAAGGCTGTATGCCGGTGGAAGTCCTCGCAAAGCGCGGGATAGAAAGCGTGCGATACGGCTGTATGAAACCGGTCGGTCTCAAAGACCCGCGAACCGGACACCGTCCGTATGCTGCTGTACAACTCAGAAAAGAAAATACCGATGGAACGCTCTACAACATCGTGGGATTTCAGACAAATCTTAAATTCGGCGAACAGAAGCGTGTCTTCGGAATGATACCGGGGCTTGAAAATGCAGAGTTCATGCGCTACGGCGTTATGCACAGGAATACGTTTCTGAACTCCCCTACCCTGCTCGACAGCGGATTCATGCTGAAAGCAAGCGACAACATTTATTTTGCGGGACAGATGACCGGAGTTGAGGGATATACAGAAAGCGCTGCGAGCGGTATTATTGCGGGAATAAACATAGTACGCTCTCTTAGCGGTCAGAAGCATATCCCGCTTCCGGAAACGTGCATGATCGGAGCGCTCGCAAAGCATGTCAGCACAGAAACGGAAGATTTTCAGCCTATGGGTGCGAACATGGGGATACTCCCAGAGCTTGAAATACAGATAAAGAACAAACAGGAACGATACGCAGCTATTTCGGAGCGCGGTCTTAACGCTCTTAAGTGCTGCATAAATACAATTTGAGCAGATTCTTGCCGGTTTAAATGCGAAGCGAGTCGCTTTTGCACTTAC
>CAMVEM010000169.1 GCA_947166515.1 uncultured Clostridia bacterium | reverse complement strand
CGAGCAGCTTGTCGAGGAAGTCGTGATCTATCTCCATAGACGGGAATTCGAACTTCGGCTTGCCTATCTGCGCCTGGATATCCTTGATGAACGGAATAAGGGACTTGTTGATCTCCTCGTGACCCGCCATAATAGCCTTGAGCATGGTGTCGTCGTCAACTTCGTTCGCACCCGCTTCGATCATTACTACCTTCTTTTCGCTGGAAGCAACGGTGAGCTGGAGGTCGGACTTTGCTCTCTGTGCGGCATCGGGCATGAGAACTATCTCGCCGTCAACGAGACCTACGGAGATACCGCCGATCGGTCCGTTCCACGGAACGTCCGAAATGCTTACAGCGATCGAAGCGCCAATCATGGAGAGTATCTCAGGCTGTGTATCGGGATCTACCGCAAGGACTGTCATAGTGATAGCCACGTCGTTTCTCATATCCTTCGGGAAGAGCGGACGCATAGGTCTGTCAACCACGCGGGAAGTGAGTATAGCCTTCTCGCTGGGTCTGCCTTCTCTCTTGAGATAGCCGCCGGGGATCTTTCCTACTGCGTAGAGCTTTTCCTCGTAGTCAACGGAAAGCGGGAAGAAGTCAACGCCCTCTCTGGGCTTGGGGCTTGCCGCAACGTTTACCATTACTACCGTCTCGCCGTAGTGGATCCAGCAGGAACCGTTAGCGAGTCCACAGACCTTTCCGGTCTCGACCATGAGTTCTCTGCCGGCAAATGTTGTTTTGAATGTCCTGTAGTTGTCAAACATCTGTATTTTCTCCTTTTCTGATAATTTTACAGTCCTGTATATTTTCCGTTTCTTCCCCCCGCCGCCGGCGGGGGAAGAAACAAATATTGTTCTTATAGGAAAACCTGAACAAAAACTGTATTCACGACTGTAAATTGATTTCGTCAGGAGGTACAGATCTTAGCAATAAATTCAATCCGCAGCACGTGCGGGCTCAATTTAATGCTAATCCCACTGCATATAGAATTGCAATGGTTCTGTACGCTCCCGATATTGCCGTTTTTGCAAAAAGGCAGAACACGGGTATATCCCATGCTCCGCCCATATTGCCTTACTTTCTGATACCGAGCTTAGCGATTATCGCACGATAACGCTCGATGTCCTTCTTCTGAAGATAGTTCAGAAGGTTACGTCTTCTGCCGACCATTTTGAAAAGACCGCGTCTGGAATGATGATCCTGCTTGTGGTCCTTAAGATGTTCGGTAAGATCGGCGATCCTCTTGGTAAGGATAGCTATCTGCACTTCGGGAGAACCTGTATCGTTCTCGCTCAGGCGGTTAGCCTCGATGATCGCGGTCTTTTCTTCTTTGAGCATCATAGTTCTTTACACCCCTTTACATATAATTTCCGGCATTTCACAGCAGAGGGCAGGCATTTTCTCCTTATCGGAGCTTACACCGCAGAGCCGTGAGATGTTAAACTTATCGCGAGTTCGCGATAACGAAATAATTATACCACAAATTTATAGATTTGTAAAGGGTTTTTTGAGATTTTTTCCGGGAAATAAAAATTCCGATAGATCCGGGTTATTTTCCGAAAAGCTTAACAATATCGTTGAACGTTATCACCAGCATCAGCACCATAAGCGCCGCGAAGCCTATGAAATGTACCCAGCCTTCTTTTTCTGCGGGAATTGGCTTCCGGCGTATCGCCTCTATCAGCAGGAACAGGAATCTCGCGCCGTCAAGCGCTGGTATCGGAAGCAGGTTGAATATGCCGAGGTTTATCGTTATCAGCGCTAAGAGCATAAGAAACGAGCTGAAGCTCATCAGCTGTATCGACTCGCCGAGCGTGCTTGCCATTGCCGTAACAACCCCGATAGGTCCGGACAGGTCGTTTATGCCGTAGGTACCGGTAACAAGGTCTATCAGTGAGATCCAGATAAGTCTTGCTTCAGTGAGGAACGTTCCTCCCGCCGCTTTTATCACGGTGAAGAAGTTCTTGTCTTCCGGCAGGACCTTGAAATCAACCTTTATTCCCGCGGAATTTCCGGCGTCGTCATCTCCTATGAGCGCAAACGGAACATGAATATCAACGCTCTTTCCGTCGCGTATGACAGTCATATCGAAATATGCGAGCGAGTTCTGTTCATCGATCTCCGCTGCCTTGTTTCTCAGACAGTACGAGATATCCGTGGTCGTCCAGATCGGCATTCCGCTCATATACACTATCGTGTCGCCGAGTTGGAGCTGCTGCGACGAAACGGCGGTATCATCAAAATATGATACCGTTGTCGTTGCTATGTCTTTTCCGGCAAGGACAGAGATGATGCAGACAACAAATCCGAGTATCAGATTCATCACCGCGCCCGCTACAATAACGATCATGCGCTGCCACACCGGCTTGTTGCGGAAATCGTCCGGGTCTTCGCTCTCATAGTCCTCGCCGAGCTGTACCGCTCCGCCGATCGGAAGCGCTCTGAAAGCCCATGTTGTTGTTTTTGTCTTCTTGCTGAATATCTTCGGTCCCATTCCGATAGAAAACTCGTATATCTTCATGCCGAAAATTCTGGCTGTGAAGAAATGACCGAATTCGTGTATCAGGATTATCCCGAAGAACAAAAGTATCGTTATCAGTACGTTCAGTATGTTGCTGAGAACAGTTGCCATAAATCCGCCTTTTCTTTCATATTTTCTTCATAACGTATTCTCTTGCGGAGCTATCAGCTTCCGCTATCGTATCGAGCGTGACATCGCCCTTGTGTGTGATCTCCGCACAGCACGAGCTCACAAGCTCGCCTATCCGGTAAAACGGTATCTTTCCGGCTATAAACGCTGCTACAGCCGCCTCATTCGCGCCGTTGAGTATCGTCGGAGCCGTGCCGCCCTTCGCGATTGCTTTTCTCGCTTCCGCAAGACAGACGAATGTCTCCTCATCTGCGCGCTCAAATGTGAGCGTTCCGACATCGAACAGCGACAGCTTCGCGGAAAGTGATGCGAGACGCTTTGGATATGTCACCGCGAACTGTATCGGTATCTTCATGTCCGGTACTCCGAGCTGACCTATCACCGCTCCGTCCTCATATTCCACAGCGGAGTGCAGTATGCTCTGCCTGTGTACTACCACCTCAACCATATCGGGAGTGACATTGAACAGGCGCACCGCTTCGATAAGTTCAAGCCCCTTGTTCATCAACGTGGCACTGTCAACGGTGATCTTCTTTCCCATGCTCCAGTTCGGGTGTTTTAACGCCTGCTCAAGTGTAACAGAACGGAGCTGTTCTTTATTATACCCGAAAAACGGGCCGCCCGACGCCGTGAGTATTATTTTCTCAATCTTATTGCCGGAATTTCCCATTAATGACTGGAAAATTGCCGAATGTTCGCTGTCTATCGGTATTATATCGACATTATTCGCCTTTGCAGCAGCTTTCACGAGCTCGCCGCCAGTGACGAGAGTTTCCTTGTTTGCGAGTCCCACGCGGTTCTTAGCGTTCAGCGCGGCAAGTGTGGGTTCGAGCCCCACCATACCGACCACCGCGTTTATGACCATATCGGCTTTTATTGCCGCTGTCTCGCAGAGCGCTTCTTTTCCGCAGGTCACCTTTATATCCGTATCGGCGAGGCGGGCTTTCAGCTCTCTGTACGCGCTCTCATCGGTCATGCAGACCGTTTCGGGTCGGAACTCACGCGCCTGCTGCTCCGCAAGCGTGAAATTTGTATTGGCGGAGAGCGCCTTGATCCCGTATCCGTGCATACGCGCGACATCGAGCGTCTGAGTTCCTATTGAACCGGTCGAGCCGAGCACTGTCAGTATCTTTGTATCGTTCATAGCTTCGATCATCATTAATAAATTGCATATTCCCCCGCCGGTAAAAAACAGACGGGGGAATCCTGTTACAGTATTATATCCGTTATCGGGAATATCACCTTGCACACCAGATAAATGAACGGTGCGACCAGCAGAACGCTGTCAAATCTGTCCATTATTCCGCCGTGTCCGGGGAGGATATTTCCGAAATCCTTTATATCGCACTGACGTTTTATAAGCGACGCGATAAGGTCGCCGAGCAGTCCGAGGAATGTAGAAACGACCGCCATTGCCACGAGCAGCCATATATTGACCGTGAAGTGATTTTCGCCGGTCGTAAGCTTGTCAAACCATTCGTATCCGAATCCGAGCAGCACCGCGAACAGTACTGTCGTCACAAGTCCGCCGAAGAAGCCTTCCCACGTTTTTTTGGGACTGATCTCGGGACAGAGCTTGTGCTTTCCGAAGAATGTTCCGGTGAAATAAGCGCCGCCGTCCGCTATCCACGCAGTCACGAGAGTATATACAACGAGGAACGTTCCGTGCTCTCTCCACTGAAATCCGAAGAATGCCAGCGTCGCTATCGCAAGCGGTATGCATATCGTGAACATCGCCATGAATCCGAGCTCGTCAAACTTGATCTCCTTGTGTCTCATCAGCGTGAACGAGAACATCAGCACAAGGAACAGAAATGCTACCGGCACCGCGTATAGCCTGAGAATGTCGTAGCAGAAGAACAGCGGCAGAAGTCCCGAAAATATCAGACAAAGCACTGTTATGCATTTGTATTTTGTATATTTTGCAGCCGAAAGCACTTCGAACACAGCTATCACCGAAAGTATATCAGTGACCGCCGCAAGAACATTCGGAGTAATGCTCCCGAGCCAGATTATCAGTATCCCGAGCGGGACGCCTATCGCTGCGGTAAGCAACCGCTTTGCCAATTTCTATCAACTCTTTTCTTGCTTTGCGCTTATTTACGTGTCATACCCCGCCGAACCTGCGATTCCTGCGGGAATACTCATCAAGCGCCGCGTCAAGCTCTTTCTCGCCGAAATCCGGCCAGAGAACGTCCATAAATACATATTCCGCATACGCAGCCTGCCATATCAGGAAATTCGAGAGCCTCTGCTCGCCGCTCGGACGTATTATAAGATCAACGTCCGGAAGTCCGGCGGTATCAAGCTCCTGCGAAAAGCTGTCTTCCGTTATATCAGCGGGAGCTGTTCCCTGCGCGGCTATCTTGCGGGCTGCGCGGACTATGTCGTCCCTGCCGCCGTAGTTTATCGCGATACAGAGTATCATGCGCGTGTTTTTCGCTGTCTGTTCGGTGACATAACGGAGCTTTTCCTTAAGCTCGTCAGAAAGCGGTCCGGGGTCTCCGATAAATCGGATAGATATCTCGTCGCCCGCTGTCTCAAGCGCGTCGTCGAGATATTCGCCGAACAGCTTCATTATGGAATTAACTTCGTCTTTCGGCCGCTTCCAGTTTTCTGTAGAAAATGCGTAGAATGTAACGCATTCTATTCCCTTATTTGCACAGAGACGAGCGCATTTTCTGAACGCCTTTGCTCCCTGTACATGGCCGGCTGTACGCGGAAGCAGTCTTTTCTTCGCCCAGCGTCCGTTGCCGTCCATTATTATCCCGATATGCTTCGGGAGTATTCTGTTTTTATCCATGCAGCACCGCGATCAGACAGTCATGATCTCTTTTTCCTTTTCTGCGCAGACCTTGTCGATCTTCTCGCAGTATTTGTCTGTGATAGTCTGTACCTTCTTTTCGCCGTCCTTGACGTCGTCCTCGGTGATCTCGCTGTTCTTCTTCATTGTCTTGAGCTTTTCGATAGCGTCTCGGCGGCAGTTTCTTACAGCGACCTTAGCGTCCTCGCCGTACTTCTTGATCTGCTTCGAGAGCTCTTTTCTGCGCTCCTCAGTAAGCTGCGGGAAAACTATTCTGATAGATTTTCCGTCATTCGTGGGAGTGATGCCGATATCGCTTGCCATGATAGCCTTCTCTATTGATTTGAGCGAGGAAGCGTCCCACGGCTGTATCACAAGTATTCTTGCCTCGGATACCGAAACGGCAGCCATAGCGTTAATCTGAGTGGGAACACCGTAGTAATCAACGGTTATCTTGTCGAGGACCGCAGGATTAGCTCTTCCCGCTCTTATCGTCGAGAACTCCTTTTCGAGGGAATTGACACACTTTTCCATTCTCTGTTCTGCGTTATTGATAGTTTCTTTCATGGTGATACTTCCTTTCCGAAAAAAATTTGATTATTAATATTTACAGTTATGATGCAGCTCAGCTCTGATTGCTTACAAGTGTTCCGACCTTTTCGCCCATTACAGCGTCATAGATGTTGTCCGGACGATGAAGATCGAACACGATCAGCGGTATATTGTTCTCAATGCACATTGCCGCAGCCGTTCCGTCGAGCACGCGCAGTCCGTTTACAAGTATATCCTTGTGTCTGAGCGTTTCATACTTGACTGCATCGTCGAATTTGAGCGGATCCTTGTCATATACGCCGTCCACCATAGTTGCTTTTAAAACTATGTCGGCGTTGATCTCCGCGGCTCTCAGTGCGGCCGCGCTGTCTGTCGAGAAGAAGGGGTTGCCGGTGCCGCAGCCGAATATCACTATCCTGCCCTTTTCAAAATGGCGCATTGCCTTTTCTCTTATATAAGGCTCGCAGATAGCATTCATCGCGATCGCGGACTGTACTCTTACGTCGCAGCCGAGCTCCTTGAGCGCGTCTCCTACCGCGAGCGCATTCATTGTCGTTGCGAGCATACCGATGTGGTCTGCGGTCACTCTGTCCATATTTTCGCTCGAACGTCCTCTCCAGAAGTTTCCGCCTCCGACG
>CAMVEM010000168.1 GCA_947166515.1 uncultured Clostridia bacterium | reverse complement strand
ATACGTGAACGGCAGTCCGCCCGTTACGGAAGACGGAAAATGTATCAGTATTCCGAGCTGTTTGTTTCTGGCATTGTCGTCTATGACGTTCTTGATATTGTCAGTGTACCAGTATTTCTTTATTTCACGCGCGGTGTATATACATTCCTGAGTCTTTATGAATTCATATATTGCCGGCATCAGAACTACCTGAGATATGAACAGAAATGACAGTATTGCCACCGTAAACAGAAAGAAGCTCCGCCATATTCTAAAGCGTATGCTTCTTAATTCTGAAAAAAAACTGTTCTGTTTTGTTTTATTTTCGCTCATACTTCAAATTTATATCCCATACCGCGGAGCGTCACTATAAATTTGCGGTATTCGCCGAGATTGTTGCGTAGCATCTTTATGTGGGTATCTATCGTTCTGTCGTCTCCGAAGAAATCATATCCCCATACTTCCGACAGGAGCTTGTCTCTTGTAAGTGCAATGTTCTTGTTTCTTACAAGATAAAACAGCAGATCGTATTCCTTGGGAGTGAGATTTGCTTTCTGACCGTCGATAGAGACCGAGCGTGCTGTATAGTTTATCTCCAGTCCCTCGAATCTGTCTATGTCAGACGCTGCGGCTACCGGCTGATTGCGCTTTATAATGGCGTTTACTCTCGCTAAAACTTCTTTCGGCGAGAACGGCTTTACGACATAATCATCTGCGCCTATCTCGAAGCCGAAGAGCTTGTCGTATTCCTCACCTCTTGCAGAAAGCATGAGCACAGGCGTATTCTTGGTCTTTCTTATTTCCTTGCAGGCGGAAAAACCGTCAAGCTTAGGCATCATGACATCGAGGATTATTATATCGAAATCCTCATTCTTTGCCATTTCCACAGCTTGCATGCCGTCAACCGCTTCTTTTACCTCGTGACCTTCAAATTCCGCATACTCGCGCAAAACCTCACGAATATTCTTTTCATCGTCCGCAATAAGTATCTTATACATTTCAGCCCTCCGTAATATATATTTTTTCTGTATTGTACAGTAGTAGCCGCCGCGCGGTTAAAAAAAATGTTCAGTAAAGAACCAATGTTCTGTACTGAACGGGCTTCCCTACCTGGGAAAACATCAAATCAAATAATAAACAATGAAATGTTGGGAGAGGAAATTATGATTAACTCATCATTAACCATAGTCAAGGGTGACCCCTTAACTGTTTTTATTATAGCCCGTGTTTGTGATAATCGTGTGATGGTTTAATTAAAAAAATGCAATAATTTGTCGTCTCTCTGCATCAGTACGGCAGCTATCCCGATCACGCGGCATCACGCCGCGCTGTTCCCGAGAATCAGTTCCGCCAGCATAGACGAAACATCAGCGTCTGTCTGCTCCTTCGGAGATCTGAAAGCAACAAAGTTCTTTTCATAGGAATCAAAAATATCGTCAATGCCCCTTAGCTCGAACATATCGCTGCTATTCTTATTATTTCTGTCAATTTTCCTGATACGGCTGACATAGTTTGATAACGACGCCGGCACATAAGACTTCATATCCAGTCTGTCGCCGCAGACATAAAAACGAAGCTCGCCGCCAAGTTCGCTCAGAGAACATCTCAGCAGCTTTATCTCCTTGTTCACCTTTCTTTCATCGAGCGGAGACCGCATTCTGTACGATGAACTCAGAGCCAGGGAACCGTCCTGCCTGCTGCTTACCTTTATCACGGCGCTGTCGTTTTCTTCCATGACCGTGTAAAATATTCTTACCATAAGAAAGATCGCGGATTCAAACAACGTATAATTTATTCTTGCCACAGGTGAAGATATGTCCAGATCAAGAAGCACATTCTTCCTGTTATCCGAATTGAATTTTTTCAGATGATCGTTAGTATATAATAGGTATTTCTCTATCGGGACATATTCACACATATGGCTCTTGTCGAAAAGCTTGAGAACATTGCCCGCATCGGAGCATATCTCTTCATAGGATCGTATCTGCGATTCCATATAATCGTCAAATCTCTGATCGCGGAATATTTCTGAATTTCTTTCAGCAAAATCCCTTGCATCCAACAAAGATGAAAGAGCCCTTGTCCTGACAGCGCAGATATAGTCATACATCTCGGAGAACGCATTTTTCAGGTAAAAATCCTCCGGATAGATCCTGCATATATAGTATCTGTCATACAAAGGCGTAAATACGGCACAGTAACGTATCTTATTATATGTAAAGCAATGAGAGAATGAAACATACAGCCTGTCGCTCAGCGCTTTGGCAGCAAGTACGCTGCGAAGAGATGATATCTTACGGAAAAGAGCAGGAGCGTCATTCCATACAGAAGCAAGATCGTGATTCAGTATGCCTGTAAACCCTATTCTACCGTATTTTACGCCGTCGTATGCGTTCATTCTTTTATCAGCCTTCTTTTATTGCCGTTTTCATCTATGATATATGTATTTGAGAACTCCGCCATATATCCATTTCTCATATACTGGCGGTATTCGTTTCTGAGGGCTGTCTGTTCGTTCTTTTCATCATCCGAAAGTCCTTCTGACTTAGACTTTCTCGCAAGAAAATTTATACGCTCTATCTTCTGTTTATCCATTAAATAAAACCCCAGACCGATTTATTTTCCGACAGCAGCTTTAACACGCTCCGCCCGGTCTCTTTCTTTGGCGGCATCGAAATAAAGCTCTGTAAGACATGCGAACAACGCCTGTTTATCCTCCGGGCTCATATCGCTGCTCTCGAATATCTGCTTGCCTTTTTCAAGGTAATCAGCCGCTTCTCTTATCGACACTGAGTTTGAATTTGAATTGAATATAAATCTTTCTCTGCTGTCGAGGATAAGATTCTTGCTGTCGTCCGTGATGAACTCCGGTGTCGTGTCAAGCTGTCTGCATATTTTTTCAAGGACCTCTTTCTTGGGCCTTCTGGAACCATTGAGATAATTAGCGAGTCCTCTGTATGTAATACCAATGCTCTCGGCAAATTCTGTCTTGCTCATATTCTTTCTGCCGATGAGTATTTCAAGTTTCTCTCCTAAAAGCATATCTATATCCTTTCCGGCGTTTTTTACGACAAAATATGAACGATACAGTGCAGAAGGCGCCGAACGTTCACACAATCATTATACTCCTGCACATTCTCTTTGTCAATAAGATATGAACAAATTCTTACATTTCCGACAATTTTTTCAATGACTTTTTGGCAATAAATATGCCCGGCCAATCATTTTATTAAATTATACACTTTATATGCATTTTATGCAGTATAATATACAATAAAATGTATAATTTGTCTTGACATTCTTATCAAATAGTGTATAATAATATGTATAAATTATAAATCTTACTTCAAAGGAGTAACTCAAAATGGCTAACGAAATCAAAAAAATAGTTCTTGCATATTCTGGCGGTCTTGATACTTCTATCATCATCCCGTGGCTCAAAGAAAACTATCCCGGATGCGAAGTAATCTGCGTTGCCGGAAACGTAGGTCAGGACTCCGAAATTGTGGGACTTGAAGAAAGAGCCAAAAAGACCGGCGCTTCCAAGCTCTACATAGAGGACATACAGAGCGAATTTGTGAACGATTTCATTTTCCCGACGCTCAAGGCAGGCGCTAAATATGAAGGCTATCTGCTCGGAACATCGTTCGCTCGTCCCCCTATCGCAAAGAGACTCGTTGAGATAGCCAAGAAAGAAAACGCTGACGCCATCTGCCACGGCTGCACCGGAAAAGGCAACGATCAGGTACGTTTTGAACTTACTATAAAGGCGCTCGCTCCCAACCTGAAAATAATTGCTCCGTGGAGAATATGGGATATAAAGTCCAGAGATCAGGAAATAGACTATGCAGAAGCACATAACGTTCCGATCAAGATCACAAGAGAGACCAACTATTCTAAGGACATGAACCTCTGGCATCTCTCCCATGAAGGTCTCGATCTCGAAGATCCCGCAAATGAACCGCAGTACAACAAGCCAGGATTCCTTGAACTCGGCGTATCTCCCGAACAGGCTCCCGACAAGCCCACTTATGTAACGATCTCATTTGAGAAGGGTGTTCCGGTTGCCCTCGACGGCGAGAAAATGGACGGCGTAACTCTTATCAAAAAGCTCAACAAGATCGGCGGTGCTAACGGAATCGGTCTCTTCGACGTTGTTGAGAACAGACTCGTAGGCATGAAGTCCAGAGGAGTATATGAAACTCCCGGCGGCACTATCCTCTACCACGCTCATGAAGTTCTCGAGACTATCTGCCTCGATAAAGAAACACAGCACTATAAAGCAGGACTTGCTCAGAAGTATGCAGACCTTGTATATAACGGACAGTGGTTCACACCTCTCAGAGAAGCTATGGACGCTTTCGTGAACAAGACTCAGGAAACCTGCACCGGCGAAGTCAAGCTCAAGCTCTACAAGGGCAACATCATCAATGCGGGCGTTACATCTCCCTTCACCCTGTACAGCGAAGATTTCGCTTCGTTCGGTGAAGACGACGTTTACGATCAGAAGGACAGCGCGGGATTTATCAATCTGTTCGGTCTGCCGATCAAGGTAAAGGCACTTCTCGACGAAAACAGGAACAAGTAAGCTGTTTGCACAGTACAACAAAACATGAACGCTACGATATATGCGGCGTTATTGCCGCATATATCGGTATTTCTTTTAAAAGGATGACATAGTTTGAAAGATTTTTTCAAACTTAACACTTCGATGCTCCTGTTTGGAGCAAACAGGTTTTGCTGCGCAAAACCGCATCAAAATTAAAGGAGACGCACCTTGACAGGTGCTGGTCATAAATATGGATAAAATGTGGGCAGGACGGTTCTCAAAAGAGACAGACAGCGGCGTGAACGCCTTCAACTCGTCGATCTCATTTGACGGACGCATGTACAGGAACGATATTGCAGGCAGCATAGCTCACGCGACTATGCTCGGAGAAGCAGGAATAATCTCAAAGGAAGACAGCACCGCGATAATAAAGGGACTCGAATCCATTCTCGCGGATATCGAGGTCGGAAAGCTTGAGCTCGATATGACAGCCGAGGATATTCACATGTTCGTTGAAGCCGAGCTCACAAAGCGTCTCGGAGATGTCGGAAAGCGGCTCCACACCTCGCGCTCAAGGAACGATCAGGTCGCTGTGGATATACGTCTTTACCTGCGCGGAGAGATTGAAGAGATAAAGGAGCTCGTGAAAAAGCTGATTTCTACGCTCTGTGACATTGCCGAACAGCACTCCGATACAATAATGCCGGGATATACACATTTACAGCGTGCTCAGCCGATCACGTTCGGTCATCACATTATGGCGTATGCGCAGATGCTTCTCAGAGACATCGGAAGACTTGACGACACGTTAAAGCGCATGAACGTAAATCCGCTCGGAAGCGGTGCTCTCGCCGGTACCACCTACCCCATAGACAGATTTATTACGACAAAACTGCTCGGATTTTCCGAGCCTATGATAAATTCGCTCGACGGAGTCTCGGACAGAGATTTCTGCATCGAGCTCGCAAGCGCGATCTCAACGATAATGATGCACCTTTCACGTTTTTCCGAGGAAATAATACTCTGGTGCAGCTGGGAATTCAAGTTCATCGAGCTTGATGACGCGTTCGCGACCGGTTCGAGCATAATGCCGCAGAAGAAAAACCCGGATGTTGCAGAACTCGTCCGCGGAAAGGCGGCTCGCGTATTCGGCGACAACATGACTCTCCTTGCAATGATGAAGGGACTCCCGCTTGCTTACAACAAGGATATGCAGGAGGACAAGGAAGCGATATTCGATGCCATTGACAATGTTAAGCTTTGTCTCTCTACATTCACTCCCATGCTCGCGACCATGACCGTAAACAAAGAAAATATGCGCAATGCCGCGGCAAGAGGCTTCATAAACGCTACTGACTGCGCGGACTATCTTGTAAAAAAGGGTATGCCGTTCCGCGATGCATACAAGATCACCGGCGGACTTGTTGCAGAGTGCATAGAAAAGCATACCACGCTTGAAGAACTCCCGCTTGAATGCTACAAGGAAAAGACCGACCTGTTCGACGAGGGCGTATATGAGGCTATCAGCCTTGAACACTGTGTTAAGTGCAGGCTCTCATACGGCGGACCGGCTCCGCAGAGCGTTAAGACACAGATCGGATATGTGCGTGAAAGAATATAACATATGATAACATTCGGAAAAGAAATCTCATTTGAGGAATATAACGAGCTGCGCCGCATGGTCAAATGGTATGAAGTATCGAGGCGGCAGTTCGACGTAAGTATTCCGAACTCGCGATTCATCACCGTCGGACGCGACGACGGAAAGCTCATCTCTCTTGCGCGCGCTGTCGGCGACGGCGGATATCACCTGCTTGTGGTCGATGTCATAGTTCACCCCGACTATCAGAGACAGGGCATCGGTAGTCAGATGATCTCACAGCTCATTGATTTCGTACATAACGATTATATAGAATCCGGCGAAACGACGATGGTATCGCTCCTTTCGGCAAAGGACAAGGAACCGTTCTATGAGAAATTCGGATTTTTCCGCAGACCGAACGATGAGCGCGGCTCGGGAATGAGCTTGTTCTACAAACAGGAATAATACCTTTCGGAGACAAAATAATGTCAGATAAAAATATAAAAGTACCTATGATCACCGGTATCATATT
>CAMVEM010000167.1 GCA_947166515.1 uncultured Clostridia bacterium | reverse complement strand
TGTCAAAATATCTGTAATATGTTCTGCGGTCGTATTGCGCACGCTCGGAGAGCTCTGTGACGGTTATATCGGAATATGGCTTCTCTTTCATCAGCGCGAGCAGAGCGTCAATGAACGCTTTCTGTGATCTGTTTAATGTTTTATTCATCTTTATGCACCTTTCGGATGTCACACTTTTGCTGTTTTGTAGCACTTTTCGTGAAACGGTTGACAAAATTCGAGTTATAGTATATCATATATTTCGTAAATGCACAAGGGCACGATGCCCTTAGAAATTTCCCCAAAACGCTGCACGATGCAGCGTCAGAAAGAAATTTCGAAAGTGTGACATTTATTTTTTTTGCCATGCGGTTAGCGAATGCTTACCAAGGAGAATATATGAAAGAACAGAAGAAAAAGACAGGATTCGCAAGACTTATGGAGCTTGCAGGAGAGCGGAAAGGAAAGCTCACCGCCGCGTGCGTGCTCTCGGTCATGTCGTCTGCGGCAAGGCTCGTGCCGTTCTTTACGATATACGGTGTGATAGTTCAGCTTTTCTTGTCCTACAATTCACCGGAGAACATAGATGCTGGCAGAATATGGCTTCTTGTGGGGATAACGTTCGGGGCTGCGCTGATATACGGCATCTGCGCGTATTTTTCGTCGGCGCTTGCACACACAGCCGCCTATGACATAATCTATGAGCTTCGCATAAAACTAATGGAAAAGCTCGCAAAACTGCCGTCCGGATTCTTTACTTCATCGACACAGGGCGGCTTGAAAAAGATACTGTCGGACGATACCGAGCAGATCGAGATATTCATAGCTCACCACATCTGCGACATTTCCGCGGCTGTAGCGACCCCCGTATTCACGCTCATTTACCTGTTATTTATGGACTGGCGGCTCGCTCTCGCGGCGCTCGTGCCGATAATCATTTCACTGCTGCTGCTCGGGATGTGCCTGAATAAACCCGACAAGGCTGCCTTACAGACGGAAATGCACGATGCGCAGGAGAAGATGCAGGGTACGATAGTTGAGTACATACACGGAATGCCCGTAATCAAGATATTCAATAGAAATTTAAGTGCTTTCAGGCGTTATGAAAACGACCTTGACGGCTTCGTCGGCGCAGTCACTAAGACCGCTAAAGCAAACGCAAATCCCATGGCCGCATACTACGCGTTCTTCGGCGCACAGCTCCTGTTTCTGCTCCCGTCGAGCGTTCTGCTGCTTATGAACGCGGAAAGCTACCTCGATTTTCTTCCGGTGGTGTTCCTGTTTCTGCTGGTAGGCGGCGGGCTTAAAGAACCGCTCGAAACCATGATGCAGATGGTCATAACATCGAACAGGATAATCGAAGGCGTGAATCGCATGGACAACATACTCTGTGCCGAAGAGATAACCGAGGGCAGCGGCTCCGTTCCCACAAATTATGATGTCGGATACGAGAATGTTTCGTTCTCTTACGGAGACGATATTCTCGCAGTGGACGATGTTTCATGCAGGCTGCCGCAAGGCAGTATTACCGGTATAGTGGGACCCTCCGGAGGCGGCAAATCCACGCTCGTACAGCTGCTCCTGCGTTTCTACGAAACCGGCAGCGGGACGGTGCGGATAGGCGGGACCGACATCCGCGACATACCGTATAACGAGCTCACACATCTCGTTTCTTATGTGTTCCAGGACAGTTTTGTTTTTCACGACACCGCCGAAAACAACATCAGAATGGGCAACACAGACGCATCTTTTGAGCAGGTGCGTGAGGCCGCCAGGAATGCCGGCATTGACGATGTTATAATGAACCTTCCGAACGGATATAAGACCGTTATCGGCGAAAAGGACGCTTTCCTGTCGGGCGGCGAGAAACAGCGTCTTGCGATAGCGAGAGTTTTCCTGCGTAACACGCCGATAGTTGTGCTCGATGAGGCAACGGCGTATGCCGATGCGGAGAACGAAGCGAAGATACAGAAAGCCTTCGCTCGGCTCGCAAAGGACAAGACCGTTCTGATAATCGCACACAGACTCAAGACTGTCGAAAAAGCCGATCGCATACTCGTTATGAAAAGCGGCAGGCTTATCAGAAACGGCACACATTCCGAGCTGCTTGAAAGTTGTCCGGAATATGCGGATATGGTAGCTGCAAACGAACGGCGCGACAGGTGGACGGTCAAATCCGGCGGAAAGGAGAGAACGGCATGAACGGCTTTAAAGAGTGGTTCCGGACGATGACGCTCGGGCAGACGAAAAAATACCTGAAGCTGTTTGCGTGGTGTATGTTTGACAGCTTTGTCGTCTCGATCCCTTATGCGGTGATGCTGCTTGCCGCTTATGTCCTGCTGATACCGGTGGCAACCCCCGGAACGCCTCTTCCGACCGACAGGATATGGATACTTACCGGTGTGCTTCTGGCACAGTTTATCGCATACTTCTTCGTCCGTAAAAAATCCTACCTCGATTTCTGTATCGGCTTTATCGGAACTACAAAGACTTCCCGTATCGAAATGGGCGAGCATCTCCACAAGCTTAGCATGGGCTTTTACAGCGAGCGCGATGCGGGAGACCTGTCAACGGTGCTGCTCCGCGATTACTCCGAGATCGAAAACTTCACACAGCAGCTTCTTACGCAGGTCGCAACAATAATGACAAGATTTCTGCTTGCGATAATTTTTCTTTCGGCTTTTGATGTGAGAATGATGCTTGCGGTGTTCTCGGTGATTCCGCTTTCGATACCCTTTGCGTTCATTTCTATGAAGCGTATGCGGCATGAGAGCGAAAACTTACAGACATCGCAGCAGAAAGCGGCTTCGGGCATACTTGAATATGTCGGCGGTATACAGACGCTCAAGGCTTTCGGAATGGCAGGCGAACATTTTGAAACGCTTAAAAGTTCGCTGAACGAACAGCGACATTCGGCGATCGCACTTGAAACTCACGCCGCCGCGCCGATAAGCATGATCGGGCGGTTCATCCTCAACTGCGGCATTGGCATAGTGATGCTCATCGGCGCGCTTCTGCTTACTGGCGGGGAGCTGTCGCCGTTTTATTACATCGCGTTCCTGCTGCTGTCGCTTACGGTATATGATCCGTTTCTGATACTGTTCACATTTATCGCGGATTTTGCAAGATCAAAGCGCTGCGGCGACCGGATAAGAAAACTTTTTGAGGAGAAGCCTCTCCCGGAAACCAAAGACCCGAAGCTCCCCGAAAGCGAGGATATCGAATTTCGGAATGTCTGCTTCGGCTACGGCAGCACAGAGGTGCTTCACGGCATCGACCTTTCGTTCCCGTCAAAAAGTGTTACCGTGCTTGTGGGACAGTCGGGTTCGGGAAAATCAACGATCACACGGCTTATCGCAAGATTCTGGGACGCGTCCGGCGGAGAGATACGAATTGGCGGAGTACCGATAAAGGATGTACCCACGGAGCAGCTTGTATCAAAGATAAGCGTTGTTTTTCAGGACGTTTACCTGTTTCACGATACTATTGAGGAGAATATCCGTATGGGAAAGCCCGACGCGACACATGACGAGATAGTCGAAGCAGCAAAGAAAGCTGCATGCCACGATTTTATAACGGCTCTCCCCAATGGCTATGACACTATGGTCGGAGAAGGCGGCTCTACGCTGTCGGGCGGCGAGAAACAGCGTATCTCGATCGCGCGCGCACTTCTCAAAGACGCGCCTGTGGTATTGCTTGATGAAGCGACTTCCTCGCTTGACCCCGAGAACGAAGTGTTCATCCAGCAGGCAATATCCGCACTCGTCCGGGATAAGACCGTCATAGTGATCGCACACCGTTTGCAGTCTGTCTGCAACGCCGACAGGATAGCAGTCCTCGATAGCGGTAGGATCGCGGAATGCGGCACACATGAGGAACTGCTTAAAAATAAAGGTCTGTACGCGGCTCTGTGGAATGAACAGGAGCACGCGGGAAGCTGGAGAATAAAGTAATATGAACAGAGCAAATAACAATAAACTTCAGGGAAAAGATTTTATAACATGCGGCATTTTCAGCCTTCTTGCTATGGTCGGGATGGTACTTGCGGCGGTAATGAACATATCGGGATACACAGCGATATTCTATCCCGCGGTCGCCTCGTTCTTCATCGGAATACTTTACGTAATCGTCAACTGCAAGGTGCCGAAACGCTTTGCGATACTGATATTCGGCATAGTACCGTGTGCTTACTTCTTTGCGAGCGGTCTTATAGAAGGCATCGTGGGCTCTGTCGGTATCATACTCCTGTCTTTCGTTGCGGAAGCAATACTCGGCAAGGAACGTCCCGACGCAGCGAAAATAACAGTCTCCGGGCTTGTATATACGCTTTATATGTCGGTCATCGGCATGACGGAAAATTTCATATTCACGGACAAATACTGCGATGACGCTCTTGCGCACGGTATCGACGGAACTATTGTTGAGCAGATGCGCCAGATGTACGGAATGAAGTGGCTGTGGGCTGTTGTTATCGCAGCTACCGCTCTTTGCACATTTGTCGGTATCGCTATCGGCAAGGCGATAATGAAAAAGCACCTCAGAAAAGCGGGTCTTGTATGACTCTCGATGTCCGGACATACATTGTAATGACCGTGCTGTCGGCTACCTGTTCGAGTCTTAACACTGACATTCTTGTCGAGATAGGGATAATGACGGCTATAACGCTTTTAATGCTTATCTCATCAAAAGGCTCGTTCATGCCGAAGCTGCTGATATGCTACGCGCTGATGCTTTTAACGCAGTTCGTGCTTTTTCCTGTAATGCCGCAGACTGCGGTATCTCTGCTGTCCCTTCCGGTCGTGAACATACGCAGCTTCTTCCCGACCATAATGTGTATAGTTCTGCTGTACCGCAACACAAAAGTAAGCCAGATGACTGCGACGTTCACCAGAATGCACGTTCCGAAAGGTGTTACGATCACGCTCGCAGTTGCTGTAAGATACATACCCGCGCTTAAAGAGGAATGGCTCCACATACGCGAGGCGATGAAAATGAGAAACGTTTCGGCAGGTGTCAGAGACCCGTTCAGGCGGATGTATCGCAGGCTGGAATGTCAGCTTGTGCCGCTGTTCGTTTCGGCGATAAACACATCCGACGAGCTTTCCGCCGCCGCTGTTACGAGAGGTATCGACGCCCCCGCAACACCTGCCTGCCGCAATTACAGACCGCTCGGGATGCGTGACTATACGGCGCTGTTCATCACAGCCGCGGTCACGGCTTTCTGTGTCTGGCGGGAATACGGAGGTGCTGCATAATGCTTGAACTGCAAAGTGTCAGCTTCGGTTACGGCGAAGATATGGAAAAAGCCCCGGAAATACGCGGCATTGACATGAGCGTGAAGAAAGGCGAATGTGTTCTGCTTTGCGGGGCATCCGGCTGCGGAAAATCGACGATACTGAAAACCATAAATGGCATTATTCCTAACCTTATTCCGGGAAGGCTTGACGGGAGTGTTTTTATTGACGAGAAGTGCACCGATAATGTCCCGATGTACGAGCTCGCCGCAAAGGTTTCAAGCGTTTTCCAGAACCCGAAAACACAGTTCTTCAATACCGATGCCGAAAGCGAGATAACATACGGACTTGAAAACCGTGGGATGCCGGTCGATGTAATAAACGAACGACTCGAAAGGACAGTTTCGGATCTGAAGATCGAAAGCCTGCGATACAAAAGTATGTTCGAAATGTCGGGTGGAGAAAAACAGCGCATCGCCTTTGCGAGCGCATACGTTTCAGACAATGACATTATCGTGCTCGATGAACCGTCAGCGAATCTCGATCCCGAAGCAATAGACGAGATACGGGCTGTGATAGCTAAAATGAAAGAAATCGGTAAGACGATCATCATAGCCGAGCACAGGCTTTATTATCTCGAAGGCATAGCCGATACGGTGCTGCACATTTCCGGTGGTGAGATCAAAAAGCGGTATGAAGCTGTTGATTTCTATTCGATGACAGAAGACGAGCGCAAAGAGCTCGGACTTCGTAAGCTGCACAAAAATGATATTAAGCTAACGTCGGAACTATCGCTACACACAGAAAAGCCCGTTCTCGCAATGAATGGGATAACACTTGCTTACAAGAAACATATCGTACAGAACAATCTCGGATTTGAAGCATATCCCGGAGAGATCATCGGGATAGTCGGCAGTAATGGGGCGGGAAAAACTACTCTTCTCCGTGCTCTCGCCGGGCTTTGTAAGCCGAAAAAAGGTATTATAAAATACAACGGCAAAGCGCTCTCCGCAAGGCTGCGTCGAAGGATGTGCGGACTCGTTATGCAGGACGTGAATTACCAGCTTTTTTCGGACTCTGTAAGAAATGAAATACTGCTCGAAAATAGCGTTATGGACGAGCAGACGCTTTCTTCGATTCTCTGCGAAACAGGGCTTTCCGGGCTTGAGGACAGACATCCGCAAAGTCTGTCGGGCGGCCAGAAGCAAAGGCTCGCGATTGCGGCGGCGTATGCCTCCGGCAGAAAGATCCTGTTACTCGATGAACCTACGAGCGGACTCGGTTACAGAAGCATGCTGCATGTCGGGAAACGGCTGAAAAAGCTGTCTGAAAAAGGGGTTATTTCGATCGTTGTTACGCACGACACCGAGTTTATCGAAAGCGTTTGCGGAAGAATATTCAGGCTCAAAAAACAATAGGTAAGCACTATTTCTGTCCGAATTCGTGTACGTTCATATCTGCTCCTTTATATGTCAGATATTTCTCCCGTTCATTTCGTCTATCCACCCGCAAATGGTATCGAGTGCGAGCTTTCCGTTGCCGACATTGCAGTGGTTCTGTGAGTTTTCCTTGTCGGTGAAAAGACGGA
>CAMVEM010000166.1 GCA_947166515.1 uncultured Clostridia bacterium | reverse complement strand
CGAGATTACAGGATGTGACTGGAGTTCAGACGTGTGCTCTTCCGATCTACATAAATTATAATAGCGAATATCAGAACAACTTAAATGCAAACTATTCTGTCAGCATTACAGAGGCGGACACCCCCACCACCGTCGCTGTCACCGGCGTGACCCTCTCCCCGACCACCGCGACCCTCACCGTGGGCGGCGACCCGATTGCGCTGACGGCTACCGTTGCACCCGACAATGCAACCGACAAGAAAGTAAAGTGGAGCGTTGTCGGAGCTGCCGTGAAACTGTATTCTGATGCTGAATGCACCACTGAGATAGGCGCGGACGCCACCGATGTTCTTACCGTTTACGCCAAGGGCATTGCGGGGGGCTACGAAGCCGAGGTCAACGTGACCAGCAATGCGGATAGTAACAAGACCGCAAGCTGCGCCGTGACAGTGAACGCGGCGTCCACAACCCCCACCGTAACAATTACCCCCACAGGCGCGGGAACTGTAGATTTGGCTTGGGACAGCAACCACACAAATGATTTAATATTCACAGCTGCCGCAAATTCCGGCTACGAATTTGATCATTGGTCTTATTACAGTCTTTCTAATAGTGAATGGAAAGAAGAAACATCAACATCAAATCCTTTCACTTTGGTTTATTATAAAGGTTATGAAGGGGTCTATAAAGATTTTACCGCACATTTCAAGGCGACGACAGTAGCTGTAAACGACATCGACATTTCCAACGGCACAGTGACCGTCAACACTTCCGCGAAGACCGTGACTGTCACAGTTGACGGAAATACTGTCCCTGCAAGCGCATATCATATCATCTACTTTACTTATGAGAAGATAGACGGCGGCGAAACTCTGAACCGCGTAGGAACCGATTTCCCGACTACGGCAGGAACATACATTGCTGCGGTTGTTGCAAACGAGAACAGCGGTTATACCGGAGAGAACAGAAGTAAGCCGTTCTCGGTATCCGGATACAAGCCTGAGCCCACACCCAAGCCTTATATCCCGACCTATACGCATCCCGTAACTCCTACAACAACAGAGCCCGAAAAGCAGACCGAGGACATCGGCACCTTCGAGGACATCACCGATGAGGAAGAGAACGCGGGCGACGCAGGCATAATCACACCGAAGGAAGAGCTCGCCAACGCAGTTCTCGACGCAAACGACCGCGCAGCAATGGCTAAGGGCTCCGATGTCAAGGTTTACCTTGAAGTTGAGAAGGTTGAGCCCACAGCTACGGAACAGGCTCTGGTTGATGCCGCGGTTGCACAGATCGATGACGATATAGTAGTAGCTATGTTCCTCGACATCGACCTTTACAAGCAGGTCGGCAACGGCAGCGCAGTTCAGATGCACGAAACAAACGGCAAGATCGAAGTCAGCATTGATCTTCCCGACGAGCTTAAGAACACCGCCCCGAATGTTGAGCGCACCTACTACATCGCAAGAATACATGACGGCAAGGTTGAACTTATCCCCGCGACCTACGATCCCGAGACAGGCAAGCTCTCGTTCCTTACCGACAAGTTCTCGATGTATGCGATCGCGTATGTTGATCAGGAGCTTGTTGAAGGCGACGACTACAACGATGATGATATGTTACAGTTTGACGAATACGACCTCTGCAATGCCATAGTTTATGTTACTGTTGAATCGCAGAATGTTACCGTAAGAATAGGTGGAGGACTTGTTCCCGCGGACGCTTACCATGTGATATTCTTCACCTATGACAAGATCGAAGGCGGCGAGAGCCTGACGAGAGTCGGCAACGACTTCCCGACAGCCCCCGGCACATATATTGCTGCGATCGTCGCAAATGAGGGTAGCGGCTTTACCGGTGAGAACAGAAGCGACCCATTTACCGTGACCGGCGATGTTGCCGGCGCAAGCGAAGCCAACCCGCACACAGGCTCGCCTCTTGCGGGAATGGGAACATTCGCGGCACTGTCCTTCTTCGCGGCAGCTGCGGCATACACTATAAAGAAGAGACGCAAGTAATCTGACCCCTTTTCTTTAATTATATCCTATAAGGATTCCCCCGGCAGCCGTCGGGGGAGTTCTTTTTGTGCGGCTTTATAATGTCTGTGATCCTTTGCAGCGTAGCCATTTTCACAAGCGCTTATACTTTTTCAGATACAAATGAGAGCAGCTTTAAGGATCATGCAAGTAACATCGCATATACAGCTGCTGTCAATATAGACGGAGACCTCGTTAAAAAGGTCGTGGATATGGTGTATGAGCAGTACCGCAGTTTCGCGGACGATGAGATCGTCACAAGCGATGAGTGGGGAAGTCCGGAGTTTGATGCATTCGTTGGGAAATATGGGTGGATAACAGAAATGCCTGAATATCTATCGGTCCTTGATTATCTTAAGAATATACAGAATACCAATATATCCACGCTGTCGTCAATTTACCTCATGGTTTATGACAATAGCCGAGAAGTCCCCTATGCGCTGTATGTAGCGGATGCTGCTGAAGAAGATCCATGTATTCCGGGTGTTATAGATACTTTTGATGAAGAAGATGACTTTAATGTCATTGAAAATCCGGATGATGGTATTACGCCGTATGTTGCACATTATGATCAATACGGCTGGCTCGTTGTTACAGGAGCCCCTATCTATGACAGCAACGGCGACTATGCTGCGCTTATGTGCGTTGATCTCTCAATGGACGGAGTAAAGACGCATGAGTACAGATTCATTATTACTCTTACAATATTGCTTGTAGTTGTAACGTTTATTCTCGGAGCAGCTTATCTTATAATTATTGTAAAGAATATAGTTGAGCCGATAAACAAGCTTTCAATGGTCGCTTCGGACTATATACATGATTCTGAGAAAAAGGCAACTTTTGAATCTGTGAACATCAAGAGAAACGATGAGATCGGAAATCTCACTCAGGCAATGAAGAAAATGGAGCATAACCTCGGTCTTTATATAAACGATCTGACAAGGGTCACAGCCGAGAAGGAGCGCCTGGGTGCGGAGCTCGGCGTTGCTACCCGCATACAGGCCGATATGCTACCCAATCACTTTCCAAAACGCGATGATTTCAGCCTGTATGCCACAATGACGCCCGCGAAGGAGGTCGGCGGCGACTTCTACGACTTCTTTGCCATAGACGAAGATCATATCGGACTTGTTATGGCGGACGTTTCCGGTAAGGGAGTACCCGCGGCGCTGTTCATGGTCATAACAAAAACGCTTATCAAGAACCGTGCGCTGATGGGCGGAGATCCGGCTGAGGTGCTTTATGACGTAAACAACCAGCTTTGTGAAAACAATGCTTCCGGCCTGTTTGTGACAGTATGGTTCGGGATACTTGATCTTCACGAATGTGAGCTCGTCTGTGCGAATGCAGGCCATGATTATCCCGCTGTAATGAACGCCGGCGGTGAATATGAGCTTTTCAAAACCGAGAATCTGCCGCCGCTTGCAGCAGTTGAAAATATGCAATACATATGTGATACGATACATCTTGAAAAAAGCGGCAGACTGTTCTTCTATACCGACGGAGTGCCGGAGGCAAAAGCGGAGGACGGTTCAAGATTCAGCTTGGAGAAAATGATTGCAACTCTTAACCGTGACAAAGACCTTCACCCTAAAGAACTGCTTGAAAGCATGAAGAAAGAGATCGATGATTTTGTCGGCGATGAAGACACATTCGACGATATAACCATGATGAGCGTTGAATGGAAATGCAACTAAAAGATAGCGCGCAGAGGATTGATCCTCTGCGCGTTTTTGTGTGTCATTTTTTTATCACAAGCGGCTTCATTGTAGAAATATCATACGGTGTTTCCTGATATACACAGAAGTTGAGCCAGTTTGAATACATAAGACTCGCGGCTGTGCGCCATACGAACGGCGGAGTCTGCGACGGGTCATTGTCCGGAAAATATCCGTAGGGAAGCTCAACGTCCGAAAGTCCCTTGCCCATATCGCGGAGATATTCATTCTTAAGAGTGTCGCGGTCATATTCACCGTGCCCGGTGATGAAGAACTGTCTGTTCTGTATATCCGCAGCGGCATAAACTCCCGCTATATCGGAATATGCGAGAAGCTGCAGGTTGGGGCAGGCTTCAATATCCTCTTTCAGCACTTCGGAATGACGGGAGTGCGGGACATAGAAAATGTCGTCGAATCCCTTGAACAGCGGATAGTTTTCAACGACTATCTTATGTGGGAATACTCCGAACATCTTTTTGTCGAGGGTATGCTTCTGTATGCCGTAGTGATAGTAAAGTCCGGCAAATGCGCCCCAGCAGATATGCATACACGAGTATGCGTGTTTTTTTGACCATTCCATTATCCCGCAGAGCTCGTCCCAGTAGGTAACGTCCTCGAATTCATATTTCTCGACCGGAGCTCCGGTAATTATGAGGCAGTCGAAATAGTTGTCCTTTATCTCATCGAATGTCTTGTAGAAGTTCGCGAGATGCTCCGCCGCAGTGTGGCGCGAGGTATGCGTTTCGGTGCGCAGCAGGGTAATATCCACCTGTATCGGGGTGTTACTCATGAGGCGGAGAAGCTGGGTCTCGGTCTCAATCTTTTTTGGCATAAGGTTGAAAATCGCGGCTTTCAGCGGACGGATATCCTGCTGGAGCGCTCGCTCGCTCGGCATTACGAATATGTTTTCACTTACGAGCGTATTGAACGCCGGAAGATTACTCGGTATATTTATCGGCATTCACTCATCTCCTGTCTTTTTCTTTATAGTATAAATCATATCATTTGTTCAATTTAATTATTATATCATAGCAAATGGGATAAATCAATGATTTTTTTAAAATTTTACGGATTTTACAAAAATTCTTGCATTTTATCCCGCTTTGTGATATAATAAACTGTATATTTGTGCTTCTTTGACGGATACTAAACGTGAATAACGCTTGCCGAAAGGAAAGAAGCATGGATACTGAAAACGAAAAAGAGAATGTTCAGGACGAATGCGAGGATAATGAGATGCAGCGAGATCCCGAGTGTGGATTCACAGCCTCGCAGAATGCAGATCATGTGATCCATTGTCTGACAGTTATCGGAGAGATCGAGGGGCATTATATCCTCCCGCCGCAGAACAAAACGACAAAATATGAGCATATAATCCCCGCGCTGGTCGCTATCGAGCAGGACAAAACGATAGAGGGGCTTCTGATAATCCTCAATACCGTAGGCGGAGATGTCGAAGCCGGACTCGCAATAGCCGAGCTTATTGCGGGAATGGAGAAACCGACAGTCTCGATAGTTGTAGGCGGAGGACATTCTATCGGAGTACCTCTTGCAGTGTGCGCCAGACGAAGCTTTATTGTACCGACTGCGACAATGACTATTCACCCGGTAAGAATGAACGGTCTGGTGCTTGGAGTTCCACAAACCCTTTCATATTTCGACCGTATGCAGGATCGCATAACAAGCTTTGTCACACGCAACAGCCGTATTTCCGCAGAAAAATTCCGTGAGCTTATGATGAAGAAGGACGAGCTCGTAATGGACGTCGGATCGGTGGTTGACGGTGAGACTGCCGTTTCATCGGGACTCATAGATCATCTCGGCGGCCTTTCGGACGCTATAGAGTGCCTTTATTCGCTGATAGAAGAACGGCAGGAGAAAGCTGGTGAAAATGAATGATAATTCATTCTATTATCAACCCGTATGACATATTCTGTAATAGTGAACAAGCCTCACGACGGCCGGTATATCGTCAGATAAAAGGCGGTATTGTGGAGCTTGACGGTGAGCGCATAAAACGTCTAATATCGACTGATCCGAGAATGTATCTTGACGCACGATATGCGCCGGATTCAAAGATTGAAAGAAAATAATATCAACGTATCTTTTCCCGCTCCGGCGGGGAAAGATAACAAGGAGAATTACATATAATGAACGACATCATTAACATAATCATTCAGGGAATTATACAAGGACTTACCGAGTTCCTGCCGGTTTCGAGCTCCGGGCATCTGTCCGTTGCACAGCATTTCATGAACATCGAGGACGAGAATCTGCTGATCTCGGTCGTGCTGCATCTTGGAACGCTCATAGCTGTGTTTATCGCATTCCGCAAGCGGATATGGGGAATGATAAAGGAATTTTTCCTTTCTATAAAAGACATTTTCACAGGAAAATTCAGCTGGAAAAAGATGAACGACGACCGCAGAATGATGGTAATGGTCATTATTGCGACGCTGATACTTGTTCCGTTTGTGTTCATCAAGGATTTCTTCACATCTGTGCAGGGCGACGGAGATATAATCTTCGAGGGCTGTGCGTTCATATTCACAGCGATCGTGCTGTTTCTGTCAGATGCGTGCGTTAAGGGATACAAGACCGGCAAGGATATGAAGGTCAAGGACGCGATGACTGTTGGTCTGTTCCAGGTAGTTGCGCTGTTTCCGGGTGTGAGCAGATCTGGAAGCACGGTGTCATCGGGATTGTTCTGCGGCCTCGCGAGAGATACTGCTGTAGCGTTCTCTTTCATACTCGGCATTCCTGCGATACTCGGAAGCGCTGTGCTTGAAGGTGCGCATGTCCTGAAAGAGGGAACAACGCTTGATCCTGTCCCGCTTGTAATTGGCGCGGTGACTGCTGCTGGTGTGGGACTGCTTGCTATAAAGCTTGTACAGTTAATAATAAAGCATGACAAGTTCAAGATATTCGGCGTATATACGCTGATACTTGGAATTGCGTGCATAGGTATCGGGATATATGAGAACGTGACAGGAACAAAGTTGTTTTTCGGAGCGTGAAATATCACTTTTCGAGTGATATAAATCATAATTTATAGAGCCCTACCCCCGGCCCCTCCCCTGAAGGGGAGGGGG
>CAMVEM010000165.1 GCA_947166515.1 uncultured Clostridia bacterium | reverse complement strand
CTACTACGACACGAAAACCGACAAGCGTGTTATACTGAACAGCAAGACGGAAAAGCTGATAGACAAAGAGGCTATCGCTTTCTACAAGCCGTTTCCGTCAACTAAGATCGGGATTTCGGGACTGCTGCGATACATTGTCGATAACATTCGTCCTGCAGATGTGGCACTCGTTGTTATCGCTACTATTGCGGTAACACTTATAGGTTTCCTTACCCCGAAATTGAACGAAATGCTGTTCTCCGATGTCCTTGCTTCGGGAACGGTAAAGGGTCTTATGGCTATCGCGGTATTTATCGTCTGCGTGTCGCTGAGTTCGATGCTGCTTGGCACGGTCAAGGGTATGCTGATGAGCAGGCTGAAGACACGGCTCAGCTTATCGGTCGAAGCGGCGACGATGATGCGGATGCTTGCGCTCCCGGCGAGCTTTTTTAAACAATACGGCTCCGGAGAGCTTGCAAACCGTTCGCAGTACATAAAGACGCTTGTTGAACAGTTGCTTGACATAGTGCTTACAACAGGTCTTACTTCGCTTTTCTCGCTTGCGTACATATCCCAGATATTCGCGTATGCGCCGGCGCTCGTGACACCCGCGCTGCTCGTGATAATCTCGACGGTCGTCATATCTGCGGTCTCGGCGATATTACAGATACGCATTTCGCAGCGGCAAATGGAGCTCGCGTCAAAGGAAAGCGGTATGAGTTACGCGCTGATCTCGGGAATACAGAAGATAAAGCTGTCGGGAGCCGAAAAGCGCGCGTTCGCCCGCTGGGGCAACGCCTATACCAAGAGTGCAAAGCTGCTCTATGATCCGCCGATGTTCCTTAAAGTCAACGCTGTATTCACAACGGCAATCTCGCTGATAGGCACGATAATCATATACTATATGGCTGTTCGGAGCAACGTTTCCGTATCGGAATACTACGCTTTCAACGTCGCTTACGGTATGGTATCCGGCGCGTTTACGGCGCTTGCCGGGATAGCGTTGTCGGCTGCGCAGATAAAGCCGATACTCGAAATGGCAAGACCGATACTTGACACAGAGCCGGAGGTCGCGGAGGAAAAACAGGTCGTTGAGCGCCTTATGGGCGGCATAGAGCTGAACAACGTGACATTCACGTACAACCCCGACATGCCGAACGTGCTCGACGGGATATCGCTGAAGATAACGCCCGGACAGTATGTGGCGATATGCGGTAAAACAGGCTGCGGCAAATCAACTCTTATGCGTATAATGCTCGGATTTGAAAAGCCGCAGAGAGGCGGCGTTTTCTACGACGGCAAGGATATCGAGCGAATGGATCTGAAATCGCTGCGCCGTAAGATCGGCACGGTAATGCAGGCGGGAAAGCTGTTTACGGGAGATATCTACTCCAACATAGTTATCACGAACCCGCGCCTGACGCTCGACGATGCGTGGGAAGCTGCGGAAATGGCAGGCTTCGCGGACGACATACGCTCAATGCCCATGGGCATGTTCACGCTCATCTCCGAGGGTCAGGGCGGCATCTCCGGCGGACAGAGACAGAGACTTCTCATAGCCCGCGCTATCGCACCGAAGCCGAGGATACTGATGTTCGACGAGGCTACATCCGCGCTCGACAACATCACGCAGAAAACAGTCTCGGAGTCGCTCGAAAAGCTGAAATGCACCAGAATCGTTATCGCGCACAGGCTTTCGACGATAAAACAGTGCGACAGGATAATCGTGCTTGACAAGGGCAAGATCATCGAGGACGGAAGCTACGATGAACTTATCGCGAAAAAGGGCTTCTTTGCCGAGCTTGTTGAACGGCAGAGAGTTGATACATAATGCAATAATTTAATGCGAAATGCAGATTAATTCAAGATGCAAAATGAAAAATAATTGTGTCCGCTTCGCGGATTAATTTAAAAATTGCGGTGAAGCTGCACCACAATTCTGCATTCTGCATTTTAAAAAATGGAAAGGAATGAATTACAATGACAGTAAACACACAGAAGGACGGAACAAAGCTCACTGTCGCGGCAGAGGGCAAGCTCGGCACCACCTCCGCACCGGAGCTCGAAAAGGTACTCAAGGACAACATCAACGGCGTGACCGAGCTCGTATTTGACCTCGGAAAGCTCGAATACATGGCATCCGCGGGACTTCGCGTACTGCTCTCCGCGGCCAAGGTGATGAAAAAGCAGGGCTCCATGAAGATAATCAACGTCACACCGCCTGTCATGGACGTTTTCACGTTCACAGGAATGGCTGATGTACTCGATATCGAACAGGCGTAAATGGAGAATATATGAAAAAGAAGAAGAAAAAGCTGTCGCGGATCATAACGATAAAGCTGTTCATCGCGGTGTTTGTTGCGTTCATCGTGTCGAGCGCCGTGACCTATATGGTTCTTTACCAAAATTGTGAAAACCGGGCTTATGAACTGCTTTCATATAACACAAGCGGATTAATGTCGGATCTTGAAGGTGAGACCATAAAATTGATGGCGGAAACATCTGTCCTTCCCCTTGCCGATATATACTGGAAAGACGGCGAGGAAGCTGCTCGCCAGGCTTTACAGGGCAGCAATTATACATATTTTGTCAGAAAAGACGGTACGATATTCCTGTCGGGAAATGAAGAGTTCATTGGAAAAAACGTAAAAGACATACAGTTTGTCGGCGGGTTCATGGATAATATATTTGCTTCCTTTGAGGACGGAAGTGCCGGCGGTGACACTATTTATCAGGCAACGGCTTTTCCTGTCAAGACTCTTGACGGAAAACTTGATGTGTACTATATGGTGGTCATATCCAAAGATTTCCCGGACGCTACACTTGTTACCGCATTGACTATAGATGCATACGAATCTATGGGCAAGGACGCTGCTGAAACAGTTGCTTTCAACCGTCGTATCGGAAGAACGGGTTATTATGTCGTGATCTCTCCGGACAACAATATGATCGCGACAGATTACGAGTTGAGAAATAAGCCTTTCCCGTATATGGAAATTATAGACAGATATTCAGCTGGTACGGATCCTAATGTAGGTACATACACAACTATTGTGAAAATGGAGGATGGCAGCACAACGGAACATGACTATAAATGGATGGCAGACAAAGGAACATTCTGGGGACAGGACTGCTATTACGACTTTTTCAAACAATACAATGTCTATCTTCTGAGCTTATATCCGGTCGATGAGGCAATGTCACAAGCCAATGATACAATACTGCTTATTGTCCTGATCGAGGTCGTTGTATTTACGGTTCTCTTCATCGTTCTTCGCTTGCTCATAAAACGCAGAGTGGTAAAGAAGCTCGATTCCGTAAACGCTTCTCTTGCCGCGATAACAGCCGGCGACCTTGATGAAAAGGTGGAAGTGCGCGACAGCCACGAATTTGATACGCTGTCTAACGATATCAACGCTACTGTTGACAGGCTGAAAGAATACATAGCTGAAGCAGCGGCGCGTATCGACGCCGATCTGGCTGTCGCAAAGGCGATACAAAGTTCTGCGCTCCCGTCGGTGTTCCCGCCGTTTCCGGAGCGTAAGGAGTTTGAGCTGTTCGCAAGCATGAACGCGGCGAAAGAAGTCGGCGGCGACTTCTACGATTTCTATATGCTGAACGATCACACACTCGGATTTCTGATAGCCGATGTTTCCGGTAAGAGCATACCCGGCGCGATGTTTATGATGACTTCAAAGACAGTTATCAAGAGCCTTGCCGAGAGTGGGTTACCTCCCGCCGAGGTGTTTACGGCAGCGAACGAAAAGCTCTGCGAGGGCAACGAAGCGGAGATGTTCGTGACCGCCTGGCTCGGATTTCTCGATCTTGATACCGGACTTGTCCGCGTGGCGAATGCAGGACACAATCCGCCCGTGCTGATACGCGGAGGAAAAGCCGGGTATGTGATACTGAAGCCCGGTCTGATGCTCGCGGGTATGGACGGAGTGCGCTACAAGGAGCAGACCCTGCAGCTTGAAAAGGGCGATATGCTGTATCTCTACACGGACGGCGTTACCGAAGCCATGGACAAGGACGAGGAGCAGTACGGCGAGGACAGACTGATAAAGCTGCTGTCCTTCGGGGAGAATTATCCCGCGCCCTCCGCCGAAAACGGCATTGTCGAGCCGGTCTGCGATATGGTCACAGCCGACATTCAGAAATTCACGAACGGCGCGGAGCAGTCCGACGATATAACAATGCTCTGCATACGCTATCTCGGAAGAGGTGAATGAAATGAAGGAACTCACAATTGAAGCGACACCCGAAAATGTCGATACCGTCATAGAATTTGTGGACGAGCAGCTCGAAGAATACGGCTGCGGAATGAAGGAGCAAATGGCGATAGAAGTAGCGATAGACGAGCTGTTCGGTAATATAGCGCACTACGCCTACAACCCCGAGACCGGCTATGCGACCGTTCAGGTAGATGTTCTTCAGGATCCGCTTTCGGTAGAGATCACATTCATCGACAACGGAAAGCAGTACGATCCGCTTGCAAAGGAAGATCCCGACACAACACTTTCCGTCGAGGACAGACCGATCGGCGGTATGGGTATCCTGATCGTAAAAAAGAGTATGGACGCGGTGAACTACGAATACAAGGACGGGAAGAATATTCTGACTATAAAGAAAAATATTTAATGCATCACAGGAGTAACAAATGTTCATAGATGAAATAGTGCTCAGATTATTTTCGCCCGAAAAGGAACATATCATCGTGACCGATATGAATGGGGAGCTTGTATGGAAAAGCAAGTCCTTTCCGTATTCTTTTGACGAGATCATGGAGAATATAAATTCCGGTCATGATGATTCGGACGAGTGGGAATTCCTTGATGTCAAACAGGAAGTGAACCTTAAGGTACGCCGCGTGAAGGTCGATATTGACGGGAAAAGCTATGTGTGCTGTCACTTTACGGACTTTACCGAGTATTCTATGCTGATGAAAGACGCTCTTGCATATACAAAGAATATTGCGGATATATCCGTGTTTCAGACGAAGATCATGGAGCTTATGTCGGAATCATACGACGCATTTATGCCGGTGTTTGCCGATTACTGTGACGCGGAGGAGCTTGTGATGTACGCCGGGAATGACGGATATATCACAAAGAGCGTGTTTAACGGCACTCTCACACGTTCGCAGCTCGAATGTACCAAAGAAACCGAGTCCGTGTTTTCCTGCAAACGAAATGAGAAAAACGGCGGTTATCACTGCCTTGTGTCATCGGAAACAGAGAACAGGCGGTACTGTGTTTTTGCGAAGATCACGCCGTCTCTCAGGCTTGACAACTTCCTTGATGTCTCGGCTTACAATGTGCTTAAGCTTTTTATTGAGAACAGTATACTGCGCGAGAAGATAGTATATGAAAGCGAACACGACAGACTTACCGGACTTTACAATATGAGAAAATATATGGCTATGAAAGCGGATAATTTCGGAGATCCCAGGTCTGTCGCAGTTTATAATCTCGATGTGAATAATCTCAAATACATAAACGATAATTTCGGGCATGAGTACGGTGACAAGCTTATTGTTAAAGCCGCAAAAAGCATAAAAGCAGTTGTTTCCGACAATGTTTTCGGGTTCAGAATGGGCGGTGATGAATTTATAATATTAGCCGTAAACATTACCGAAAAGGAAGCGCGGGACATCTGTGTCAGATGGGAAAAAGCTCTTGAAACACTCAACAGCGAGGACAATGTTTACTGCGTTATGGCATGCGGACTTCAATACGGTGAGGACCCGCTCGAATATGACGAGCTTTATAGCAAAGCAGACGCTCTGATGTATCTCGATAAGAAAACGAAAAAAGAAAACAGTCAGACTTCTCATATAAAATAAGGAATACTCATTAAAACTTTAATAAAGAGAGAACTAACTATGAACAAGAAAAAAACAGCGCTTATGCTCGCGGCGGCAATGTCTTTGACAGTATTATCTTCCTGCGGCACAGCGGCTCCCGCTGCAACAACGACAGCGTAGGAAACTGCACAGACAGCGGAACAGACGACGACTTCCGCGACATCGGAAGCTGCAACTGTCTCGGAGGCTCCGGCATCGGAAACGACTGCCGCGCAGACGGAATAACAGTCCGACCGTGTGGATAATCCCGAAAACGAATGGGACGGGTATATGGACAAAGTGTTCGCCGCAAATCAGAGAGAGGCGGTCTTTGCAAATCACAAATCGCTCGTATTGTCTCTTGACCTTAACATAGACGCAGGTGAATACAAGGCAGATTACAACTGGTTCGCAAAGGATTATACATATTACAGAGCGCCCGCCTATGAGGAATTTTCGTTGCCCGAAGTAAGGTATGAGCTTGTGGGCATCGGCTCCGAGTATGCCCCTGCAGCAACATATTATTTGGATATGATTGAGGGCGGTTATCAGTTCTGGTACACATCGAAAGAAAAAAGTGAATGGTATGATCCCGAACACGAAACGATAAGTGAAATGTATGGAGAATAAAAACAATTGTCGGAATACAGCCGCAACAGAACAAGTGTTTATCAGCAGCTCTCCACGAAGTCCAACAACGCTACACTGGGGATTGGTATCCGGAATCATACCCCTTCATATTTGTGTATTATTTTGCTGATTTCAAAGAGCTTGGAATATGTATACCGACATCCCGGTTTTTAAAATTTCCCTCACCTATATTAAGATTTCAAAGCCGGATTTGCAGTAGTTTCACAAAATCTTCAAGATAAATCTCCGTTTTGAACAATAATATAGATCGAAACTAGTGAGAAATCCCTGACAGGTGGACGTATGCCGCCTATCGGGGATTTTCTTACTGAACTATTGATTTTTCCCGGGGTCTATGGTAAAATAATACAACATTCAAAATAAGAGGTCAGCAAAATGAGAAAATACCTTATCGTAGGCGCAGGAGGCACAGGCGGTCCTGTCGGAGCCTATCTCGCAAG
>CAMVEM010000164.1 GCA_947166515.1 uncultured Clostridia bacterium | reverse complement strand
CATCGGAACTGTTTGATCAGCTTGTGGTGCTGATTTCCGTAAATCCTAACAAGACGTCGAGCTTTTCGACTGAAGAACGCGCGGCATTCCTCAGAAAGGTGTGCTACGATATCCCTAATGTCAAGGTTGACAGCTGTTCGGGGCTTATCGTTGATTATTTCAAAGAAAACGAATGTGATATTATCGTAAAGGGCCTGCGGGCTATGTCCGACTTTGAGACGGAATTCCAGATGGCGCATGTCAACAAGCACCTCTGCCCGCGTGCTGAGACGGTGTTCCTCTGTGCCGACAGCCAGAGCACATATCTCTCATCGAGTATGGTAAGGCAGATAGCGACCTTCGGTGGAGATATCTCACCGTTTGTTCCTGACGCAATAAAAAATGATATTATAAAAAGACTTTGTATAACAGACAAAAAGGAGGCCAAATAAGTATGAGTATAGAAGAGATACTTGAAATGATGGACGATATGCTGGACAAGGCGGTGAATGTTCCTTTCTCGAACAAGAAATCGCTGATTGACGTGGAGAAGATGCGTGAGTTCATAGACGAGATACGTCTTAATATGCCGCGTGAGATCAAGCAGGCAAGAGATCTTGTTAACGACCGCAAGATGATCCTTAATGACGCGAAGAACGAGGCTGCGTCTATCGTTGCTCGTGCAGAGCAGCGTGCGGCTGCGCTGGTTTCTCAGCAGGAGATAGTACGTCAGGCGACGCAGAAGGCGAATGAGATCAACGCTGCTGCGCAGGTACAGACGAAGGAGCTCCGTGATATGACAAACAAGTATGTTGACAATATGCTGACAAAGGTCGAGGAGCTTCTGTCGAATGATATCATAGATGTCAAGAAAGCCCGCAGCGCTCTAAAAAATACTATCAAGTAAATCTGTCTCCACCCGAAGGGGGTTCGGGGGGCGATCGGAAAGCCCCCCGCAAATAAAAAATAAGACCCGTTTCAAGAAGAAACAGGTCTCTTTTTATGACATCATTTATAAGGATAATCAGAATAACTGATTATAGAGCACTCCGCTGAGAGCGGAAGCATTTGAGCTGGCTACAGTACCCGATTTCGTATAGGTGCTGTTGGCGTCAAGATACGCCGCCGACTGGGCATACGCGGAGATCGCGTCAGCCTGTGAGGACATAAAGCTTGCGTACGAATCCTTCTTTCCGAATACCTCGTCCAGATCGTTTTCGTCCGCGTTCTTGAACGTGTCCTTATCTATAGAAAGCTTTCCGTCGCTTCCTACGGAGATGCCGACTTTTTCAAGCTTCCTTGTGTACGCATTTGTCATATTCGCAACAAACTGTGACTTTCCGGAAACGGTAGTGTTGCCGGATTTTCTTGTTGAAGAATAAAGCTCGTTGTAGCTGTCAACAAATTTGCTTGCAGCCTCAAAAGCCTTGTCACGGTCGATCTCACCTGTTGCTTCGTCTGCTTTGAATGATTTTTCGAGGTTAGATACTGCGGATGTTACATTACTTGCGTATGTCTTGAGCTTGTCATTTGTCGCTGCGGAATAAGCAGAGGAGGTCTTCTTTGCGGTCTCCTTCTTTTCGAACTTGCTTGCAGCCTCGGACGCCGCTTCTTTAGCGTTCGTCTTCTGCATATTGAAGTAGGACTTATAAAGGTTTCTGCTTACTTTGAAATCGCTCCACTGATTGAGAACACCGCTCATTGAGTTGAAGAATAAGCTCATATCGCTCATAATATCACTTCCCTTCGATAGATCAGAGCGTCATGCGATCGGAGACCCGGCAGAATACCGCATGGGTATGAGTTCCGTCATTTATCATGGGCTCTGTGGTGAGCATTTGCCGTTTTCACGGCAGAAATTAAATGATGTCATTTTGCCGATGTACGGGGAATATCAGGATAGAGGCTCAGTTCGCTGCTGCCGTAGCTGCCGCGTCAGCCTGAGTGTTGAATTCTTTCTCCCAGTCATCGAAGCCCTTGCGGACATTGTCAAGAGTGTCATAGCATACGCCCGGGAGCTTGCCGCCCCAGATCTTCTCGCACTCTCCGAAGCCCTTCTCGAAAGCGTCTTTCACTTTGTTGAATGCTTCCTTGTCGTTTCCTGCAAGGTTCTTGGCGAAATCGAGGATACGATTCGCTGTTTTTTCCGCACCCCAGAAATCCTCGGATCCGTCGCTCTCGATATAATCAAGATCATAGCTCTTCATGATAGACTCAAGAGTAAGTCCCTTGTCGCCCGTGCCGGCGGCTGCGTTAGCCTGACCGCCTATGAGCTTTGCGACCATATCCTTCATAGCCTCGTTCTTGATGTTAAGGGCGGATTTTCCGGTGTATTCTGTCTTGATGCCCTTGGTGTAGGTATTTGCGGAAGCCTTTTCCGTGCGTTCAAAGCTGTCTGCGCGCTTTTCGGTCGCCTTTTCGGCAACTGCCGCCTCAGTGCTCTTATCGGCCTTTTCGGCCTTGACTTCTTTTACCTTACCTGTGGATCTGGAATTGACCGGTGCATTGGTATAGCTGTCGTAGATCGAATTGATACCGCTCATATACTATCATTCCTTTCTTCCCGAGGTGCGGCGTGAAAATATCATTTTCATACGCCTTTTCCTCCTTGAAATTGATTTATCGGGCTGTCCGCCGTCTGCCGCGAAGGACAAACCGCAATAAGGCATAATTCCCTTATACCTCAATTATAATATCGTCCGCTTTTATTAAAACTTTAGTGTTTTCCGGAATTTTTTTCTTCTAATGCGCGAAACAGCGAAAAATAAGCGTGAAATGTATTCCGTTTTATATAAATTATTTTTTATGCCTCCCCGCCGGATGCGGGGAGGCACTAAAGTTTACTTTAGTATTCGGTCAATTGTCCTGACCTTTCCATACGATGCTCATGATCGTGACATCATCGAACGGATCGTCCTTCGGCTGGAACGCGTCTATCTCGTTTTTCAGATTGGTGACTATATACTCGGGGGATTTGCCCTCATAGCGTTTAAGAGTCTCAACGAGTCTGTCCATACCGAAGCGCGAGCCATCGGTAGCCTTAGCCTCAGGAACGCCGTCGGTATAAAGGAACAGATTGTCGCCTTTTTTCATCTGGATCGTCTCTACTTCGAACTCTGTGTCTTCCATAGCAGCGAGCGGCGGGCAGTTGTCTTTTTCAATGACTTCAACGGAGCTTTCATTCATGCTGATGATAGGATATTCATGACCAGCGTTGACATAGGTCACAAGACCCGTCCTGATGTCAAGTATTCCGAGCCATACGGTGATGAACAGTCCCGCGCCGTTGTCGCGGCAGAGAATATTGTTGACCTCATACAGCAGAGCATCGGGATCGCCGCCGAGCATTACCTTATCGCGTATTACAGCCTTTGCGACCACGCAGAACAGTGCAGCCGGAACGCCCTTTCCGGAAACGTCCGCCATAACGAGAGCGATGTGATCGTCGTCAACGAAGAAGAAGTCGTAAAAGTCGCCGCCGACTTCCTTTGCGGGAGTCATAGCTGCGTACAGCTCCAGTTCCTTGCGTTTCGGGAAGTCCTTCGGAAGCATATCCGCCTGGATCTTCGTAGCAACTCCGAGCTCTGCGGCTATTCTTTCCTTTTCGGTGGTTATCCTCGTAATATCGGCGATATAGTCCTTAACGCCGTATTCAAGGCTGAGCAGGCTCTCGCTAAGGGTATGTATTTCGTCGTGCGTTCTGATCTTGCCGAGAACTTCGGAAACATTCGCGTTGTCGGAAACAAATTTTTCTGCCTCATAAGCGACTTTCTTTATAGGTCTGATTATCAGTAATACAAGCAGGATAACGCTTATCAGGAGAATTCCGCCGAGTACGGCAAGGTCTATCCAGATGATACTCCAGATAAAGTTGTTCATATCCGATTCGAGAGTCGGCAACGGTATCTCAACGCCTATGCTTGCGACGGTCTTTCCGTCGAAAATGGCCATATCAAGGCCGGTAAGGATATATGTACCTGTAAAATATGTGATTATCGGCTCGCCGAATTCAAACTCCTTGCCGTTTAAATAGCAGTCTTTGAAAATGTCTTTAAAGGTGGGATCGAACGTGCTCTGGAAGCCGAAGGGGAACCACCATGAAGGGTCGGGATAAGTATCGAAAATATAGACCAGAGGTCTCCACTCGCGTGTTTCGACTGTCTCGGGAGTATATGCATCCAACTCTTCAAGATCCACGACCGTGACATAAATGTCGTTCGCTTCGATCGAAGCGCGGATCATATCTATGTCATTAAGGAGCTTCCGGTAATTTTTATTTTCAAGCACACTTACCACTTCGTTGATAAGTGCCTCATCAACGCCCGATGTCTTTACTACCTCTATATAACCGACAATATAATCATCGACGGTAAGGTCTGCGGGAGGCTGTTCTTCCTCAGCGGGGGCAGCTTCTTCTTCCGCCGACGCTTCGGGTGCCGGAAGAGCGGCGAGAGCTGCGGCATACCGTTTTGCAACATCGCTCCAGTATGAAAGCTCATCAGCTGTGGTAATACCTTCAACAATATTCGCGATCTTGTTTGCAAGCGCGTCGTAATGGTTGGTTATATCTTTCCAGTAGATACGGGCGCCTATGAATGTCGATGCAAATGCTGTCAGTACAGAAATAAGAACTATACCGATTATGAGCTTCGGCGCAAGTCCGTTTCTGTGCTTTACTTTGATTCTATTATTTTCCATAGTGACTACCTCACTTTATGCCTGTATGTTTTATCTAATTATATCATAAATACTCACATATTCCAATGGTTTTTTGTCTAAAATAACAAATTTTGGCTATATCGTGCAATTTGTTCTATTCAATTTTATACAAGCTTCCGAATTCCGTCCTATTGTCAATGTTTTGGCAAAGCACTGATTACAGAAACATAGAGTTCATTTTTCGCTTAATTTGTGAACAGTAATTGACAAAGTCATAAATTTGTAGTAGAATGATATACTGTATTGTACAAGCATTGAAAGGAATATTCCTATGGAAAAGTTGGGCGAGATAATAAAAAAAATAGACAGCATAGTGTGGGGAGTGCCCCTGATCGTTCTTATAATGGCGTGCGGAATAACACTGACGATAAAAACGGGATTCTTACAGTTCAGAAAACTCGGACTCGCGCTTAAATATATGCTGAAAGAAGAAAGCGGCGGAAAAGGCGAGGTGTCGAGCTTCGCGGCGCTGTGTACGGCATTGTCCGCAACAGTCGGAACAGGAAACATCGTCGGCGTTGCAACAGCCGTTGCGTCGGGAGGCGCGGGTGCTCTGTTCTGGATGGAGATAGCGGCACTCTTCGGAATGGCAACAAAATACGCCGAGGGAGTGCTCGCAATAAAATATCGCATTACCGACAAACAGGGAAGTATGCTCGGCGGTCCGTTCTACTACATTGAAAATGGTATGGGAAAGAAGTGGAAGTGGCTTGCAAAGCTGTTCGCGTTCTTCGGAGTCGGCGCAGGGCTGCTCGGCATAGGCACCATCACGCAGATAAACGGCATCACCAACGCGGTGAAGGGCTTCTTTGACCCGGATTCACAGAATACTGTGAGCGTTCTCGGCAGGGAATACAGCGTATGCGTCGTTATCGCCGGTATCACAATAACCGTGCTCGCTGCGCTGGTCATTATCGGAGGCATAAAGCGCATCTCGCGCATATCCGAGATAGTCGTTCCGGGAATGATAGTTCTGTACATCGTTACCTGCCTTGTTATACTGATAACAAACATAACATCTATCCCCGCGGCGTTTGCAGAGATATTCGATAGCGCGTTCGGCCTGAGACCGATAGCGGGCGGAATTGCGGGAATATCGGTCGTAATAGTTTCTGCGAGAGCAGGTATCGCGAGAGGTATCTTCTCGAATGAAGCCGGTCTCGGTTCCGCGCCGATAGCCGCTTCGGCAGCAAAGACCAACGAGCCTGTACGTCAAGGACTCGTCTCGATGACCGGAACGTTTATAGATACTATAATAGTATGCACAATGACCGGGCTCGTGATAATAATTTCCGGCAGCCATACGGGAGATCTTGAAGGTGTTCATATCACGGCGGACGCGTTCGCAAAGGGAATGCCGTTCCCGGATGAGATAGCGCGGTTCATACTGATGACGTGCCTTGCGGTATTTGCTTTCACGACAATACTCGGATGGAACTATTACTCCGAACGCTGTCTGTCATATCTTATCGGATCCGGAAAGATAAGGACGATAGTATTCCGTTGGGTATATATCGCTGCGATATTTGTCGGTCCGTACATGACAGCCGAGGCGGTCTGGGGAATTGCCGACATACTCAACGGGCTCATGGCGCTGCCGAATATCACGGCGCTCGTTTTCCTGTCGGACGATGTGCGTGCCGAAACAAAGAGCTATTTCGCAAAGCTTACGAAAAGTCCTGTAAAAGGAACTTCCGGCGACTGATAAGTTGACATCGTGATAACCGTGTGATATAATAGAAACCGGAGATGATGAAATGAAAACTGTCAGCTTTACCGGACACAGACATATCGGTTCCGAAGAAACAGCAAGAAAACTGCATAATGTACTTGAACTGCTTGCAGAGCAGGGCGCCGATGTTTTCTGCGCGGGCGGAGCTACAGGCTTTGATATGCTCGCGGCTCAGACGGTCATAAAACTGAAAGAGGAATATCCATGGATATCGCTTGTGCTTATCCTCCCGTGTCCGCCCGAGGATCAGTCAGCAAGCTTTTCCGAACAGAACAGAGAGCTTTATTTCACTATCTTAGCCGAAGCCGACCGTGTCGAAACGATATCATCTTCATATACGAAGGACTGCATGAAAAAACGCAATCAGCGGCTCATTGATCTTGCGGATATCTGTGTGTGCTGCTATGACACTGCGAGATCGAATACCGGCACCGGTCAGACTGTGCGTATGGCGGAGAAAAAAGGGATAGAGATCATTAATCTCTTTGACAGATAACATAAAGAGCACCGGTCAATGCCGATGCTCTTTTCAGTTTATCCAAAAAGAAGAAACTTGTTATTTAATTTGCGAAGCGAGTCGCTTTTGCACTTACTTTTCGCTG
>CAMVEM010000163.1 GCA_947166515.1 uncultured Clostridia bacterium | reverse complement strand
ACGGAGTCCCCACAAACCCGAAGGGGGTTTTAGGGGGGCGATCGGAAAGCCCCCCTAACAGGGGTGTGGGGACGGAGTCCCCACCCGAAGGAGGTGCGGAGGGCGCTGCACGATGCAGCGATTGACCGCCCAAAAGAGCGCATGATGCGCGCATAAAAGGCGGTCATAGGCGACTACGGAAAGCCCTCCGCAAATTCCCCCACAAATTATGATTTATCTTTATAATACCCTATGAAAACCATAACTATTTTCCTGCTTTACATATTATATAATATGTAAATATTATTTACCTTGATTTTACCACATAAGTTCCCGAAATGCAATAGTTTCGCAGGGATTTTTTTATTTTCGGCAGTTTGCCCAAAAGGGATATGCGGGCTATGTGCAGTATCACGATTTTGAAAAATCGCTCGCTAAAATATTGACAGGCGGCAAAAATGTGGTATAATGATAGTAAATAGAATTTACATAAAAGTGGCGTAGCTATGCACGGGACATATAATAAAAAGTAAATCCTTATGTGTTTCTGAATTCTGAGACCGGAATATATGCTTATCTGACATATATTTAAGAAAGGAAGTGTGGGATATGGAGTGGTTCACAAATTGGTGGAACGGACTTGACCTGTTTGTGCAGATAATGTTCTGTGTGGCTATTCCCGCCACGCTGATACTGCTGATACAGACTATAATGATAATACTTGGCTTCGGACACGACGGCGCAGGCGTGAACCCGAGTGATACTTCGGGAATAGACGGATTCGACGGTGCCGACGGCGGGTTCGACGGAAGCACGGACGTCGATATGAGCTTCGACGCTGACGGCGGAACGGACATTGATACTAATGTCAACTACGGCGACGGCAGCAGTCCGGGCGACATCGGCACGATGAATTTTTTCACGATACAGGGAATGATAACGCTGCTGTGCGTTTTCGGCTGGGCAGCGATCATTACATACAACGCGAGCGGGATCCCATGGCTTTCGGTAGTTGTCGGAGCCGTGCTCGGAATCGCGGCAATGTACGGAGTTGCAAAACTCCTGTGGCTTTCAAAAAAACTCGCACAGAACGGAACTCTCAACGTGAAGAATCTCCTCGGCGCGTCCGGAACAGTCTATCTCGTTATCCCGGCTGACGGAGAGGGAACAGGAAAAGTCAACGTCACAAGCGGAGAAAGACTTGTCGAATTTGACGCAATAACGGACAGCGGCGAGAGCCTTCCGTACGGGACGCCGGTAAGAGTGATAGACATACGCACCGGAAATGTCCTCGTAGTCGAGAAGATCGGATGAGGTGGCTATGGAACCGATAGATCTTATATTCTGGCTTTTCATAACAGCAGTCGTGATAGGCGGCGTTCTGTGCCTGATGATATTCCTGCCGAAGGAACACGAGTTTGATGACGAACACGGTGATTTCTACCGGATACAGTACCGCGACGGCTCGTATTCGGTGTCGAAAAAGCCCGCAAAATACGGCGAAAACGTGTATTCCATAAGAAGCAAATACTTCTATATAAAGAAAGTACCGTTCGCGGTGGACGCATTCTGCGATGAGGCGGTCGGCAAGGATAAAAAGACATACCGCGCTGCTGCGTCCGTAACGGTATATTTCCCGGAGGATCAGCTCCAGGTCTTCGCGCCGAATTTTCATGGCGTATCTCACGAGGTCGTCGAGGAAACACTGTCGGAAGCGCTGTCATCTGCCATTGAAGAAGCGGTGACAAGCTATGAGGGCGACAAAAGCTTCGAAGATCATTTCAAGGAGATCGGCTCCGAAAAACTTAAACTGTTCGGGCTGATAATAATGTCAGTAAACGATCTGAAAGTAAACCGGATCGATAATAAGGAGGAATAAATATGGATCCCACGATCATTGCAGCAATCGCAGTCGGCGTAATAGTTATTTTCGCGCTGATAGCGGGAATACTCTCAAGATACCGCAAGTGTCCGTCCGACAAGATACTTGTTATTTACGGTAAAGTCGGAAGCGACAAGAGCGGTCAGGCAAGAAGCGCACGCTGCATCCACGGCGGCGCGGCATTCATAGTGCCGATAATCCAGTCGTACCAGTACATGGATCTGACGCCTATCTCGATAAACGTCGATCTCCGCAACGCGCTTTCAAAGCAGAACATACGTGTTGATGTTCCGTCAAGCTTCACAGTCGGTATCTCCACCGAGCCCGGCGTTATGCAGAATGCGGCTGAGCGTCTTCTCGGACTCAAGATGCAGCAGATACAGGAACTCGCAAAGGACATCATCTTCGGTCAGCTCCGTCTTGTTATCGCAACAATGGAGATCGAGGAAATAAACACAGACCGTGACAAGTTCCTCATAGCCGTATCGAAGAACGTTGAGATCGAGCTCCGCAAGATCGGTCTTCGCCTCATCAACGTCAACGTAACCGATATCCGCGACGAGTCCGGATATATCGAAGCTCTCGGTAAGGAAGCTGCCGCAAAGGCTATCAACGACGCGAAGAAATCCGTTGCGGAAAAGAACCGTGACGGTGCTATCGGTGAAGCAAACGCTAACCGTGACCAGAGAATCCAGGTAGCAGCAGCGAACGCAAGCGCTATCGAGGGTGAAAACTCCGCGAAGGTCGAGATCGCACAGTCCGAGGCGACAAGGCGATTCAGAGAAGCGGAAGCTGACGCAAAGGCAGCAAACGACGCGAAGATCGCTATCGCGCAGACCGGCAGAGACGGTGAGATCGGACAGGCGAACGCTCTGCGTGACCAGCGTGTACAGGTAGCGGCAGCGGACGCAAAGGCAGTCGAGGGTGAAAACTCCGCGAAGATAGCCGTTGCGCAGTCCAACGCGGCAAGACGCGAGAAGGAAGCCGAAGCGTTGAAGCTCGCGACCGCGGCGGAAGCAGTTCAGGCTGCAAAGGCGCGCGAGGAATCCTACGAAGCCCAGAAGCTCGCCGAGGATAAGCGTGCCGAGCTCGAAATGTCCACGCAGAAGGCGGACATCATCGTAAAGGCTCAGATCGCCAAGGAGCAGGCTCAGATCGAAGCGGAAGCCGAGGCTGAGGTTATGCGCCGCAAAGCAAAGGGTGAAGCCGACGCGATATTCGCGAAAATGGAAGCCCAGGCAAACGGTATGCGTGAGATTCTCCAGAAGCAGGCAGAAGGTATGAGAGAACTCGTAAATACCGCCGGAAGCGCGGACGACGCAGTAAAGCTCATCCTCGCGGACAAGATGGAAGACCTGCTCAAGATCCAGGTAGACGCTATCAAGAACATCAAGATCGACAAGGTCACTGTCTGGGACGGCGGCTCGAACGGCAAGAGCGGCAAAAGCTCGACCGCAGATTTCATAAGCGGACTGTTCAAGTCTGTGCCCCCGCTCGGTGAGATGTTCGACCAGGCGGGAATGAAGCTCCCGGATTACCTCGGAACAGCTAAGGCTGAGGAGACGGTGACAGCGGAACCCACCGAGACAAAGACAGACGTTATCTCAGAACGACGCTCCGGATTTTGACGCTGCGCTTGAGAGCAGGGCTCTGCCCTGCACCCGCTTCTTTTCGAACGCGAAAAGAAGCAAAAGCGAAACCGCTTCGCGAATAAATCAACAAGCATGAAAACGCCCCGTGAGTTTATGGCTCACGGGGTGATTCTGTATTTTCTGCTTTATCCGACTCTATTGTTTCATCAAAATCTTGTTCGTTGATTACTATATTATCATCATTATTTGCTTCAGGTTCGTCAGATTTTGTAAAATCACCTTTCATAAACCAATTAAATGCTCGGTCTGCTATCATTTTGGTTTCAATAAGATCGAATCCACCGCCTACAACAGCACCGACAACAGGAACACACTTTCCGATGTTAATAATACCTTTTGTTCCGAATTTAGTGATAAACCTGAATCCTACCTTTTGATTTATTTTTGTAAGTACTTTCCCCGGTATCTTTTTTACCATTGCATTTGCAAATTTTACTCCGAATTTTATACCAGCTTGCTTTACTATATCGTTTACTGCAACTCCTGCAAGACAAGCATATACGAATGTTTGTGTATGGTCATCATCAGTGTCTAAACCTGCCATATAGGCAACACAAGCTATCATTCTCATCTGAACATAGAGAACACTGGTTACATTTGCCGGCAGGGTGACCGGTAAAGTTATTATACCACCAAATCCGGTTACAAAACCGGATGTTGTACATTTTATTATCTGACTTTTTATCATTGCCCGACAAGCTTCTTCTTTTGTTTTGTATCGCTTAATATATCCTTCTGCAAGCTTTTCAATATCCGGGCTGACCTTTGGTATTCCGTTTATACATTTACTGTAAATATTATCTAAAATTTTTTTAATGTCTTCTTGAGAGATCAATGGCTTTTTTGGCGTTTGATTGTTTGTATCTTCCGTGGCTTGTTCTGTTGTTTCATTGATTTCATCATTCGGCATCGTACCCTTTTCCATATTATTTTCCCTCCATACAATTTGATAACAAAAAATGCGCAGCATCAAGCTGCGCACCGTAAAAACACAGACTTGATTGCTGCGACACAAACCGAAACGAAAAGGGCTTATAAGCTGACTTTACCGTGACGAAAAAGCCTGCATCTCTACCATAAATAGAAATGCACGGTAATATCAGCAAATATTCGGTTTATGTCGCAACTATATAATAACACATTTTTCCTTAAATTGCAATATTTTTTGCAAAACCCCTTGACAAATCAACAATCTGGCGTTATAATTGAACCATAGTTCAAATGTTCATCTGTGAACGGCTCATAACCGTCTACATTATCCCGGCAGAGCGATCTGCCAAAAATTTTTGGCTTTTCATTTGAACGCTTGTTCAAATGTTGGCGGACAGGAGTAACACCATGAAAAAGAAATACAAATTACAGGACCTCGACTGCGCTAACTGCGCAGCAAAAATGGAAGAAGCGATCAAAAAGATCCCCGGCGTCATCGACGCGTCGGTCAATTTCATGATGCAGAAGCTCACTATCGAAGCCGAAGACTCCCGCTTCGACGAAATTATGAAGGAAACACAGAAAGTCTGCAGCAAGGTCGAGCCCGACTGCGTAATACTTATGTGATATGACCGGCTTCACAAAAAAGCAGAAGATCACTCTCGTCCGCATAATCGTGACCGCCGTGCTGTTCGCGGGACTTCTTATCCCCGAGCACCTCGGCGTGTTCGAGCCTCTCCCGGTCTGGGCGCAGATATCAATATTCTCTGTTCCGTATCTCATTATCGGCTATGACATTCTCATAAAAGCGGCTAAGAACATCGGCCGCGGTCAGATATTCGACGAGAACTTCCTTATGATAATCGCCACAGTCGCCGCGTTCTGTATCGGGGAATATCCCGAGGCAGTCGCCGTTATGCTGTTCTATCAGGTCGGCGAGCTGTTCCAGAGCGTCGCCGTCGGAAAAGCCCGCCGCTCCATAAGCGACCTTATGGACATTGCCCCCGAATATGCCAACATAGAGCAGGACGGCGGACTTGAACAGGTCGACCCGGACGACGTAGAACCCGACAGCATCATAGTCGTGCTCCCGGGCGAGAGAGTGCCGCTCGACGGTATCATAACCGAGGGAGAGACTATGCTCGATACCTCCGCGCTCACGGGTGAATCCGTGCCGAGACGCGTTTCTGCGGGTGACGAAGTGATAAGCGGCTGCATCAACGGCGGCGGCACGATTAAAGTCCGCACGACCAAAGCGTATGAGGATTCCACCGTTGCGCGCATACTTGAGCTCGTCGAGAATGCCGGAAGCAAAAAAGCGCGGACGGAAAAGTTCATCACGCGCTTTGCGAAGATATACACTCCCGCTGTCACGATAGCGGCACTTCTCCTCGCGGTGATCCCCCCGCTCATAATGGGCGGGAACTGGGGCGAGTGGCTAGGCCGTGCCTGCATATTTCTTGTGATTTCATGCCCCTGCGCGCTTGTTATATCAGTACCGCTAGGATTTTTCGGCGGTATCGGCGCGGCGTCGAAAGCGGGCATACTTGTAAAGGGCGGCAATTATCTCGAAGCCGTATCCGACATAAAAACAGTTGTATTTGACAAGACCGGAACGCTCACGAAGGGCGAATTCAGGGTGAGCAGCATAAACCCTGCCGGCTGCACGGAAGACGAGTTGTCCGGGCTCGCCGCGCACATCGAGAGCTTCTCGACCCACCCGATCGCTGTCTCGGTATTTGAGGCATACGGAAAACCGATGAACACCGCGCGTGTATCGGATGTTCGCGAAATAGCCGGTCACGGCTTATCTGCGCAGTTTGACGGAAACCCCGTGCTTGTCGGAAATCTTGCGCTCATGCGGGATAACGGCATAAAGGCCACGGAATATTCCGGCGCGGGAACCGCAGTCTATATCGCGGAAAACGGGCAGTATAAGGGTGTAATAATAATTTCCGACGGAATCAAAGAAGGTTCCGCAGACGCGATAAAGGCGCTCAAAGCTGCGGGTGCAGCACGCTGCGTGATGCTTACGGGCGACCGCAAAGCCGAAGCTGACGCGGTATCGTCACAACTTGGCATCGATCTGCACTTCTCCGAGCTTCTCCCCGCCGATAAGGTGGAAAAGGTAGAAGCGCTGCTCAAGGAGAACAACGGCAATGACAAGCTCGCGTTCGTAGGTGACGGCATCAACGACGCACCCGTCCTTGCCCGCGCGGATATCGGTATCGCCATGGGAAGCATGGGCTCCGACGCGGCGATAGAAGCTGCCGATATCGTCATAATGGACGATGATCTGCGCAAGATCCCGACGGTCATGCGCATAGCCGCAAAGACAATGCGAATAGTACGCGAGAACATAGTGTTTGCGCTCGCTGTCAAACTTGCAGTGCTTATCCTCGGCGCTCTCGGCATAGCCAATATGTGGCTCGCGGTTTTTGCCGATGTCGGCGTAGCCGTCCTCGCTATTTTAAACTCTATGAGAGCTCTTCGCAAGTGACCCACCCCCAGCCCCCTCCCTTGAAAGGGAGGGGGCTATTTTGTTGTCTTTGGGGGACTTCGTCCCCCAAACCCCTTACAAGGGGGCTTCCCGTTC
>CAMVEM010000162.1 GCA_947166515.1 uncultured Clostridia bacterium | reverse complement strand
GTACGAAAAGTAGCGGGGTTTGGGGCAGAGCCCCAATCTCAAGCGCAGCGTTTCTATATGAAAACAGCAAGAATATCCGCGACAACTTCCCACATAACGTTTGCGCCGTACAGTAGGAACTCCGACTTTGCGGGAACGCGTGCAATATTATTGAATCCGGCTTTGCGTGCGGTGTCCGCAGCTCTGTCGATATGGTAATCGCTTGTTATCAGAGCTATCGGCTCGTCAGTGCCTATTATATTCGCTGTGTTGCGGAAATTCCCGACAGTGTTCGAAGCCTTGTCCTCAAGGTTCATTTTCTCGTCCGGGACCCCTTTTTCCGAAAGCAGATCGCGCATCACAGCGGCTTCCGTCCTGCCGTCATTTCCGGGATTTCCGCCGGTAAGAACAAGTAACGAATCCGGGTGAGCGTCGAGATATTCCTTAGCGGTATCGAGCCGCAGTATAAGATCGTCCGCGGGCTTTCCGTCATTGAGCGCGAGCCCGAGCACGACAGCGTATTTTGCGTCGGCAGCGTCATGTATCATTCCGCCGGTGATGACCTTTCCGGTGAGGAACAGAGTGAGCGCGGTAAGAAAGGCGGCAAGCACGCGAAGTATCCACCCGATGATCTTACCGGGAGTTGATTTCCCGCGGGAAAAAATTCCCGTCCTTATGTCATACGAGAAGAAGATCATTGCCGCGCAGAGAATGAGCTCTGTGGCGAATATGGCGATGTACGAGGTCTTCTGCGCTACCGTGTATATCCTGTGGATCATGATGACCGAAAGATAGACTGTGAACACGACAGCAATGACAGTGAGTATAGTACCGGCTATCCTGCGTGCGCGGCAGATATTCTGCGAAGCTTCTGTGCTTTCGCGTTTCATGGAATGTTCACACCCTTTCGGTCGGTTATCGCCGAGGCTCTCAGCTGTCCGCAGGCGGCGTTGACGGAAGCTCCGAGCTCGCGCCGCATGGTGACTCCGATGCCGTTCTTTTTCAGTATATCATAAAAACTCATTATGCGTTCGTGCGGACTGCATGTGAACGGCGGGTTTTCGGTCGGATTGTACCGTATTATGTTCACATATCCGTTGATATCTTTCAGAAGCGATGCGAGCTTTTCCGCACATTCGTCCGAGTCATTGACACCGCTTAACATGACGTACTCAAACGTTATGCGCCTGTTTCCGCGTTCGGAATAATATCTCGCAGCCTTGATTATTTCCGCGAGTGAGTATTTTTTCGCCGACGGCATTATGCTTCTGCGCAGCTCATCGTCCGGCGCATGAAGACTGACAGCAAGATTTACCGGGTTCTCAGCTCCCGCAAGCTCATATATCTTCGGAACCAGTCCGCAGGTCGAGAGCGTGATGTGCTTTGCGCCGATGTCAAAGCCCTTCTGATACATCGCAACGCTTATGAACCGCAGCACGTTTTCGTAATTGTCAAGCGGCTCGCCTATCCCCATTATCGAAAGTCCCGTTATCTTCTGCCCGAGCTTTTTCCTGACCGCAAGAAGCTGACCTGTCATCTCGGAAAGCGACAGATCGCGCACTTTTTTAAGCTGCCCGCTCGCGCAGAATTTACAGCCCATGTTGCAGCCTACCTGCGTCGATACACAGACGTTATATCCGAATTCATGCTTCATCAGCACGGATTCAACAGTGTTCCCGTCGCGAAGTTGAAACAGGAACTTGTCCGCAGTCTCCGATGTTAGCGTGCTGATACATTCAAGCTCTCCGCAGAAAAAATTCCCGGAGAGCTTTTCAAGAGTTTCTTTTTTCAGCCCGCTGTCTGTGAGAGAACCGCCGTTCATGCCATAGATCACCGGAAAGATGATATCCGCGCGGGACGGCTTTTCGCCGATTACGGCAAGCTTTTCTCTCAGCTCGCTGTAAGTAAGATCATAATAATCAGTCATCTTTTTTGTTTCTTTTTGCGCGTAAGGCTGCCGCTCTGTGCATCTCCTGCCTTGCGGCGCGTTTTTCTCTTGCCTTGACGCGGCTGTTGTATATATTTTCGAGTTCCTCGGTCATATCAAAGCATGAAGCCGTGATACGACCCTCTTTGAGTTCATATCTGATGAACACCGCGCTTTTGTCGGTGCAGCCCGACATAGCCAGGAAAGAGCACTTTCCCTGACGGATTATCTCGCCTCCGGAAAGATCATGCCCGCATACCGGACAGCACATGTGTATCTTTCTGCACGCGGCAGCAAGACCGCTCGGCTTTACGTTTTCCTCGGAGTTCACGATACAGAACGGAGTTTCCGATTCCCAGGGGTGCACAGCCTTTTTATCCTTCGGCGGGGGAAGCGCGGTAGAATACTCCGCAATGCCTTTGACGATATCGAGACGCTCTGCGATAAGGTATGTCATGTAAGCGTCGTTGAGCGCGTCGTGCGCCTTTATCTCATTGGTTATCCCGAGGGCCTCGGCGGCTGTCTTGAGCCCGGTCTGTCTCATTTTTGAGCCCGTCTGCGCCGCGAAGATACGCTGGAGATTGTAATGCGGCGGAAGATCGAGCCCGTCAAGCCCGTGGAAGCTTAAATTCTCGCGCAGTATGGGCATATCGTCGTCGCCCCAGGTTATCAGCACGGTATCTTCTCCGAAAAGCCCGGACATCTTCCCGAAAGCTTCCGTAAAGCTTATCCCCGAGTCGATATCGGACTGAGTTATTCCGGTGAGCGTGCTGACATACGGGTTCATTTTCTTATAGCATACCGGCTTTATCGTGAGCTCGTCACGAAGCGATATCTTCATATCATCACCGAACCCGATGTATCCGATCTGGATTATCTCGCCGTGCGGCAGGTCGGGCGACTTGTCGGAATTTGTATGCTGGTTCCATTCAAGGTCAAAAATAATGTAATTCATCTGATTATCTTTCTTCGAGCGGGATATATTCGCGATGTTCCGCCACATATTTATATGCCGGACGTATTATCTTGCCATTGTTGATGATCTCTTCAAGTCTGTGCGCCGACCAGCCGGCAATGCGCGATATCGCAAAAATAGGCGTGAACAGTTCTTCCGGAATGCAGAGCATATCATATACGAATCCGCTGTAAAAATCAACATTTGCGCAGATAGGCTTGAAAAGGTGTCTCTTTTCCGCTATGACTTCCTTTGCTATTCTCTCAACGCGGTCGAGGAACTTGTACTCGGCGGAGCGTCCCTTTTCTGCTGCGAGCTTCTTGGCGTACTCTTTGAGTATCACCTCTCTCGGGTCGGAGCGCGTATATACCGCGTGACCTATGCCGTAAACGAGACCGGTCCTGTCGAATGCTTCCTTGTCAACAATTTTCCCTATGTAGTCGCGTATGGAATTTTCATTGTTCCAGTCGGTAACGTGGACTTTTATATCTTCAAGCATATGCTTCGCCTTGAGATTGGCTCCGCCGTGACGGAATCCTTTCAGAGAGGCGATAGCCGCCGCGACTGCGGAATATGTATCGGTGCCGGAAGATGTGACAACGTGCGTCGTGAAGGTGGAGTTGTTTCCGCCGCCGTGTTCGGCGTGGATAACAAGCGCGATGTCGAGCACGCTTGCTTCGAGCTGTGTGAATTCGCCGGTTTCGCGCAGCATGTAGAGTATGTTTTCCGCGGTGGAATATTCGGGCTTCGGATTGCGTATCATTAAGCTTTCGTGCAGCTTGAAATGTTTGTAAGCACAGTAAGCGTACACCGATATCAGCGGCATTTTCGCGATTATCTGTATCGACTGGCGCAGGACATTCTTGGCGGAGATGTCCTCGGGCTCGTCGTCGTAGGAATAAAGCGTGAGAATGCTCTTCTGCAGCGCGTTCATGATGTTCGAGCTCGGAGCTTTCATGATAACGTCGCGTGTGAAGTTGTTCGAGAGCTTCTGATAAACGCTGATGAGATTGTCGAACTCTTCGAGCTGCTTTGCGTCAGGGAGCTTGCCGAACAGCAGGAGATATGTTGTTTCCTCGAAGTTATGGCGCCTTCCGCGGAACCCGTTGACAAGATCGACCACATTGTAGTTGTGATAATAAAGCCTTCCGTCGCAGGGGATCTTTTTTCCGTCCTTTATATCATAAGAGACAACGTCCGAGATCTCGGTAAGACCGGCGAGCACGCCTTTGCCGCTGCTGTCGCGAAGTCCGCGCTTAACGTCGTATTCAACGTAGAGCGAAAGGTCGATCGTGCCTTTGCTGAGGCAGGAATCGTAGAGCTCGTCTATAAGCTTTTTCTCGCCTTCCTTCGGGCTTACTATCTCCATATTTGTTTCTCTTTCTGCGGGCATGAGATACATCCTTTCTGACTGAAATAAATAATATATTTCCTGTTTATGTTTTCCCGCCGCATGCGGGAGAGAAGTAAACGTAAACTTCATTTTCTGCCAATGCCGGCAGTCGTATGTTGACATATATATACTTATTATAATAGAAAATCGGAAAATAATCAATACCCAGTCAAAATGTTGTCAGAAAGCTACAACCCGCGCACAAAATACAGCACATTTTATGTGAAAAAAGACAGCAGGTCCACGCTTTGTGGATTCAAGCCGGGAACATATCGCACTGCACTTTCGCATATAAATTGAAAGATAATAAAACAGGGGGCGATACCATGTCACAGAAGAAAAATTGGGAGGCGGCAGCAGCCGTCTGCGGATCGAAACAGGAAAGATGTGTAAGCCTCGCAAAGTACATAATAGACAACAGAACGACCGTGAGAGACGCGGGAAAAGTATTCGGGATCAGCAAAAGCACCGTTCATCAGGATATAACGGCAAGACTTGAAAAGGTCGATCACAGGCTGTACGAGCAGGTGAGGGATGTTCTCGAACAGAACAAGCAGGAACGCCATATCAGAGGAGGAATGGCGACCAAGCGGAAGTACAGCGAGCTTGCGAAAAACGCAGGATAAAAGCAGATGCCCCGTGGCTGTTTTGTACGGTCACGGGGCATAGTTCTGTTATGATGCTGAAAAAGGAGTATGGTAGTTAAGCCTATACAAACAGGAGAGGTGCGGGGAGCTCTGCTCCCGCGCAGTTTATCAAAAAACAGAAACTTGTTATTTAATATGCGAAGCGAGTCGCTTTTGCTACTTTTCGCGTACGAAAAGTAGCGGGGTTTGGGGCAGAGCCCCAATCTCAAGCGTAGCGTTTCTCTGAAATTCTCAAGCGCAAGCGACTTCTTTGACAGTCTGAAGCCCGCTCCCCAAAGGGGAGGGGGCTGGGGGCGGGGAAAACCTGCTCTTGACAAAAAAATGCGCGTGATATATAATTGTTACAGATATTATATCCGTGACAGAGAGGTAAAAATGAACAACGTTTCAAAATATTCCCGGCACTATTTTGAACCGCCGGTAAAGAACAGGCGCTGGACAGAGCGCTCATATATCGACAAGGCTCCGATGTGGTGCAGCGTTGATCTGCGCGACGGGAACCAGGCGCTCATCACTCCGATGAACCTCGACGAAAAGATAGAATTTTTCCGCAAGCTCGTTCAGATAGGCTTCAAGGAGATCGAGATAGGATTTCCCGCAGCTTCTGACACCGAATATACCTTCTGCCGCACGCTCATCGAGAAGAACATGATCCCCGACGATGTGGCGATACAGGTGCTCACCCAGTCGAGAGAGCATATCATAAAAAAGACTTTCGACGCGCTTGAAGGCTGCAAAAACGCGATAGTTCATCTCTATAATTCCACCTCGGTCGCACAGCGAGAGCAGGTCTTCCGCAAGAGCAGGGAAGAGATAACCGAGATCGCTGTTTCCGGCGCGAAGCTCTGCGCCGAATACCGCAAAAAATACAAGGGAAATTTCCGATTTGAATATTCCCCCGAAAGCTTCACCGGAACAGAGCCGGAATTCTCGCTCGAAATATGCAACGCCGTTCTCGATGTCTGGAAGCCGACTCCCGATGACAAGGTGATAATAAATCTGCCGGTAACTGTGCAGCTCTCAATGCCGCATATCTACGCCGATCAGATCGAATATATGTGCGAAAACCTGAAATACCGCGAGAACGTCATAGTCTCGCTCCACCCGCATAACGACCGCGGCTGCGCTGTCGCGGACACAGAAATGGGACTGCTCGCCGGCGCGGAGAGGGTAGAGGGAACGCTGTTCGGAAACGGCGAAAGAACCGGAAATGTCGATATCGTTACTCTCGCGCTGAATATGTATTCTCAGGGCGTTGATCCCGGACTTGAATTTTCCGATCTGCCGAGCGTTTCGGAAATGTACAGCCGCGTGACAGGAATGGACATCTACGACCGCCAGCCGTACAGCGGCAGGCTCGTGTTCGCAGCGTTCAGCGGCTCGCACCAGGACGCTATCGCCAAGGGGCTGAAATGGCGGCAGGAGCATTCGCGCGAGAAGTGGAACGTTCCGTATCTCCCGATAGACCCTACCGATATCGGCCGCATATACGACGCGGACGTTATCCGTATCAACAGCCAGTCCGGAAAGGGCGGCATCGGATATATCCTCGAAACGCGCTTCGGATATGATCTTCCGAAGAAGATGCGCGAGACGGTGGGATATCTTATCAAGGGCATCTCCGACCAGGAACATAAAGAACTCCAGCCGGACGAAGTGTTCAGGATATTTAAGGAGACTTATGTAAATATCTCGGAGCCGCTTGATATCCCGGAAGTTCATTTTATACAGGAAAACGGCATAGAAGCCACAGTCGATATCGTATTTGACGGCAGGCGCGGAACTGCTATAAACAGCGGAAACGGACGTCTTGACGCAGTGAGCAACGCTGTGCGCTCATTCACGAAGCTTGACTTTTCGATAAACGGATATTCCGAACATGCGCTCGAACAGGGCTCTTCCTCGCAGGCGGTATCGTATGTTGAGATAAAGAGCGGCAGCAGGAGCTTCTGGGGGACCGGCATACACACGGATATCATCACTTCTTCGATAAAGGCGTTTGTCAGCGCTATGAACAATATGCTGATAGCGAAGAAGAACTCCGCTGACCTTGGCAAAGAGATGTAAGATCACCCTAGTGCTAGAATAAAAATAGTCCATATTAAACAGACCAATGATATGAGCAGGAAGCCCAGCGCTCGGAATGAGCGTAGCGA
>CAMVEM010000161.1 GCA_947166515.1 uncultured Clostridia bacterium | reverse complement strand
GCTGGGGCAAGGCTCTCTGGGGCAAGCTGTACGGTCAGTGGATGAACGAGGCGGCTGTGTTCGTCTATGATTTCGACCGCTTCCACGCGGACGATATCCTTCCGATGTTCAAAAATTACAATGTGACTTCCTTCTGCGCTCCGCCTACAATGTACCGCTTCTTCATCAAGGAAGACCTGTCGAAGTATGATCTTTCTTCGCTGAAATATGCCTGCATAGCCGGTGAGGCTCTCAACCCCGAGGTGTTCCACCAGTTCTATAAGGCTACCGGCATAAAGCTCATGGAGGGCTTCGGGCAGACCGAGACTACTCTGACCATAGCCAATGTTGTTGGCATGGAGCCCAAACCCGGCAGCATGGGCAAGCCGAACCCGCAGTACGATGTTCGCGTGCTTCTTCCCGACGGAACTCCTGCAGGTACAGGTGAAACAGGCGAGATCTGCGTAAGGCTTAAGGACGTTAACGCTCCCGGATATGGTGTCCCGGGACTTGCGCTGTGCTACTACGGGGATGAAGAGAACACCGCCGAGACATGGCGCGACGGCTACTATCACACAGGCGATACCGCGTGGGTAGATGAGGACGGTTATTTCTGGTATGTCGGCAGAGTTGACGATGTCATCAAATCCTCCGGCTACCGTATCGGGCCTTTCGAGATCGAGAGCGTTCTCATGGAGCTGCCCTATGTGCTTGAATGTGCGGTAACGGGTGTTCCCGATGAGATACGCGGTCAGGTGGTCAAGGCTACTATCGTTCTCACAAAGGATAAAACCGGTTCGGAGGAGCTTGTAAACGAGATCAAGGATTACGTCAAGGAGCGTACCGCGCCTTACAAATATCCCCGTATCGTTGAGTTCGTTCCCGAACTTCCGAAGACAGTCGGCAGCGGTAAGATACGCCGCGCCGCTATCCGCGAAATGGATAAGGCGAAATATCAGCAAAAATGAACAAGACTTTTGTAACGAAAATGCCGAATCACATCGGCGCATTCCTGAAAGCAAGCAGGTGTTTTGCTTCACTCGGCATTAATATCACTAGAGTAAGCTATAACAAAGCTGTGGATTCCCATATGCTGTTTATCGACGCTGAGGGAACTCCTCAGCAGCTTGAAAAAGCAACCGAAGAACTGTCAAATATCGGCTATCTCCGATGTGATGAGGATAATCGGAGCGTTGTGCTGCTGGAGTTCCGGCTGAAAGATGAACCCGGCAGCGTGACTGCAATTCTGGAACTGATCAGCGCGCACAATTTCAATATATCATACATCAGTTCACAGGAAAACGGTACAGAATATCAGTTTTTCAAAATGGGACTTATTGTTGATGACCCGGATAAAATAAATGCTTTCATCGAGGAAGCCAAAAAGCTTTGCAGCGTCAGGGTAATTGAATATAATCATGCCGAGAAGATATTCGACAACAGCTTCTTTTACAGTACATTCGTCAATGAACTCTCATCTGCTATGGGAATATCCGGCGAAGCAAAAAATGAACTCATTGTCAATACAAATCTGGCTATGCAGATACTGGACGAGACAGGTGTATCTCCTTATCGCACATTTGACAGCATAAGCCGTTTCGCAGAGCTGCTTGCGGCTTCAAGAGGAAGAAATTTTTCTCCGAGGATAACCTCACATAGTATTACCGATGAAACGACAGTAACTCTTATTGAGCCACCATGCGGAAGCAATACCGCAATTATAAAAAGCGGAAGCGAATACCTTTTCGTTGATTCCGGCTACGCCTGCTATAAAGATGAAATGCTGTCGGTTTTCAGAAACATTATCCCCGGATTTGACAGCATTGAAAAGAAATGTTTTATTACTCATGCGGATGTAGACCATTGCGGACTTCTTCCTTTTTTCGATACTGTATATGCGAGTGCCGGGAGTGCGGAGTGCCTTCGCCTTGAAAGCGAAGGGAAGGACGGTTTCCGCGAGATGAATCCGATGCACAAGCCGTATGTTCGCATCTGCAAAGTTCTGACTTCGTACACCGCTTTATCTCCCGGGAAACTGAATGTTATCGGAGATAAAAAAGAAATAACCAAGCTTATAGAACAAACCGGCTTCTTTGATTTCGGAGATCTGCACTTTGAACTGTATCAGGGCAGGGGTGGTCACCTCGCGGGAGAATCCGTTCTTATTGACTTTGAGCATCATTTAGCATTCACCGGCGATATTTTCGTGAATATGAAAGATATGACTGCTCAGCAGGCGCAGTACAACCGATATGCGCCTATCCTTATGACGTCTGTCGATACCGACAGGGAGCTTTGCGCAGCCGAGAGAGCAGCTCTTTTTCAGCGCCTCGGTATAGGAAGCTGGCGGATATTCGGCGGTCATGGCGGAATGAAATCATATATCATTGCTCCGACCGAGATATAGTTGTACCGGACAAGATTTTGACAAACAAATTATTTTTCTGAAATATGCCACTCTATTTCTTCTAAAGCGCCTTACCTTTATCGTATCATTACTTGACCCGTCTGTGCGGCTTACAGCGCAAATGAGGGCATATTTCGCTCCGCCGGATCCTTATATCAGTCACCCTACACGGAAAATAAGGATAGGGTCATTAGTGGCTTATGCCAAAGAAAAGGGCAAAACACAGTGGGATCTTACCAAAGAAGAAGTCAAGATGTCTTAATATGAATAAGGCGAAAGAGACGGGTTCCCGTCTCTTTTGGCTCTTTGGGCGAATAAAACAGGGTTTGAAATAATGATGATAAGACCGTGATATTTTTTCGCGGGGTATCATTATCATATCCACTCGCGCGGCTTAGAGCGCAAATGAGGTCATATTTCGCCCCGAGATGATACAGTTGTAATAAACCCGTCAGAAACACAGCGCCGTGCAAAATGCACACAACCCACTGAGGTAAAAATTGCACAATGCCCTCATTGCGTATGAATAGCGGCTTTGAGCCAAAGGGGATGTCAAATGAGTACCCCCTTTTTGTACAAAACAACCAAATGCGGAATACTGGCAGAAAACCCATTCTCAGAATGGAGCATTGCCGATCCCCTTATCGTATCATTACCCGACCCATTTGCGCGGCTTACAGCGCAAATAAGGGCATAAATCGCCCCGAGATGATATAGTTGCATAAACTTGTCAGGCGTGCAAGGTCGTGTCAAATGCGTGCAGCCATCGTCGAAAGAGCATCGCAACCCTACTGCTTGGCAAATGTACCGATTATGGAACTTTTCTCCTCGGAAGTATTGACACAGCACTCCCGAGCTGATAAAATTATCTTGCACGAACAATGCGTTCGTAAACAGAGAAAGCGATGGAGAAATGTAAAAGTTTGAATACACGCAATGCAGCTTGAATTTAGCAAACACGAACGCTATCGTCTATCGCTTTGCCAACGGAGCTGTGTCCGAGATCACTGTCGCGGACTTCGACGGGAACGAAAAACTGTTTTGAAAATGGAAAAATTGCTTGTTATGCGCGATAAAACAGTGATATTGCGTTTGCTGATCAAAGACTTGACAAAATTATTAGTAGTTGATATAATGTTTAAGGTGATAATTATGCAGATTTATATTGATTATGAAAATGTTGGCTCCAATGGCTTAATCGGTATCGAAAAATTGAATGAAGATGATTCTGTAAGAGTTTATTATAGCAATAATCCAAATGTATCTATAGAAATTGTTAAAAGAATAGTGCGAACAAAGGCGAAAATACTTTTTTATAAACTTCCGGATCCGGTAAAACAATTAAATCTAAACAATGCTCTTGATATTATATTATTATCCGATATCTCAAGAACATTAAGCAATAATTCTAAAGTTGATTCTATTACTGTTATTTCCAATGATAATGGTTTTGACAAAGTTCTTGCGGATTATAATAATTCGTTTAATTGCAAATTTTTACGAAGAGCTACAATTGAGGAATCCTTAGATAATTCGGCAGTTTCCATTGAAACAAAAACCGATTTAGAATTATTGTTTGTTAATGAACTTTCAAAATATAAAAGTGAAGAAAAGCAAATTATAAGTATAATCAGCACCTCAAAATCTCGCTGTGAGATCAATGAAAAAATATGCAAATCTTATAGTCAGGACGTATCAAGGTTGATAATGAAGAGCATAAAACCACTTATTAAAGTTCTTCCCGGACAATGATAGTTCATGCCTGCCCGTTCCCTGCGTCAGGGGTGTTGAGAACAAATATGACAGCAGAGAATGTCGGAACACGGTTTCACGCAAACATATTTACCCGAAGCCGTGAGAATGCCGATGTTCGTATAACCATTGCTGATTTATGGGATAACTATGCCCGAACATAAATTATCTGTTGTTGTATTTGAAAAATAGAATATCGGTAATGCGTTCCGCCGGAGCGCAGTTTTTATTTGCAGCTCGACAGGTTATGATGCCTGACGCGCTGTTTTTATTTTCAGAAAAGAGGTGCTGCTAAAAGGGCAACCCGACAAATGCTGCCGCGATCTCGGACATCGCAAAAGATTTAACGACAAGCTAAAGACCGATCCGATCTGGAGCGTGTACCACAAAGCATACAGGGCACACGCGGCAGGATGCCGTAAAGAAGGTTTCCAAAGGCGCGCACGACGCGCGCATAAAAAGAAACCTTCGATACGCTCCGATACCTCAAAAAGAAAATGACACAGGCTGAGTTTCAGAAATGGGCAGACTATGCTATCGAGATGCGGACTAAGGCACTTGACGGGGATGTTGAGTTTGATGAGTATGTCAGGGAAATGAAGAAATGACGCTCTTTGTTCCAAAACAAGAAGACAGGAAACATTTGAAACAAAGAATGATCTATCCGCTGAATAATATCCGAGCAAAAGAAATAAGCCTATATCAAGCAACAGATGCACTGTTATGCAGCAGTCATATATATTGATATAATAAATAATCAGCAGCATATTGACACTTTAAATATAATGTGATATAATTCAATCCATGTAATCGTTTTCCTTTATAGTTGGATTTGTAAAGATATCAGATAATAAATATTACGAAGGTACCACTATGCCGGAATCAGTTAAAAGAAACAATGTTTCAGTCACGGGCGGCGTATTCAGAGAGCGAATGGAGCTCAACCGCCGCTATCTTCAGGAGCTCGACACCACCTGCCTTTTGCAGAATTTCTATATTGAAGCGGGAATAGGTCTGCCCGGGATACAAACGATATATGACCCGCAGAGTGCGAACCTGCACTGGGGTTGGGAGGCTCCCGTGTGTCAGCTTCGCGGGCATTTCCTCGGACACTGGATGTCCGCGGCGGCCCGGCTTGTCGCAAGCGAGAATGATGAGCAGCTCCGCACAAAGCTGAACTTCATTGTGTCGGAGCTTGCCCGCTGCCAGAAGCGCAACGGCGGCGAATGGGTCGGTCCGATACCGGAGAAATATCTCGATCTTCTCGCGGAGCCGGAATATATCTGGTCGCCGCAATATACGATGCACAAGACGATAATGGGACTTGTTGATGCATACAGATTTGCGGGCAATAAACAGGCTCTTGATATAGTTGACAGGCTCGCGGACTGGTATATAAAATGGGCAGACAGAATGAAAGAAAAAGACCCGTACATCACCTACAAGGGCGAGTCGGGCGGTATGCTCGAAATGTGGGCGGAGCTTTATTCGCTCACCGGAAACGAAAAGTATAAATCGCTTATCGACCTGTACAAGAACAGCGGGCTTTACAGCCAGCTTGAACACAGCGCCGACGGGCTTTCCGACGATCACGCGAACGCGTCCATACCGCTCTCTCACGGTGCGGCGAAAATGTTTGAGATCACGGACGACGAATATTGGAGCAGAATAACCGACCTGTTCTGGAAGCACGCTGTCACGGACAGAGGAATGTACGCGACCACGGGCTCGAACGCGGGAGAATTCTGGATCCCGATAAAGTCACACGGCGCGTACATTTCCGAGCGCGATCAGGAATTCTGTACGGTCTATAACATGGTGCGCACAGCCGATTATCTGTACAGAAAGACCGGTGACACAAAGTACGCCGACTATATCGAAAGAGCGCTGTATAACAGCTTCCTCGCGCAGCAGAACAGGGACACGGGAATGCCTGCATATTTCCTGCCGCTGATACCCGGAGCAGTCAAGAAATGGGGCAGCAGAACACGCGACTTCTGGTGCTGCCACGGAACAATGGTTCAGGCGCAGACGCTCTACAACGAACTTATATATTACACTTCCGACAAAACGCTGTCGGTGATGCAGTATATCCCGTCGCATGTGCAGCTCGACATCAATGGCGCAAGCGTCACCGTTGAGCAGTCAACCGAGATGAAGAATTACAACAATCAGGTATTCTTCGACGATCACAAGGGCGGCGACAAGTCCCGCTGGTCGCTGAAATTCACCGTTAGCTGTTCCGAGCCGACGGAGTTCACGCTGTTGCTGCGCGTTCCGGCGTGGAGCAAGGGAATAAGGACATTCCTCATAAACGACGAAAGATGTGAGCCACAGATAGAATACAACTGCATAAACATCACCCGCGAATGGTCGGACGATACCGTGTTTGTCGCATTCACCGACGAGATAGTAATGGAGCGGCTTCCCGATTTGCAGGAACTCGCAGCAGCGGTTGAAGGTCCGATAGTGCTTGCGGGACTGACCAACAAGGACTGCGGGCTGACGGGCGATTTCGACGAAGCCGAGCGGATATTCGCGCCGCGCAGTGAGCACACATACAGTACCTACACATGGAAGCAGAACTGCCATACAACGAGAAATCAGCCTGTGAACTTCGATCTTGTTCCGCTGTATGAGATAACCGACGAGAAATACACGGTCTATTTCAGTGAGAAGAAATGAACAGCGGTATAAGAGGTAAATGACATGGATATAAACATCGACATCGGCACCGCTTCACTCGCGGAAAACACGCGCTGGAAAGGTTTCGGACTTATCAGCGCGAACGGCTCGTCACGTCTGTTGCTTGACTACAAATACGAACAGCCGGAAAGCTACAACGAGATACTTAACTATCTTTTCGGCAAGGACGGGCTCGATATTTCACACATCAAGATAGAAATGGGCTCGGACATTAATTCATCGTCGGGAACGGAACCTGCAACA
>CAMVEM010000160.1 GCA_947166515.1 uncultured Clostridia bacterium | reverse complement strand
CCTACGCGTATGGTGACATCGACGGTCATGTCTGACACAGGTGTGCCGATACCGGTCAAGACAGCAGTATCCGTTCCGAAGGACAGGATCTTTGATGTCATGAAGGATATCAAGTCTGCAAAGGTAAAGCTTCCCGTCTCGATAGGTGACACTGCCGTCGAGAATGTGGCTGGAACAGGCGTAAGAGTCGTAGTTACCAAAGCCTGCGAATAGGCGTTGTTAAGCTAAATATGAAAAGGCTGAAATATTTTTCGAATCTACGTAATGCACAAATAATAATGCAAGGTATTGGTATAATACACAGGCAATTTAATATCATTGTTTCCGCAAACCCGCATGGTTGAGCGATTTTGTTGATTAATTACATATTGTGGGAACAGACCCGGAAATGCGTTTTTGCAGCTTTATCGGTCTTAATTCATCTGGATGAGATTATTTTCATCTTGGTCAGGATCGAAAAACGCATTGACGGGTTTTTTTCTGTCTAGGCCTTTGAATAATTATGAAGATGTGTAGGTATACTAATTTGTTGAAGAATGGCTTCGCATGATGTATAATGTCAGTGAGAGGTGATAATAGGCAAAGCGAAAGGAGACAGAAATGAAGATCAAGAATATCATCTGCAGCTCCGATAGATATAGTCGTGGTGAATACCGCAACAACTATATGCACGCTTCTTGACAGGCTGGAAAAGAAAGAAGCAGACAAAGCCCTGATAAAATGCGGTATCTCGCCTGCCGATGCAGGCATCGATCAGGATGAGTGGGAAGAGGACAGCTTCGAAGATATTGACGAAGAGTACTGCGAAGAGGATTTTGAAGAGGAGTACTGGGACGAAGATGATTATGAAGAAGTGCCGGAAACACCTGATCCTTTCGGACCGGGAACAGTACCGGATCCGTTTGGTTTCCCCGTACCCCCGTTCGGCAGTTCGTTCGGAGGCATCTCTTTGGCAGGTACGCCTGGAATGATGGCTCCGAAGGTGAGGAATGATGACATCACGACACTTGACGAGATACGAGGACAGGATAAGGTGAAGTCAAAGCTTCGCAGCATAATAAATGCCCGCAGATTTGAAAAGCGACTTTCGGAGTCGAAGGGTAATGAGCTGATGTCGGAGGGCTGTAACATTCTGTTTCTCGGTGGTCCGGGAGTTTCCAAGACCACAAGCGCCCGGGCGTTCGCAAAGGAGCTGGAGGACGCGGGGATAGTCCCAAAAACAGCTTTACAGAGCTTCGCAAGTCTGATTTTGTCGGACAGTTTGTAGGTGCTACAGAGGCGAAGATCGACCATATATTTGCGTCCAACGCAAACGGCGCGGTATTGCTCTGGGATGAGATCTACGCGATAGCGGGAGAGAACCGGACAGTATATGACGAGCAGGCTGTGACGAGCATAATCCAGGGGATCGAGAATTACCGCGGCAGGATAATCAACATCTTCGCGGGGTATAAGAAAGAGATGATGCGTTTTCTTGATACCAACCCGGGACTGCTGTCAAGGATCACGGACATAGTATATTTCGATGATCTCGATAATCCGACGCTTATTGATATATTCGGAATGTTTGCCGAGAAAAAAGGACTGAAGCTTGCCGAAGGATGTACCGGGGAGCTCGACAGTTTTTTCACGGAAGAGAAAGCTCTGAAAGGCGAAAAGTTCGGTAACGGCAGAGATGCGAGGAATCTTTTCAATGCGGCAGTCCGTAAGCTCGCGGACAGATGCGCTGACGAAGACGCGGAGGATATCCCGGCTATGGACGCATCGGATATCACTGCTGCGGTCGAGGAGCTTATCGGGGAGGCACGTGAGGTAGCGGAGAGTTCCGATAACGCCGAGCGGCATATCGGGTTCAGCGCGACCTGACGAAGTGTGAAAAGGAGGCAGAAATATGGGTGACAACAGGATGAAGTGCTTTGCTGTTCTCGCGGCGGTCTACGACCAGATGGGCGGCATCAGCGCCCTTCGCGTTGCATGGTTCGATCTGGGCAAGGTGGTCTTCGGCAGCTGCGAATACGGCTTTAATAATACTTTCAGATATAAAGTACAAGACGACAGTCCGTTGTTCTATAACGGGCTTACAGAGACCGGATTTCTTCCTGAACCGTTCACAGCGGAGATCGAAGATATCCCGATCGATAAGCTCGGTGAGCGGCTCGGTACGGATAATGTCGCTTATCCGGATGCCTTCGGAAATGATTCCTCCTTTAGCTCCTGTCTCATTGTTGTCGAATGTATGGAAACTGCAGGAATCAGAACAGGAAAAGTGATCGTGAGTTACTGCAGAGCTCTGGGACATATCCGTGCTGACGGCTCCATGACTGACAATGTGTACCAGACTATCGGTACAAGGGGCGTATTCCCTCAGAAAAAAAGATCACGTAAATACATAAGAAGATATGCTCCGAATGAAAAAGTATATCTTATCTATGCAGACGGGAAAATAGCTGAAAGTACAACCGAAGCAGAGGAACAGCGGCTCATGGATTATGTGAAGTATTACATGAGTTTGAATCGTGTCAGCGATGTGCGGGATAAGGATAAAGTTCTCTGCGGTACGATGTTGGCGGAGAACTGTATGCTCCCGACGGAAATGGACAGTACAATTGTCAGTGCTGCGGAAAAGTACAAAGTGAAGTATACGGATACGATGCTTGTGATGAAACTGGTGGGAATGGACGGGCTCAGCAGATGCGGTGATGACCCCATGTTCGATTACTGCTTCTCGTCGCTCCCGGATGACTGCCAGTTCATGCTGATAGACGAAGGCTTCCCGTCAGTCAATATAAAAATACCGGCATCAACGGGTACACAGACCTGCCGAAATATCTTTATAAAAAACAGGGCAGTGGAAACGGTAGTGATCGAAAGTGACCGTTATAATTTCAGTCCGCTTCAGATGCAGCCGTATTATATAGGAAACTGCATGTTCAGCTACATTTACAGATCCCCTTACAATTATCAGAGTGATGAGTCGACATTGTTTTTCCCTGCGAACCCGAAGGATACTTCTCTTGACAAGGTTCTGCTGCCTGAGGTGGCTGCAGCCGGGTTTGTGCTGTGCGTGTCGAGCGTGAAAGAACTCACCTTCCCCTCAGTAGTGTTGGAGAAGTTTCCCTCTCATACCTTTCAAACAGCTTCATTATCACATTTGAGCGTTCGCCGGGCCTGTGAACTCAGCGAACGCAATTATGTTTTACGCTGCTTTTTTAGTGTACTCGCGGCTGTAGAGAACTGCCGATACAGCGAGCACCTTAAATCTGAAATATATCTCGACTTCCTGCTCGCGGTAGCCGTTTGACTTGTCTGCCTCATGTACGACTATCTTATCTACGAGCTCGTGCATTATCTCAGGCGTGAGCGCTGTGATGCGCTCGTACCTGCGGACAATGCCGATGAAGCGCGATATGTCGCTGCTTTTCTGTTCGCGTTCGTCAATAAGCGCGTGAAGCTCGACGGAATCGGCTTTCAGCTTGCTCTGTTCGTCATCGCAGCCTTTTGAGAGCTGTTCAAACCTCTCGTCGCTGATCTTCCCGAGCGCCCGGTCTTCGTACAGCTTTGCATACGTCTTGTCGATCTCAGCTATGCGCTGTTCAAAGCGTGCGAGCGTTTTCTTTGCTCTTTTCACCTCGTCGAGATGTGAAGCCGCCGACTGTTCCATTACCCTGTGGACGAACTCGTCCTCGTTGCGGTGAACGTCGTTCAGGACACGGTTGATCTCGCCGAGCACCAGTTCCGAAAGTATGCAAGTTCTGATGTAGTGCGCTGTACACTCGTGGTAGTGCTTAGAGTACGTTCCGCACTTCAAGCACTCCTCTTTTTCCGGAATGCCGGAACCACGGCTTAGATACAGCTTTTTACCGCAGTCTGCACAATAGACCATACCCGAAAGAGGATTAGGAATCATGCTTTTCTGCGGAACGTGCTTCTTAACACGGAGCTTTTGCACAAGGTCAAAATCGTGCTGTGAGATTATAGGCTCGTGAGTATTCTCGAAGATGAGCCACTCCGATTTAGGTTTTACTACCTGCTTTTTGCACTTGTAGGATTTCTTGAAAGTCTTGAAATTGGCGGTATGACCGGCGTATTCGGGTCTTTCAAGCATTCTCGTGATCTCCTGACCAATCCAATGAGAGCTGTGCTTGGCACTGCCTGTTCCGACAATGTTCCCGCTTTCGAGCGCATAGGTGGAAGGCGTTGCAATTCCGTCTGCTGTCAGTATTTTGGCAATTTCATACGGTCCGTGACCTTCGATACAGAGCTGAAAGATACGTCTGACCACTTTTGCGGCAGGCTCGTCGATCACCCAGACGTTTTTGTCATCCGGAGATTTCTTGTACCCGTAGGGCGGACGGACTCCGATAGGCTTTCCCGACTGTCCCTTCGCCTTTATGACTGCGCGAATCTTCTTTGAGCAGTCCTTGGCGAAAAAATCATTAAACACGTTGCGGAATACCATCATCTCGTTCTCGGACTTGGCTGTGTCAACATTGTCGTTGATAGCGATATACCGCACATTGTAGTCCGGGAATATCATTTCGATGTACTCACCCGTTTTCAGATATTCTCGTCCGAGGCGTGAAAGGTCTTTGGTGATGATCGTACCAATCCTGCCGGCTTCCATATCGGCAATCATACGCTGAAAGTCCGGGCGGTCAAAGTTCGTGCCGCTGAAACCGTCGTCAACATAGAACTGCGGGTTTGGAAAGCGGTTGTCCTGCGCATATCTGAGCAGAATGTCTTTTTGGTTTGTAATGCTGTTGCTCTCTCCTGCAAGCATATCGTCCTGCGAAAGCCTGCAATAGAGCGCTGTGATCTTGTCTGTCATGTTTACTCCTTTCTGACAAGCTCACAAAACAAATATTATGATATCATTATATATCATTTCAAGTCACTTGTCAAGGCTTTAATGCGTTAGCAGGTGACATTTTTGTGAGCTTGTCTGATTTGTTCTTTTACAGCGTTTCTTTTGCAAGATCCCGCATGATCAGACGGTTTATGACATCTTCAAGCGTTTCCTTGCAGTCAAGGTTGAAGTGCGTCCTGACCTTATATACCGATCTGCCGAATTTATAGATCGACACATTTTCTTCCTGAACGGGCTGCGGCTCGTTCTTGATTTCTGCCGTATCCGCTACGGTGGTGTTCGTGATGAGTTCATTTTCTCTCAATGTTACCTCCAATCTTTACCGGCAAACCGTGTTTATTTATAAGGCTTGTCCGGTTTTATTGCTTCTTCTCCCATATTTATATCTTTCTGTATGCCGTTGTGCCTGTGACCGGGCATAACAAAGCTACGGCGGCACACCCCCGAATATGTAAATCATTGGTCATCACCTCTATTCATCAATGCTTACGACCTCGGGATGTGGTCTTGGTTATCGGATTTTGTGTGGGCTCGTCCGGCTTGGGTGCAGACTGCCACGGTGCAGACTGTTTTACCTCGTGTTCAGGCTGAGCATTATCGCGCTCGATAAGTTTACTGATGTAGTCGCCTTTTGAGATGCCGTTGTAGGTATCAGCTATCTCTTGCAGGGCTTTCGCGAGGTTATCGCTTTCTTCTATTTTTCGTTGCAGCTCGGCAATTCGTTCATCGTATTCCCGTTTCCGAAATTCAAGGCGACGGACATCATCTGGGCTCGATATGCCATGACGGGAAAGTGACTGCCGCGCAAGTGAGAGCTTCATTTTGTCAGCAATAGTTTTTGTGGGCTTGTTATCAAGTTCACAGACATTCTCGTACTGCGTAAACAGATTGTCTAACAGGTGTTGTTCCTCCGTAATCGCATTAAATTCGGCAATCGCCTTATCGTGTTCTGCTCGGGCTTTCTCTATTTTCGCCTCGACCTCGCCTATGGAATGAATATTCAGACGGTTGATAAGTGATAGCTGCGCGCATAACTGGAAAACATCGCGGTCGTTATGCGGCAGGTACGGCAATTCTTCATCACGCTTCTTTTCCTGTTTAGTTCCGTCAACCACACGCTTTGCGAGCTGAGATATAATGCCGGCAAAACACATGGTCAGCACATGACCCTTGTTATACACATCATCCCGGGATGCGTTGCCCAGATCGTCCTTCCACTGAATACGTGATTTGAGATTTTCAAGGGAATAGTCACCGCCGAGAGTTTTCAGATTGGTGAAATACTTCTGCCCCGGGGCGCGTATCGCGGTACGCTCACCATACCGAATCGCATAGCCCTTTTCTTCAAGTGTACCGGCAAGTTCATCAATATTCTTTGATGTCAGCACCAGCGTATCTATCTCGCGGCGTATCTGTTCCTTCCACGATGTACCTTGTTTGTTATGCTTCCATTCGCAATAAGACATGCCCTTCTTACATTTGACTTCGGTCACCGGCACACCAAAAACAAGACATACCCCGTCCGAGATTTTTCGCAGCTCCCGACGCGTAGTATAGTTATCGTTGTACTTGTGACCGTCAACTCCGTATGTGTTGATCAGGATGTGGTTGTGCAGGTGTCCCTTGTCCACATGGGTTGCAATAACCATCTGCACATTGTCGCCAAAAGCCATGCGGCAGAACGAGCGCCCCATGCGGTGTACAAGTTCCGGCGTGAGGTTAGGGTCGGGCTTGAACGACTGGATATAGTGGATAGCCTTGACTCTGTTCTTTCCCACTTTTGCGAGGGGTTCGTTAAATCGGTGACTGCTGAAATGTTCATAAATGTACTTCATGTTCATGTAAGCGTCCTCGGCATTAGAGAAACAATTATGGGAGTTGCAGAGATACTGCCCTTCCGTTTTATCTGGATTTAGTATGTACCTCAGCGTTGCTTTTACGTTGTCGTGGATCGCAATTGACTTTAAGATCGGCATTTTCACATCTCCTTTATCATTTCATTTTGGCTTAGCCTTATGGCTTTATCTGTATTTCTTTGCGGCGCAGGTAGCGCCTTATGCGGCTTCGGATGTTAGACGAAGCCTATGGAGGCTCAGCACTTTTAGTTCCGAAAAGTGCGCGAAATTTTTATGGGGGTCCATAAAAATTTCAGAAAGTGTACGTACACTTTCTCTGCTTGCTAAAGTAACTTTTTTTAAGTCGGTATACGTATACTGACTGTTTCACATTTTGACCGTCCCCAGTCTTTTTTATGTATCTGCATGACCGATTATTTTCCCTCTCACTATAAGG
>CAMVEM010000159.1 GCA_947166515.1 uncultured Clostridia bacterium | reverse complement strand
CTATATGTTACACTCGCGCAGCGCAGCCGATCTTCACTCGCCGTTCAGTTCAGAGTCTTTTTGATAGTGAGTATATTCCGTCCGTCCTTATAATCATAGATCACATCGTCCATGCTCTTCTTTACCATAAAGATGCCGAGACCGCCCTTTTTCCTTTTGAGCGCTGCCGGCGAGGTGTCGGGATCGGGCTTCGCAAGCGGGTCATAACGCTCTCCGTTGTCGATAAAGGTTATCTCTACCGAAAGCGGATCGTCCGTTACCGATACCTGAACCACCGCAGTTCCTATTTCGGGATTGTAGGCGTAATTTGCGATATTTACGAACAGCTCCTCCACAGCAACATCTATCTGAGTCTTGACTCTTATATTGCAGTTCGCGGCTTCAAGCTGCTCATCCACAAAATCAAGCACCTTCGGGAGATTGGTGTTCAGTGCTTCCAAAACAAGTTCTTTCATTGGTTTTCCTCCGTTCCAAGATATCTGAATGCCAGCATCGTCAGATCGTCGAACTGCGGTGCTTCCTTGACAAATGCGTCCACAGCGGTGCGGACATTTCTGAGTATATTCTCCGGTGAAGCATCGGGTGCTGCATTAAGCACTTCGACCGTGCGTTCCGTGCCGAACAGCTCATCGTTCGCGTCGGTAGCCTCCGCAACGCCGTCGGTATATACAAATATGCAGTCGCCTTTTTTCAACGTGATCTCATAGTTCGTGTATTTTGATTTTTTGAAAGCTCCGATAGGCATACCGTGCTTATCCTTGAGCATCTCATATCTGCCGTTACTGTTCAGCATAGGATATTCGTGTCCTGCGTTGGAGGCTGTGAGCTTGCCCGTACTTATCTCCAGTATTCCGAGCCACACGGTAACAAACATATGCGCGTCGTTGTTGGCGCAGACCTGCTTGTTTACTCTTGCGAGTATCTCCGCGGGTGTGCCGCCCATAAGTGCGTGGTCGTTTATCAGTATCTTCGCCGCCATCATGAACAGCGCTGCCGGCACACCTTTTCCGGAAACATCGGCAATCACCATTCCGAGATGATCGTCATCTACCAGGAAGAAGTCATAGAAGTCGCCGCCTACCTCCTTTGCGGGATCCATAGACGCATACAGTTCAAATTCCTTACGTTCGGGGAACGCCGGGAAAATATTAGGCAGCATACTTGTCTGTATGTTCGTGGCAAGCGAGAGCTCTGCGGCAACGTGCTCCTTCTCCGCGACAAGACGCATATTCTCGTTTGTATATCTGTCTATTTCCTGCGCAAGATCAGCGAATCTGTCAGCAACCGCACCGATCTCGTTACGTGTTGCGATGCGGCTCATTTTTTCCACGACCGCTTCGCTGTTCTTGTCATTCATATATTCTTCGACACCGGTCTTTACTTTGGAAAGGGGCTTTATAGCGTTTACGAATATAAACAGCATCAGAAGTGTATTCAGGACGACAAGCACCAGAAAGCCTATTATCATCGAGTTCATGGCATGATTCAGAAGATCGCGTCTGAACTCGGTAAAGTCATAACGAATACACTGATAACAGCCTATTACCCCGTCGAAAACAACAGGCGTATATCCTATATAATAAACCTTGCCGTCTGTCGGATCGGAATATACCTCATACAGCGTCTTTCCCGCTTCATTGAGTTCTCCTGCGAGTATCTGCCTTACGGCACTATGCTGCGACGCTTCATAACTTATTGTCTTGAACGCTTCGCTGTATGCAAATGTGTTATATGGGTCTGAAAATGATTCTTCCGATAACACGTCGGGCTCATCCGCTGTATTTCTCAGATACAGAAACGCCTCATGCTCATTCGTGAACGATATACAATCAATGCTCGCGTATTTGAGCTGTTTTATTTCCATATCTCTGAGCAGCACCATGACTTGAAATATATTTCTGGCATTGAACATCTGCAGTTCCGGATCACACTCCGCAAAATCATTTCGCTCTCCGTAACTGTATGCGTTCAAGGCGCTTTGGATCTCCTCGCTTTCCAATCGGGCGATCTCTTCTTCGGTCAAAGCTCTTGTTATATCATCACCGTGCTCTTTTGTATAATCCCAGAACCAGCTTGTCATTCCCGTCATAGCTTCCGAGCTGCTCATATTGATAAGATCGCGATCTATCATCTCATTTTTCGATGAAAGGAAAGACTTCTCCGTTATCGAGTAATCCGTGATCATTGAATAAGCAAGCGTGGCGACAAAAATGAGCAGGGTAATGATGCCTATCTGTACCAGCAGCTTCCGATTTCTTTTTCTTGGCATTTGTATATCACCTTTCATGGAATTTATTCAAACCGACAGCCCTCCGTCGATAACAAATGACTGCCCGGTAATGTACTTTGCTTTATCACTTATGAGGAACGCGCACAGCTCCGCGACCTCCTCCGGCTTTCCGAAGCGCTTCATCGGTATCTTTGCAAGGCTTTCCGTGCGGAACTTCTCATCAAATCCCGCTGTCATTTCCGTTTCGATAAATCCGGGAGCGACCGTATTCACACGGATATTTTTGCCCGCAAGCTCTGTCGCGGCAGCTCTCGTCATTGCGTCAAGCGCCCCTTTAGACGCACAATAGCCTGACTGTCCGACACCGCCTCTGATACCGAACACCGAGCTTATATTAACTATCGCACCGCCCTTTTTTGACACGAGCGGAACTATCGCACCCTGCATTATCCTCATTGCAGAGAACAAGTTAGTTTCTATCACGTTTTCCCATTTAACGGGGGCTGCAGCGAACAGCGGCTCCGGCGCAGTAATGCCGATACAGTTGACAAGAGCATCAATGCCGCCGAAAGACCGTATCTCTGCTTTGACTGTCTTTTCGATGTTCTCACGGTCATCGGTATCAAGGGCGAACAGCTTCGCACCGAGAGCTTCGAGCTCCGGCTTCATCGTGCGGTATGAACCGAGGACTTCCGCACCCTCGGCAATGAACAGCTTGCCGCAGGCAAGACCGATACCGCCGGAAATGCCTGTGACAAGCACTTTTTTACCTTCAAGTATTCCCATAGTTTACGCCCTTTCGATCATTGATGTGCAGTAATTACCGACCATATCAACGCCCGTAACAAGCACTTTATCGTATTTGCCGCAGCTTATCGCCGCAGCCGCAAAAGCCGCGTTAATCGCATATCCGCAGCCGAGAGTTTCACCCGTGTATTTCTTCGGAGCAAGCCGAACCGCTTCGGGGAATTTTTTATATATTGCGGCATCTTCCATATCATCGAAGTATGTTCCGTTTGCGGCTGTGAATACCGCATCGGGAGTGTCATTATATCTGTCAAGCACACCGAAAACAATTTCGGCGGAATTATCGTCAAGTCTGTGAAGGAGCGGGCTTTTACCGAGAGACGCGGACGAAAAATCCGTCACCGCGCAATGCGTTTTATCTGTCTTTTCGCGGGTCATCATCATCATAGCCGTACCCTCGGACAGTTCCGCGTCTTTAAGCGTATCGAGCCTTCCGAGCTCGTCATAAAGCGCCTGATTGTATTCCTCAACAGAGCCGCAGAGTATCATATCCGCCTTGTCTGTCGCGATCAGCAGGGAAGAATATTCCAGCGGGTCTCCGCCTGTAAGCACAGTGCTCACGCCCTTGAAACCGTTCAGAATACATATCTGCCCGACACATGAGTTCGGTACAGTGCCGGAATAGATATATGGACTGCACAGACCGGGAACGCCCTTGACGGTCGCTTCCGCAAACTGCGTATTGTTTACGCTCGAGCCGTAGCCGGTGGAAATGATCGTGCCTATCCTGCGCCTGTCAAGAGCCTCGGGGATCGCCGCGGCGCATACCGCGTCATCGGCGGCGGTGCAGGCAAATTTGTTGTATCTGCTGTTGCGCCGCATTTTAGCGGGCGGCAGCTGTGAGTCAAATTCTATCGGCAGAGCGGCTGTATCGTAGCTTCCCCCGCCGAGAATACGGACGATATCATCAAATGAACGAGCGCAGCGTGAAATAACGCCGACACTTTCTATGTATGCTCTCATTCGTCTGCCCACCTTCTTATCACTATGCTCGCGCTGTTTCCGGCGAAGCCGAAGCTGTTCGACATTGCGTATTCTATGTCTATATGCTCCGGCGCATTGTACAGCTCACAGCCGTCAAGCGGCTCGGTGAGGTTCGGCATAACGATAGGCTCTCCGGTTCGCATCGAGCGGATAACGCTCGCGAGCTCAACCGCGCCTGACGCGCCCATACAATGCCCGACAAGCGCCTTTGTGGAGCTTACGAACGGCTTTCGTTCTGCGTCGTCATACAGCTTTTTCAGCGCTTTCGTCTCCATTGAATCATTGAGTACCGTTCCCGTGCCGTGACCATTGATGTAGTCGAGCTGTTCCGCGCTTATCCCCGCATCATCGAGAGCGTTCCACATAAGGTGATACGCTTCCTCGCCGGTGGGTTCGGGGCTTGTGGGATGATATGCGTCGTTGCCGCTCGCAAAGCCGATAATTTCGCAGTATATCTTCGCGTTTCTCGCTTGTGCGCTTTCAAGCGTTTCCAGCATGAAGAAAGCGCCGCCCTCGCCGATGTTGATACCGTTGTGCTTGACATCATAAGGGTTGCAGACACCGCTGCTGAGAGCTTTCAGAGCGTTGAAACCGAAGCCGCCCATTGGTGTGAGTTCTTCCGCGCCGCCAGCAACCGCATAACTGCACAGTCCGTTTCGTATAAAGTCAAACGCCATGCCGATCGCGGTAGTTCCCGCGGCACAGGATGACGAGGATATGTCAACGCTGCCGCGCACTCCCGCAAGCGAAGCCGCATACACCGCAAACTCGTTCATCATAGCAAGTGTGTCTGCACCGCTTCTGCTATGTTCGATGTATGCTTTATCCCGCGCGAAAAGCGTTCCGAAAAACATTCGGCAGTCCGAACCGTATGCGGAAACATCGGAGCTTGTCAGTCCCGCATCGCCGAGCATGTCGCCGACGGTGCGCCGGATAACGTCATAAAGCCTGTTATCCTTGTCAAGACCGTCTATCTCTCCGAATTTATCGGTTATGAGCGCGGAAGCGTCAAATACCGTTGTTGGCTTTATCTCTCCGCTGATCGCGCCCATTCCCGTTATAACTACCCTGTTCATTCGTTTATACCATTCTCGTTCAGATATGCCGCGATAGCGTTCACAGAATACAGCTTCTTCACGTCCTCCGCGGGAACATCAAACCCGAACAGCTCAAATATCATAGTCACAAGCTCCAGCGCATCCATAGAATCCAACCCGAGGTTCGGACGGTCATCACCGGTGTTGAATATGATAGTATCGTCGGTGAAGCCCACAAGAGCTTCTTTTTCTATATCGAGATGAGAGATAAGGTTCTCTCTTATTTTCGTGAGAAATGCTTCATTCATAAAGCCGCCTCCTTTTTGGGATATATATAGCTTAATCTTTTGCTTGTTTTTGAGATCACATTGGATAAGACCTTGTTCCGGAAGGAATTAGCGTGATCTCCCACTCCGTCCATTGAAAATACGAACTGTGTACAGCCGCGTTCACGCACTCTTGCGAAGGAATCGCACAAGGGAAGCAGTATTGCCGCGCCGCCCTGTAAAGCCGCAGAGGATGAGAGTGTTTTGAATATTGCGCTGTATCTGTCCGGCATATACGCGAAAACATACGCAGCAAGCTTTCCGTTCAGCGTACACATCACGCTGACATCTTTTGTGATCTCAGCGCCGGGCAGGATAAGGTGTTGGTGATTGAGCGGATTCGCGTACTCGTTGTAAGGTGTCTGGCGGTACTGTTCAAGCAGCTCCTCCGACGCGTCCGCGAGAGTAACGGTCGAATATCCCTGCCGCCGGAGCGTTTCGCAGGACTTTCTGCCTTTCTTTTCCATGAACGAGTCCCACCTGTCCCAGAGGTCATCGCCGCAGCAGCGGAAAATATACTTCGACCTGCCGCGCTCAAACGCGAGCTTTTCCATTATGTGCATAAGCTCCGGCGCAAATTCGTGACCGTCCGAAAACGCCGTTCCGAACTCTCCTTCCGAGGTTTCCGCCGCTTCACGGACAAGCGCCTGCATTACGCCCTTCCCGCGCAGCTCCGGCAGAGTGAATGCATAAAGCAGGAATTCCGTGCTGTTATCCTTTGATGTGAGCAGATAGCCTGCCGCCGCGCCGTCAAGGTACGCGAATAACGCTCTGCCGCTTCTCGCGACACTCTCCGCGCACCTGTCGGTGAACGCGGTGCGATAAGAGCCGAAAAACTCACGGTACTGCTCTATACCGCTTTCTTTAATTGTTATCATTACATCACCTTTTGCCCCCGATAAATAATAATTGTCGTTATTTTGATCCTGCCGCGGCACTAATTACTGCGGCAGGAACAATGTTCTTAACAAGCGTATCCTTAGTGCAATAACTTACTCAAGTAAACCGATCAATGAGCATATGTACCATCTTTGTTTCGCGCTTTGTCCCACGCGCTTGACCTGCAATAATAAGAGTGGGTGCACCAAGTATCATTTTCTTCGCACCAGCTCTCGCCATGATAGGATATAATACAGTTTATTTCATGACCATCAGGAGCGTCTTCATCACACCACAGAACACCTCCCGCGACCGCGTCGAGTTCATCAAGTGACAGCTTTGCGTCCGTCTTTGCGGACTGTGCAGCTCTCTGCTCCTTCTCGGCTTCGATAAGCTCCGCCTCTGTTACATCGTAGCCCGATTCAACAGCCTTTTTCGTAAGCTCGGCGATATCGGTGATACCCGCGATCTTCGCCTTTAATTCCTCGTTCGTCTGAAGCTCCGCTATGAGCTTCTTTGCGTTTTCTTTTGACATATCGTTATCCTCCTGCTGTCAATCGGGCAGGGTTATATACCCGGTACCTTCATAGTTTGCATTGGTACAATAATATTCGTGTCGGCACCATATATTGTTATCCCGCTGATAATCCATACCGTAATAACTCATAAGGCAGCCCATTTCATGACCGTCGGGAGCGTCCTCGCCTCCCCACAACTCACCGCCCGCAGCACCTTCGAGATCATCGAGAGACAGCTTTTCGTCGGTGTTCTTTGACTGTTCCGCTCTCTTTTCCTTCTCGGCTTCGATCATTTCCTCGGCGGTAACATCATAGCCCGCCTCAACAGCTATCTTTAAGAGCTCCACGGGGTCGGTGATACCGTTCACCTTTGCTTTGAGTTC
>CAMVEM010000158.1 GCA_947166515.1 uncultured Clostridia bacterium | reverse complement strand
CATCATTCAGATACGGCTGTTCATATACTGCTGATTTAAGCTCAAACAGATGACCTTCAAGCGGATATGCGGTAATATAGGTACCGCCGTCCTTCAGAACGCGAAGATATTCGTTTCCGGAAAACGGCGAGAACAGCGCAATAAGAACATCTACGCTCTTATCCGGAAGCGGGATCTCAAAAACGCTCGCGACCGCAAGTCTTATCCCGGCATGGCGCGAAGCTCCGGCGTTTATGGCTTCCTTCGAGACATCTATTCCGATAATGTCGGATTTTATGCCGAGAGTATCGAAGTGAGCACTTATGTCCGCGGTATAGCTGCATTCTCCGCATCCGCAGTCAAGCAGGACACAGCCGTCGGAAGCGTACTCTGCGGCAGCTTCGCGTACTGCTTTGTGAAGATGTTCGTAATATCCTTTATCCAAGAACGCTTTTCTCGCGTTCACCATTCGTTTGTCGTCACCGTGATTGGCTTTGTTTGAGAGAAGAAGGTTCACGGTGCCTTTTCTTGATATGTCGAAGCAATGTCCGTTTTTGCATTTAAGGCTTTTATCGCGTAGTACGAGTTCCGCTTTGCAGATCGGACACATAAAATTTATCATTATGAACACTTCCTTGCTGTTTGCAGTATGATAAGATTATAGTTCTTCTCCGCGTTTTTGTCAAGGCTGCGGAGAAAAGGAGGAAAACGATATGTATAACTATGTTTTTTTTGACCTTGACGGTACTTTGCTCAATACGCTCGATGATCTCGCGAATGCGGGGAATTATGCTCTCGGTGAGCTCGGATTTCCCGGATATCCCGCAGAGAGATACAAATATTTCGTCGGAAACGGGATCCCAAAGCTGATAGACCGTATCCTGCGCCCGGACAGCAGTGATGAGCTGCGTGAAAAAGCGCATTCGCTTTTCTCGGAATATTACAGCGTTCACAGTGAGGACAACACGCGCCCGTATGACGGCATCTGCGGATTGCTCGACAGTCTTTATGAACATTCGGTTATCACTGCTGTGATAACCAACAAGGATAATATATATGCGGGGGAGCTAATACGCAGATATTTCGGCGACCGCGTGAAAGCTGTTTACGGGAGCGTTCCGGGAGTTCCGCACAAACCCGATCCGACTGTCGTGAACAAAGCTATAGAAGAGCTCGGAGCAGTCCGCGATGAGATATTATACGTCGGAGACAGCGGTGTTGATATGCAGACTGCGAAAAATGCGGGTCTGACAAGTGCCGGTGTGCTCTGGGGATTCAGAAAGGAAGATGAGCTCAGGGAGAATGGCGCAAAGTATATCTGTTCCTCTCCGGAGCAGATATTAAACATAGTGATGTCCGGAAAGGAGATATGATCAAAACCGACCGGTTACAGTTTTGTTACAAATTGGATAAAAACAATGAATTTGATTGTTTATTATTAACGATTTTTATAAACTTTCATGTTTTGCTTGAAATTGTTTTTTGTTTGTGATAAAATATATTTTGTATAGGTATATTCTGTGTGAAAGGAAGTGATCGGGGTGAGAAAACAAGCGTTCAGATTTGAAATTGTCTTCATTATCTGTATTGTAGTCGCAACAGCAGTAACTGCCGCAACAGCTATAATATCGCTTATGAGCTGCCCCGCACACTTCAACACCGCCTCAAAAAAATCGAATATCGTGGAATATGCCGACGGCTGGAAATCATCCTATGCTTTCTCAGCAAGACTTGATACGTCATTTCTGGATGTGAATGAACTTAATACCGATAAACCTTTTGTATTCACAAAAGTGCTTACTGATGTCGGAAGCGAGGATGTACTCTTCATTTCGTCTCACAATCTTGTCATTAACGTCTATATTGACGGAGAGCCCGCACATATTACCGCAGAATCGGGTGAAATAAAGTTACTTGACGGATTGGAGAACTACATACTCGTCAAGATACCCGAGAAGGCGCAGGGAAAAGAAATAAGCCTTGAGATATTCAAAACGAGATATAATGTATCCGCACGTATAGACAAGATGCTTAAGGGCGCCGGAAGCGCGCTTATGCGGTCGCTTATCATTGAAGGAACATTCCCGCTTGTAGTAGGCGAATTCCTGTTCTTTATCGGAATAGGTTTTGTGCTGCTCGGAGTGTTTGTCCGCAACAAGCTTGAAAGCTATATCGGAAATATATTCTTCGGAGTATTTATGATATTCATGTCTTTCAGCATAGTAACGGATACCGCGTGGGCGCATCTGATGATAAGCAATCCCGTGTTTATGGAAAAGGCGCTAAGGATCTGTCATATTGCATGTATCCCCGCGTTCCTCGCGTTTATTGACAGCTCGTATGAGACCGAGCACTATTATCCTCTCAAGATACTTGCTGTGGCAGTATCTGTGGGAATGGCGGCGATGCTTGTACTCGATATTGCAGGAGTAATATCCATAATCTCGCTTGGCTATGTCGTACATTTACTGGTAATTCTTGCCGGAGCGCTTGCTTGTGTCGAACTGATAATGTTCATGGTCAGAACTAAGGGAACGGGCAAGAACAACAGCAAGCTCGGATATTCAGCAGTGTTTGTTCTTTTTGTTTTCATAGTGATAGATATTCTGATATACTATAACCGTTCATTAAGCGGAAACGAAATGTTAATGTCGTGCTTCGGCGTATTGTTCCTGACGGCAATTACTATTAGAACAAGATTTTCGGAAATACTTGAAATGATAAAGCTTGGCGTTCAGGCCGGAAAGATAGGTGAGATAGCATTTACCGATGCAAATACCGGCATAGGTAATGCCGCGGCTTTCAAGGCAAAGTTCGATGATCTCGAAGCAAACAGACTGAACTACAGATATATCGGGATTATTCAGTTCGATGTGAACAATCTTAAGATCATCAATGATACAAAGGGACATGATGCGGGTGATCTCCTTATAAAGAGCGCCGCGAGTATCATAAACAGTTCATTCGGCAACGCCGGAAGCTGTTACAGAACGGGCGGAGACGAATTTGTCGCGATAATATGCAACGATCATGCGCCGATATCATGTGAAGAAGCTATATTTAAATTCAACAGACTCATAGATAAATTCAACGCCGATCCGAATAAGCCGTTTGAACTCAGGATAGCTCACGGCGTAGCTTATTATCAGAACGGTACAAATGAAGAGATATCGCTCAAGGAAGTTCATAAAATGGCTGATGAACGTATGTACAGCAACAAGAAAATGCTCAAGGCGAGATATGCGCACTCGGCGGAGGAAGCCGAAGTCAGATGAGTATAACAGCAATACTGCGATCTCCGCGATAATTTTGCGGGGATCGTTTTTTGTTTGCCTTTTTCTATTGAAAAATTATGAAAAATATGGTATAATAACTATATCTATTACGGTATATCCGATAAAGAAAGGAATTTGCCATGACACCGCAGGAAAAATTACAGAAATGCTATGAAAGCTTTAAACAGAAGATCGACTTCGTGCCGGAGATCGCACTTATACTCGGTTCCGGTCTCGGAGCGCTCGCCGATGAGATCGATATAAAGGCGGTGCTCGACTATAAGGATATTGAAGGATTCCCTCAGTCCACAGTCCCGGGACATAAGGGCAGATTCGTTTTCGGATATATGGACGGAGTCCCGGTAGTCATAATGCAGGGAAGAGTGCATTATTATGAAGGCTATCCGATGCAGGACGTTGTGCTTCCGACAAGACTCATGAAGCTCATGGGCGCTAAAGTGCTTTTTGTTACCAACGCGAGCGGCGCGTGCAATGCTTCATTCTCCGCTGGTGATTTTATGCTTATAACCGACCAGATTGCGAACTTTGTTCCGAGCCCGCTTATCGGAGCGAATTTTGACGAGCTCGGCACACGTTTCCCGGATATGCACGAGATATATGACAAGGACCTGCGCGAGATCGTTATAAATACTGCGAAAGAACTTGATATAAAATTGCAGCAGGGCGTATATATCCAGCTTACGGGGCCTAATTTCGAGTCTCCGTCGGAAGTAAAGATGTGCCGTATGCTCGGCGCGGACGCGGTGGGAATGAGCACTGCGTGTGAGACAATTGCCGCAAATCATGCGGGTATGAAGATCGTCGGTATATCATGCGTATGCAACTTAGGCTGCGGACTTACCGAGAACCCGCTCACTCATGCGGAGGTCATAGAAGCGTCAAACAAGGCTGCGCCGCTGTTCAAGAAACTTATCCGCGCGTCGATAGTAAATATCCATAGATCACTGTAATTTATTCAGGGGGCTTTCCGGTCGCCCCCTGATACCCCTTCGGGTCAGCATACCGGATAATTACGGAAAACTAATCAAGGAAACTATATGATGAAGCCAGAAAATGTTATGCTTTCCGATGACGGAAAAAGCGTTGTTATCATAGACCAGACGCAGCTCCCGAACCGCACCGTTCATCTTACGCTCACAACGCCCGGCGAATTTTATGAGGCGATATATGAGCTTAAAGTGCGCGGAGCTCCAGCTATAGGTATCTGCGCGGGAATGGGACTTTATGTAATTGCGAACGGGTTTGAAGAAACAGAAGAGGAGCATTTTCTTACAAAGCTCCATAATGTTTCGGTGTATCTTAATTCTTCGCGTCCCACTGCTGTAAATCTGAAACACGCGCTTGACCGGGTCGAGAATGCCGCACATACCGAAAAAGGAAACGGAACTGCCGCGATGCTTGCTGCGATGCGTAAAGAATGCATCGCGATACAGGACGAGGATATAGCAATGTGCCGTGCAATTTCGGAATACGGGCTGACGCTCGTCAAGGACGGCGACGGGATCCTCACCCATTGCAACGCGGGTCCGCTTGCAACCTCGTGCTACGGGACCGGGCTCGGAACTCTCCTGCTCGGGAAAGAAAAGGGATACACATTCCATGCGTACACCGACGAAACGCGTCCGCTTCTGCAGGGTGCGCGCCTGACCGCTTATGAGCTGGACAAGGCCGGGATAGATGTTACTCTGATATGCGACAACATGGCGAGCATTGTGATGAAGCAGGGGAAGATAAACGCCTGCTTTGTGGGCTGCGACAGAGTTGCCGCCAACGGAGACACCGCGAACAAGATCGGTACGAGCGGGGTCGCCGTTCTCGCAAAGCATTACGGCATACCGTTCTATGTTTTCTGCCCGTCTTCGACGATAGATATGAACTGTATGACCGGCGCGGATATCGAGATCGAAGAACGTCAGCCGGACGAGATAAAGACGAAATTCTTTGCGGAGCCTGTGGCTCCCGCTTCTGTGAAGGCATATAACCCCGCATTCGATGTGACCGACGCGGAGCTGATAACCGCGATAATCACCGAGAAGGGAATATGCCGCTATCCTTATACCGATAGCCTTGCGGCGCTGTTCAGAGGGGAATGATATGTTAAGACTCCGACCGTACAGAAAAAGCGACGCCGATCTGATAGTCGGCTGGATAAAAGACGAGCGCATCTTCCGGTTCTGGTGCGCGGACAGATTTGAAAGCTATCCGATAACAGCGGATGATCTCAACGATCAGTATGATAATTCCGAGGGCGCTGAGAATGTTTATCACTTTACAGCTTACGACGAAACCGGTATCGTCGGCCATATAAATATACGCTTTCCGGATGTGAACGACATTGATACTGTTCGCTTCGGGTATGTCATACTCGACGATAAGCGCCGCGGACAGGGTCTCGGCAAGGAGATGATACGCTTGGCGCTCGATTATTCGTTCGGGATAATGAAAGCGAAGCGCGTGACTATCGGTGTTTTCGCGGAAAACAAAGCGGCGCTCGGCTGCTATCTTTCTTCCGGGTTCAGAGATACCGGCGTAACGGAGAAATACCGTTTCGGAAGCGAAGAATGGAACTGCAAAGAGCTTGAGATTACGAAAGGGACGGAATAATGAAAACAAGATTTTACAACGCACGCTTACTCACTATGACCGACGGGATAAACATCACCGAGGGCGAGCTCCATGTTGACGGAGACAGCATATCATATATCGGAAGCGAAAAGGGAAGCGGCAATTTCGACAAGGAGATCGACTGCAAGGGAAATGTCCTTATGCCCGGCTTCAAGAATGCTCACACTCACACCGCTATGACGTTCTTACGCTCATTTGCGGATGATCTACCTTTGCAGGAATGGCTTTTCAACCGCGTGTTCCCGATGGAAGCAAAGCTGAACCCGGACCGCGTTTACTGGCTCTCGCGCCTTGGCATACTCGAATATCTCACGAGCGGCATCACCGCGAACTTCGATATGTACATGAAGACCGACGGCATCGTGAACGCAAGCGTTGACAGCGGTTTCCGCACGGTTCTCTGCGATAGTATGAACAACTTCGGCGGCTCAGTAGAACAGATGGAGCTCGATTACGACAAATACAACAAAGTGAGCCCGCTTATCTCGTATCATCTCGGCTTCCACGCCGAATACACAACGAGCCTTGAACTGATGAAGCAGTTATCCGAGCTTGCGAACAGAAGAAAGCTTCCCGTGTTCGTTCATAGCTCGGAGACAAAAAAAGAAGTTGACGAGTGCATCGGACGCTACGGCAAAACTCCGACCGAGCTGCTCGACAGCATAGGTATGTACAACTACGGCGGCGGCGGCTACCACTGTGTATGGATGAGCGATAAGGACATTGAGATATATAAGGAAAAGAAGCTGTACGCGGTGACAAATGCCGCGTCGAACTTAAAGCTTGCGAGCGGTATAGCGCCGATATGCCGCTTTCTGAAAGAGGGAATACCGGTAGCTATCGGAACCGACGGCCCCGCGAGCAACAACTGCCTCGATATGTTCAGAGAGATGTTCCTTGTTACCGGACTCCAGAAGGTGAAGGAATACGACGCCGAAGCCTGCGACGCAGCGGAAGTATTGAAAATGGCATGCGTGAACGGCGCAAAAGCAATGGGACTTAACGACTGCGACACTCTCGCAGTCGGAAAGAAAGCCGACATTATCGAGATCGACCTTCATCAGCCGAATATGCAGCCGCTCAACAATATCGCAAAGAACATCGTTTATGCGGGAAGCAAGCAGAACGTAAAGCGCACAATGGTGAACGGAAAGATACTGTATGAGAACGGCGAATTCTTTGTAGGAGAGGATATCGAAAAGATCTACGAAAAGGCAAATATTATCATCAAAGAGATGACTAATGAATAATTTTACACTACCGGAGCCTGTTTCAAAAGTGATCGACAGGCTTTGCGAATGCGGATATGAAGCGTAT
>CAMVEM010000157.1 GCA_947166515.1 uncultured Clostridia bacterium | reverse complement strand
TGAGAAAAATTGGTCGAGGTGACGGGACTTGAACCCACGGCCTCTGCGTCCCGAACGCAGCGCTCTACCAAACTGAGCCACACCTCGATAAATCTTAAACGGAAGAAATTGGCGGAAGCGGTGGGATTCGAACCCACGAGCCCGTGAGGGCTACCTGATTTCGAGTCAGGCCCGTTATGACCACTTCGATACGCTTCCGTAAAGGGTACCGTATTATTATACAGCATTTTTTCTCATTTGTCAATACAATTTAAAATAAAAATTTCGTCCGCTTATTTTTGCGGAAAAGTATGAGCTGACCGAGCATTTAGTAATATTGCACAAAACAGCAAAACCAGCTGAACGATTTTTTCATCGTTTGAGTTATTTATTACATGTCTGATTTGTTAATTATGCTGTTTTTGCGAAAAACGAAATAAAAATTCACCAAATTTATTGTATTTTGTATCAAAATACTGTATAATAATAATGTGTAATTGTGTAAAAAGCTGCAGAAAGGAGCTGTATTTATGAAAATATCTGATCTGACTGTCTTGATATGTGATGATTCTCCGCTCATAAGGAAAAAACTCCAGGAAATACTGAACAGAGTCGGAGTCAACAGCGTTATTTTTGCCGAGGACGGTGAACTGGCAGTTGAAATGTATAAAAAGAACAGCCCCGACCTTGTTTTTATGGATATCGTAATGCCAAAGAAAACCGGTATAGACGCTCTTCGCGAAATAAAAGCCATTAACAGTGAGGCAAGAGTGGTCATAGCATCCACGGTCGGAACACAGGGCAACCTGATAAAGGCGATAAAGGAAGGAGCATTCGAGTTCCTGCAGAAACCCGTAAAGGACGACGATGTGCTTAAAGTTATAAACCGTATGCTGGGGTTATAAATGGGAGGAATATATGTACACTCAACTATTCGGACACTATTTGTTGAATAAAAGGATAATTGACGCAGACGAGCTTCATGCCGCGCTTACGGCAATGACGCGCATAAAACCAAAGCTCGGCGCTGTTGCGATAGATGCAGGATATATGTCCGCAAAACAGGTGGAGGAAGTCCACGAAGCACAGCATACGGCAGATATGAGATTCGGCGCGATAGCAGTGGCAAAAGGATTTCTGACCGAAGAACAGATGCTTGAACTTCTCGCAAGACAGAAGAACTCAAACCTTGTGCTCGGACAAGCATTGATCGACTTCGGATTTCTCGATCACAAACAGTTCGAGAACGCTCTCCGCGATTATAAAAACAGTTCGTCATATACCGATGAAAGCGAAGATAGCATGGAACGTGAAATGCTTCATGTCCTTGGTATCGACAGTATGAACGACAGCGATTTTTATGGTAACTACATACTTCTGTTCATTCGCAACCTGATACGCTTTCTCGGCGACGACTTCTCGCTTGCCGGCGTTTCGAGAAATGTAACGATCTCCATGAACTATGCCTGCTGCCAGGATATTTCCGGACCGATAAAAGCAAAGGTGGCTCTCGGCGGTACAGAAAGAGGATTCATCGGTATAGCCGCAAGATATGCAGGCGAGAATCTGACGGAAACAGACGGATATACGAAAGCTTGCGTCGGCGAGCTTCTCAATCTCCAGAACGGTCTTTTCGCTGTGAATATGTCTAACCAGGAAAACATTGAGCTTGAGCTTTCACCCCAGACATCGGAAGAAAAGCTTATGCTGAATATCCCGGAAAACGGCATAGCAGTAAACTTAAGCTTTTCGTTCGGAGACATAAAGATAGCAATTATAAAAGAAAACTGAAAACATGGCGTGCATCTGACTGCACGCCATGTTTTTTCTCAATTTCGGGGGCATGGGGGCGCAGCCACCATAAAAACAAAGCACCCCTCCCCTTGGGGAGGGGCAGGGGTGAGGGACCTATCTGTCGTATTCTCCGTATTCGCAGCCGACACGCTCGGCTCTTATTTTGTCTATCAGCTTTCTGCCGGTCGATGTCTTCTTATAAAGCGTTATCTCGCCGATACCGTTTCCGCCGTTCCAGAGACGGTTATGGCGCTTTGAGCCGTCGGGAGCCTCATAATTCACAAGCAGCATATCCGCCTTTTTGCAGCGCACCTTCGTTATCATTACAGCGTCGCTGTTTTCCTGACGTACATACCAGAATATCTCTTTATCCGTTTCTTTGGACGCAAATGCGGTTTTTGTTTCTGTCCAGAACTTTGAGAAATTGAATTCGTATGGTGTTCCCTCATACCAGAACGCGCTCAGCAGCTTACGTTTCAGCGGCAGGAAATATACCTTCGGGCAGCCGCCTCCGATATCGAACACACTGTCGTTCAGCTTCTTACCGCTGATAAGACTCGTAAGGCTGCAAGATGACAGCCACACCCACGGGCTCGTGAATCCGCTGCCCCAGTTCTTGTCGGCATATCCGAACGAACGCTCCGGAGTTACTGTGAACCGTTCGCCGTTCAGCACAACATATCCGTCGTACAGCGTCTTCATTCCCTCTGCATGCCAGTACATCTCGAACGCTTTTATCTCGCGCAACGGCAGGCTCGCGCCGTAGCCTACGTTGAACGCTGTTACTTTGTTGAGTTTAAGATCCCACTCCATGCTTCCGCTGTCGCACATATATTCGGGATGCATCTGACATTCAAGCTTCCCGACCTCTACGCTTCCGCGAAGAAAATCATCCGACGAGAAACAATTGTCCGCCGAAACGGTGTACGGCGCTCTTGTGCGCATTTTTACGTCGCTCCAGCCGAAGAATCTGTGGAGCTGGCATTTTCCTTCTCCCCAGCAGCCCGCCTTTACCATAAGATAAGACGGCTTTATATGTAATTTTCTGTTATCCGGGAGCTGACCGAGTATCGGTCTGTCCTCGCCGAGCGCAGGATTACAGGTAAAAAACTCAATGAAGAACTGCTTCTCCCTGCCCGTAACATCGCTTACCCCCGTGAAGGAATGCCACCACCAGTCATATCCGTTTGCGGCAAAGCTTCCGTCGAGCATAAAGCCGTTCCTTGAACGGTCATGTTTATTGAAAGACATATTTATGACCTGCACCTGTCAAGGTGCATCTCCTTTCACTTTGATGCGGTTTTGCGAAGCAAAACCTGTTTGCTCCAAACAGGAGCATCGAAGTGTTAAGTTTGAATATTTTTTTCAAACTTATACCCTCCGGTCAAGCGGCATCTTTAAGTGCGGGAGCGCTTCCCTGCCCTTTCTGTGTGCCGGTCTGTATTTTTTCTCCGTCTGTTGAAAAGACGATGTTTCCGTCCGTATCAGTCCGCAGTATCTCTGCCCCGATGTTTCTGTACAGATTAACGATATTCGCGTGCGGATGTCCGAAATCGTTGTTTACTCCTGTACAGAAAACTGCATATTGCGGCGAGACAGCGTTTACAAATTTTTTCGTGCTTGAAGAACCGCTTCCGTGATGCGGTACCTTTATCACATCGGCCGAAATATCCGCTCCGCTGTCAAGAATATCCTGCTCAGCGTCTTTCTCGATATCTCCGCAGAACAAAAAACTCACATTCCCGTATGTGAACCTTACAACCGCGGAGCCGTTGTTGAGATCGTCGTAATCTTTTACCGGAGCGATCACTTCAAGCCTTCCGTTTTCTCCGACGTTCAGCATCTTTCCCTTTTCCGCGCAAATGACCGGGATCTTCCTGCTTGTGATAATATCCATAAGTCTGGTGTATGAGCCGGAAAGAGGAATATTATCTTCGCTGTATTCGGGCATAAGTACACTGCCGATATTATATTTTTCCGCTATCCTGTACATACAGCCCATGTGGTCGGAATGAGCGTGTGACATGATTAGCAGATCAATATTCTTTATACCGAGATAATTCAGATATCTGTCAACATTCCCGAATTTGTCATATTCTCCGCAGTCTATAAGCACACAGCAGTCTGTTGTGCGTATGAGCGCGCAGTCGCCCTGCCCCACGTCTATGAAATGCACTTCCGCAGTGTTCTCCGCAAGCTCGCTTACTTGCGGGACTTCGCGGGACAGCAGCGAATATATGCTCCTCCACGTCGGGAAACGGCTGCTGAATCCTACCGCATCATTAATGCTGACTGATATTACGAATACAGCGAGCAATATTCCCAGAGCAGCAAGTATTTTCCTAACGGGCGGCGGAAGATTCTTAAAAGCGGACAGCTTCATCACTCGCTCTTGTTCATCTTACGCTCGTACCATTCCTGCTTGGTCATTATGACCTGCCGGGGTTTTGCGCCCTCAAAAGCGCCTACTACTCCGAGCTGTTCCATAGTGTCTATAAGTCTCGCTGCACGTCCGTAGCCGAGTTTCAGGCGGCGCTGGAGATAGGACGTGCTCGCCTGTCCGGCTTCGATGACCGCTTCGATTGCTTCATCGAGCTTATCGTCGTTAAGATCTGCTCCGCCGTCGTCTTCGCTGTCACGCTTTCCGCCCTTTTCGGCTTTCTGAGCGGCAAGTTCGGCCTGACGTTCGATCTCGTCTATAACGCCCTGATCGTAGTCGAGCGTGAACGAATTCTTAATGAAATCAACGACTCTCTCAACTTCCCCGTCAGATACCCAGCAGCCCTGCACACGCATAGGCTTCGGCATTCCGACCGGCGCATACAGCATATCACCCTTACCGAGGAGCTTCTCTGCACCGGCGCTGTCTATGATAGTACGGCTGTCCACCTGCGATGCGACTTTCAGCGCGATACGGCTCGGGATATTCGCCTTGATGACACCGGTAACTACGTTTACCGACGGGCGCTGCGTAGCGATGACAAGATGCATTCCCGCAGCACGCGCCATCTGTGCAAGACGGCAGATGCTGTCCTCGACCTCTCCAGGCGACGCCATCATAAGATCAGCAAGCTCGTCGATGAATATGACTATCTGCGGCATCGGATCAATGTCCTCGCGAGTCTTCGCAAGCTTGTTGTAGCCTCCGAGATCACGCACGTTGTTGTCCGAGAACAGCTTATATCTGTTGAGCATCTCTGTTACTGCCCACGCAAGCGCTCCCGAAGCCTTCTTAGGATCGGTCACGACAGGTATCAGCAGATGAGGGATACCGTTGTAGATCATGAATTCGACCGCCTTCGGGTCGATCATCAGCAGCCTTACCTCGTCCGGTGTAGAGCGGAACAGTATGCTCATAATGATAGAGTTTACACAGACGGATTTACCGGAGCCGGTGGTTCCTGCGATAAGTATATGCGGCATCTTCGCGATATCCGCGATAACTATGTCGCCGGAAATGCTCTTTCCGAGCACAGCGCCGAGCTTGCTCTTTGTTTCACGGAAATCCTTTGTATCTACCATTTCGCGGAACGGCACGCTCTCTACCGTGCGGTTCGGAACTTCGATGCCTACTGCCGCCTTATTCGGGATAGGCGCTTCGATACGCACGCCCGCAGTCGCGAGATTAAGCGCGATATCGTCAACAAGACCGGTTATCTTGGATATTTTCACACCGGGCGCAGGCTGCAGCTCGTATCTCGTTACGGAAGGGCCTCTTGCAGCTTCAAGGAACTTCGTTTCAACTCCGAAGCTTTTGAGCGTATTCACAAGCTTCTCCGCATTTATAGCTATCTCGCTGTTTATATCTTCGTCGGAACGTTCATGCACAACATCGTTTAGCAGTTCAAGCGGCGGAAGCGTGTATGATTCGCCGTCGGACAGGACCTCGCTCACATAGCTCTGGCCGTGCTCGTCCTCTTTTATAACTGTTCCGAGCACACGCGCGTTCTCCTCTGCGGCTGCTGCGCGCTCCTGCTGTTCTCTGGTGAAATCCTTTATTGCGTCAACAATATCGGTTTCTTTCCTGTCAGAGTTTATGCCATAGTTTATCTGGGGCTGGCCTATGTATATTGAATTATCACCGGGAACACCTTCTTCCGCGGGCTTAGGGTCTTCCCACGGAGGCGTGTCGTCATCGTCTTCTGCAGGCTTTATCTCAACGGCTGCGGCATTCTCTGCAGCTGTATTGTTTTCAAATGACGGGTCTATGAGGCTGTCATGCTTAACTACCGGATTGAGATGCTTACCGGGCAGTTCTTCTTCGCTTTCGCCGGCATATTTCGGCTCATCTGGGCGGTACGGCTCAACAGGAGTATCCTCTTTCGGGAATGCCGGAGGACGATCCATTTTGTTAGCCCCATATTTAACGTTGAGATAATCCTTAAGATCCTTCTGAAATTCAGCGCTTTCCTGCTTCTGTTCCTTGACGGGATCCTTTTTCTCCTTCTCTATCTCGGCAGCTTCTTTTTTATCCTGCTCCGAGACTTCCTGCTGAGCGTTTGTGGTAACGCTCGCTATAGACTCGAACTTGCTGCGGCGACGCTCCTCAGCGGTCTGCTCGCGTTCTTCCCGACGTTCTTCACGCTTTGCAATACGTTCAGCATTGCGCAGTTCACGATGCTCGCGGCGCTGTCTCATGCGCTCTTCCTCAAGCTGTTTCAGGTCATCGGCAATGACCCCGCGTTCCTCTGTTACACGGTCGTGATGATCCTTTATTTTTTCTGCGGGCTTTTTCACAGCATTGAAAAGATCATGCAGCGATTTGTCGGCAATTATCATCACAGCGACAAAAGTAATAAGCGCGAGTATTATTATTGCGCCTATCTGTCCGAAAAGCAGCAGCGGTGCGCCGAGTATAAGTCCGACAACTCCACCGCCGGAGAGCGTTTTGCCTTTCTCGTAAACATATCCTATCGTATCGCTGAATCCCGCATTTTCTGCTGCAGGATCGCCGATACTTCCGACGAAAATCACCTGCGCGGCGGCGCTGAGAAGCAAAATAAGAAGCACGAGCTGTATCATTCGTTTTGCAACTGTCGATCTTGTCATAACTGCGGAGATCATTACAGCAATACAGATTATTACAGGTCCGACAAGAAATGCCGTCAGGCCGAACATTCCATAAATAAACGCATGGAGATGATCCCACGCCGACATTTTTTCAGCGAAGGAATTTCCTATGAACGAAAGAGCAATAATGAACAGTCCGACAGCAAACATAACGACCGATATTATATGCCGGCGTTTCGCGTTTGCTCTCAGAAGCTCCTCTTTTCTCTTTTCAAGCCCGCCGGACGGTTTTGCCGTCTTTTTCTGTGCTGACGAGCTTTTTTTTGTTTCCGCCATTTTATGTATCCCCTTTTTCTTTTTGGACTTATTCTTTTTTTACATCTTAGTTATGACAAATCATAATTTGTGGGGGAATTTGCGGAGGGCTTTCCGATCGCCCTCCGC
>CAMVEM010000156.1 GCA_947166515.1 uncultured Clostridia bacterium | reverse complement strand
AACCATCACAGTCACAGATGCAGGAGGATATCGAACGCGCCGGAATATCGCACATTGCCGGCTGCGTTTTATTGAAGAAGCCTTACACTTCCGAGGAGGGGTTTGCATACATAAGAGAATGCAACAACAAGGCTCTGGAGATCAAAAAAGCACTCGGAGATTTTTACACTCCGGGATTTCATGTTCACCCGCATTTCATCGAAGAATCCATTGCGGAGATCGAGCGCATGAACAAACACGGGATAAAACTCATCGGCGAGCTCTGCCCGTATATGCACGGCTGGAAAGACTATTCATGCAAAGAACTCCATACGATCCTTGAAGCCGCAGAGCAGTACGACATGATCGTAAGCTTCCACACCATGAAGGACGAACAGGAAGAAACAGACAAAATGATAGAAGCTCACCCGAAGCTCACTTTTGTGGCTGCACACCCCGGTGAAAAGGAATACTTCCTGCTTCATCTCGAACGTATGAAAAAATATGAAAACTTTTATCTTGATCTTTCGGGGACGGGCATTTTCAGATACGGGTTAATAGCTTACGGTGTCAACAAGGCAGGTTCCGAAAGGTTCATTTTCGGAACCGACTACCCTATCTGCAATCCGCGAATGTATGTTCAGGCAGTATTGCAGGAGCCGATATCAAACGCGGACAAAGAAAACATATTATTCATGAACGCAGAAAGGCTGGTCGCAGGCGTTTGACCGATCAGTAGACATATACTTCATATCACTCTCATCTATCGTTTTAGGCAGAGAACGAATTCTATTGACAAACTATCTAAACTATGATACAATCAGAATGAAAAGGGGGCTTAACCATGTACATGGCAAATGATAAGAGATACGAAAAAATGATCTACAGGAAATGCGGGAACAGCGGTCTCAAGCTTCCCGCTATATCACTCGGACTATGGCAGAATTTCGGGTACGGCTCGGTATTCGCAAATGCTGAAAACATGTGCAGAACTGCGTTCGATCTCGGAATAACGCATTTTGACCTTGCCAACAACTACGGACATCCGTATAACGGCTCTGCGGAAGAAAACTTCGGCCGCATACTCGACAACGGACTGCGCACTTACCGCGACGAGCTTTGCATTTCAACAAAAGCCGGATATGGTATGTGGGACGGCCCTTACGGCGACAAAAACGGGAGCCGGAAATATCTTATCTCTTCCCTTGACCAGAGCTTAAAACGTATGAAGCTCGACTATGTTGACATTTACTATCATCACATCTTCGACCCGAACACACCGCTTGAAGAAACGGCTCTCGCGCTCGATCAGGTCGTTCGTCAGGGAAAAGCGCTGTATGTCGGTATTTCCAACTACAACCGCAGTCAGACCTCGGAGATAAAAGAGATCTTCCGGGAGCTCCGCACTCCGTTTATAGTAAATCAGCCTTCTTATTCTATGCTCAACCGCTGGGTGGAAGATGACGGGCTCGACAGATACTGCGCTGAAAACGGGATAGGTCTTTCGGTATTTTCTCCGCTTTATCAAGGATTCCTCACCGACCGGTATCTGAACGGCATTCCTGCCGATTCGCGCGTCGGCAAGGGCAATACTTGGATCGGTCAGCAGCTCACAGAAGAAATGGTCGCAAAGCTTAACAGACTGAACGGCGTTGCACAAAAAAGAGGACAGAAGCTCTCACAAATGGCGATATCATGGCTGCTGCACAACAATGCCGTTGTAACTGTGCTTTCGGGTGCAAGCAGACCCGAGCAGATAACCGACAATGTCGGCGCACTCGACAACCTTGATTTTACAGAAGAAGAACTCTCAGAGATCGAAGCGATACTGAGATCCTAAAAGCAAACAGCACATCAGCAATTTTATTTAGCACAACAAGTCTCCGGGACGCTTAGCGTACCGGAGACTTTCTGCTTGTGTCAGCATTTGACGCCGCAATCATGATTGTTAATTGTTAAATATCAATTTTCGATTTCTTTGTTGTGATTCCTAAAAAGTGCGGTGTAAAGCGTATTCTCCCCTGTCTTCGGCGGGGAGAATACAAATAAAAACTGATAATAAGATATTTTCTGTCAAATGTTTGTTGTGACAGAGAAAAAACAATAAAAAAGCATTGCATTTTTACAGATAATGTGATATAATATATGAAATCGGTATCACACAAAGGAGGCGATACTTCGTGAATATTTCCGAATTTGCAGAAATAGCGGGCGTATCGGTCTCGGCAGTAAGCAGATATTTCAACAACGGATACCTTGCCGACGACAAGCGTGCACTGATCGAGGCAGCGCTTGAAAAGACCGGCTATATGCCCAGTTATTCCGCACGAACGGTGCGATCAAAGGTCACCAAGCTTGTGGGAGTTATCCTGCCAAAACTCTCAAGCGAAAGCATTTCGCGCGTTACCGAAGGGATAGGCGAAGTGCTCGGCGAAGAAGGTTTCGAGCTCCTGCTCGTCAACACGGCAAATGATTACAACCGCGAGATCAGCTCGCTCGAACTGTTCAGGCAGAACCGCGTTGACGGCGTTATATTACTTGCGAGCGTGTTTACAGATCTTCACCGCTCGCTCCTTTCAAAAATGCGAGTCCCGACAGTGATAGTGGGGCAGCAGTTCAAAGGCTTCAACTGTGTCTGCCATAACGACTTCGGAGCGGCTTACAGCATGACAAAGCTCATGCTCGACAAAGGAGCTAAGCATCCCGCATTCATCGGAGTCAACCCGGACGACATCGCCGCCGGCAGGGATCGCAGGCTCGGCTTCGAGAAAGCGGTTACAGAAGCCGGGCTAAGCGTTGATCCTAAGCTTTGTGCGATAGCAAAATTCAGCATGGATTCAGGCTATGACAAAGCAAAGCGTATGTTCTCCGGCAGAAAAAGGCCGGACTGCCTTTTCTGCGCTACCGACAGCATTGCCTCAGGAGCCATGCTCTATTGTCGTGAAAACGGTATCACAATACCGGATGATCTTATGGTAGGCGCAGTAGGCGATTCCCGCATGGGGAGAGTGCTGTATGTACCGCTTTCGTCAGTGCATCTTCACTACAAGACTGCCGGAAGAGAAGGGGCAAACATGCTGCTCTCGGCAATGAAGAGCGGAAGCGACGTCCACCGCGTAATGCAGCTCGAATACGACATCATCGAACGAGAATCCACCAACCGGGTTTGACATAGTGCACAAAACAAAAATGTGAAATTGTGTGAAACCTACCGAAAAATGAAGTATATTTGTTGTCATATTACTATAGACAGAACTCATGCATTGTGGTATAATGATAGCACGATATGAAACCGATTTCACAAGTTCTCGCAGACTTGTCAGCCGGCATTAAAGCATAAGACAGTGCGTATATTGCATAAAGAAAGGGTGGGGTCTATGGATTATAATAAATGTGCAGCCGAAATTCTCGACGCGATAGGCGGCAAGGATAATCTCGCAAGCGCAGCTCACTGCGCGACTCGTTTAAGACTCGTTATCGCCGATAACGGGAAAGTTAAAAAAACAGCGCTCGAAAACGTTGACGGCGTTAAGGGCGTATTTGAGGCTGCCGGTCAGCTTCAGGTCATCATCGGCACCGGCACAGTAAACAAGGTGTACGATGAATTTATCATGCTCGCGGGAGTTGAGGCCGCGTCCAAGGACGACGTGAAAAAAGCCGCTGCGGCAAAGGCTCCGTGGTACAAACGGGCTATCAAGACTCTCGGAGACATCTTCGTTCCGATCATTCCGGCGATCGTTGCGACAGGTCTTCTTTGCGGACTTCTCGGCGGTCTCTCGAAGGCATTCCCCGATTTTGCAAACACACAGATATACTCGCTGCTCGATATCTTCTCGAACGCAGCTCTTACGTTCCTGCCGATACTCATAGCAGTCAGTGCCGCAAAGATATTCGGCGCGAACATCTATCTCGGTGCCGTTATCGGTATGATAATGATCCACCCGAACCTTGTTAACGCATGGTCGGTGGGCGACGGAACCAACCTCCCGACGCTGTGGTCGTGGTTCGGGCTCTGGGATATCCACGCTACAGGCTATCAGGGCCATGTTATCCCGGTCGTAATTGCCGTACTGCTTTTGTCAGTCATCGAAAAATGGCTGCATAAGCGCGTTCCGGAAATGTTCGACCTGTTTGTTACTCCGCTGGTGTCGGTACTCGTTACCGGCTTCCTCACCATGACCGTGATCGGACCCGTATTCTCTCAGCTCGAATCCTGGGTACTTACCGGAGCACAGTGGCTCATCGCGATTCCTTTCGGTATAGGCTCATTCCTCATGGGTGCGGCGTATGCTCCCACAGTCGTTGCGGGCGTACACCACATGTACAACGCTATCGAGCTTTCGATGCTCGCCGACAACGGCCAGAACATCTGGATGCCAATAGCGACCGCTGCAAACGTTGCACAGGGCGCGGCAGCTCTCGCGGTAGCTATCAAGACCCGCAACAGAAAGATCAAGTCAATGGCTCTTCCCGCTTCGCTTTCAGCATTTATGGGAATTACCGAGCCTGCGATCTTCGGTGTGAACGTCCGTTTCGGAAAGCCGCTCGTTGCAGGTATGGTCGGAGGTGCATGCGGTGCCGCAGTAGCCTCGATAATGGGTGTTTATGCAACAGCAAACGGCGTTACCGGACTTTTCGGATTCCTCATTACGACTGACAGCTTCCTTGGCTATCTGCTCACATTCATCGTTGCAAGCGCAGTAGCATTCATTCTTTCATGGATACTTTATAAAGACGCAGTTCCCGAAGGTGTATCTGCATCGGCTGCTCCGGCGATCGAAGCAAAACCCGCAGCAAGCTACGACGATAACTGCGTATATGCTCCGCTCAAGGGCAAGGCAGTTCTTATGGCTGATGTTCCCGATGAGACATTCGCTACAGACGTTCTCGGAAAGGGCGCAGCTGTTGATCCTACTGAGGGTAAGGTAATTGCACCCGCAGACGGCGAGGTAAGCACGCTGTTTGATACTCACCACGCTATAGGGCTGACGCTTGACAACGGAATGGAGATGCTGATACATGTCGGCATAAACACCGTGGAGCTTAACGGCGAAGGTTATAAGGCTCATGTTTCGGAAGGCGACAGAGTCGTTCGCGGACAGACGCTCATAACGTTTGACATACCGCTGATACAGAGCAAGGGCTACAAAACGATAACCCCTGTTATAATCACCAATCCCGACGATTACAAGGATATAACCAAGGCTGCCGGCGGAGATGTGGATTTTCTCGACAAGCTTATTGAAACAACAAAATAATAACAGCAGGGGGGTGACCTTTGCAAATGAAAAACAATTTCAGGCAGAAGCTTCATCTTGAGCCGTCAAACGGCTGGCTCAACGACCCGAACGGGCTTTGCTTCTTCAACGGAGAATATCACGTTTATTTCCAGTATTCTCCCGACAGCGCTGAGGGTATAGGCCGAAAATGCTGGGGACACTGGTGCAGCCCCGACCTTCTGAAATGGCGGTTCACAGGCACGGTGCTGCTTCCGGATACGCCCGAAGACAGAAGCGGCGTATATTCCGGATGCGGCTTTGTAAAAGCCGACACGCTGTATCTTTTCTACACCGGCAATGTCAGGGAAGAAGGAAATCACGACTATATCACTTCCGGACGCGGCGCGAATGTGATACTCGTAACTACCAAGGACGGGCATAACATGAGCCCGAAAAAAGTCCTCCTTCGCAATGCGGATTATCCGGATTACTGCTCCTGCCATGTCCGCGACCCGAAAGTCTGGGAGGAAAACGGCAGATATCACATGGTACTCGGTGCGAGAACTCTTGCAGCCAAAGGTTGCGTGCTGTACTATATATCCGACGACCTTGAAAACTGGACATACGACCGGACGATATTCGGAGAGGACGAAAGCTATATGTGGGAATGCCCCGACGCATTCACACTCGGAGGTATCAGCTTCTTAAGCGTTTCTCCGCAGGGCGTTCCGCATGAAAAGTATGTATTCCAGAATGTTTACAGCTCCGGGTATTTCACTATCGGCAAGGACGGCGATCCTGAGAATTACCGCGAGTGGGACAAGGGATTTGACTTCTACGCGCCGCAGTCATTCGACGCTCCGGACGGCAGAAAGCTTTTCATCGGCTGGGAGGGTATCGGGGATATACCGTACAGCAATCCCACCACGGCCCTCGGCTGGCAGCATTGTCTGACTCTGCCGAGAGAGCTTTCCGTAAATGATAAAGGAAACATCTGCCAGACTCCGGTGCGCGAGCTTGAAAGGCTTCGCATAGACGGAACAGCAGTGAATAACGGCGCTGCAGTAAGCGCAGAGCTCCCGTTTGAGTTTGTCGGAAAATGCATCGGAAATTTCAGCATAAAGCTGAGCGGTGTTATGACGCTGAAATACGAAGACGGCGAGTTTTCGATGACTTTTGTTTCCGAAAGCGCCGGAAGCGGCAGAACGGTCAGATATGCAAAGCTCGCGGAATGTACGGATATCCGTATCATCGCGGACACAGCATCTGCCGAAATATATCTTAACGGCGGTGAAACGGTATTATCAAGCCGCATGTACCCCGAAGACACACAGATCACGCTGAATTCGGAAGGCGTGGAAGGAATATTATACAGACTTGGCTGGATAGAGGTGATTACCGATGAATGATGTGCTTTTGTCGATAGGCGAGGCGCTTATCGACTTTATTCCAGACAAAAGCGGATGTGATTTCGACGACGTTACGGCATTTTCACCGAAGGTCGGCGGCGCTCCCACAAATGTCTGCGCTGCTTTCTCACATCTCGGCGGCAGATCAAGACTGCTGACCCAGCTCGGTGACGACCCGTTCGGTCACAAGATAATCCACGAGCTTGAAAAAACGGGAGTGGAAACAGACTGCATTTTGCTCACCGACAAAGCGAACACCGCACTCGCATTCGTTTCGCTCGATGAAGACGGCGGCAGGACATTTTCATTCTACCGCAAGCCCTCGGCGGATATGCTGTACTCCCCCGAAAGCGTGAAAGAAGAATATTTCAGCGACGCATTCGCACTTCATTTCTGCAGCGTATCTATAGGCGATTTCCCGATGCGCAGAGCACATGAGCGCGCGATAGAGATCATGCGCAGCAAAGGCGGGATAGTGAGCTTTGACCCGAATCTGCGGTTCAATCTCTGGGAAAAGAGAGATGATCTCCAGAAAGCTGTGCGGGAATTTATCCCGAAGAGCGACATCGTAAAACTCTCCGAAGACGAACTGGAATTCGTCACCGGATCGGACGATATCGCAATAGGTGCACATCTGCTTTTCGAGCAGGGCGTGAAGCTCTTTCTCTACACCT
>CAMVEM010000155.1 GCA_947166515.1 uncultured Clostridia bacterium | reverse complement strand
AAAGCGACTCGCTTCGCAAATTAAATAACAAGTTTCTGCTTTTTTGACAAACTGAGCCCCCTCCCCTTGGGGAGGGGGTTGGGGGTAGGACAACAGTTTTACGATTCTTTGGGTGTAGGAGCAAGAATACGCTTGGTTTGCGGAATTGAGAACAATATCGCTGCACCTATGACCGTAAATATCATCTCTGGAACCATGTATGCGCCGTTGTACATAAGGCTATAGAGATACTCATTTGATGTATCGAAGCCTTCCCAGAGCTTTCCGATAGAATGCCAGATAAACACTCCGCTCGCAAAATGAGCCGCGAGCCTGAGCATGAGTGCGAACGCTGCACCGCCGATCCAGCCGGCCATACCGTGTTTCCTGAATATTCCTGCGGTGCCTATGACGGTGTATGCGAGGATATAGTCGAGAAGCAGGCAGGCTATAAGCGTTTCGGGCGTGAGTCCCCAGCTCATGACTTCCGCCAGATCAAGGAGCATCTGTATCAGCGCATACGCGAATGAGACGAAGAGTCCCTTGACAACGCCGTACTTTATGCTGAACATACATATCGGCAGCATGGATACAAGCGTGATCGATCCGCCCCACGGAAGCTTGAATACCTTCACAAGGCTGAGCACAGTCGCAAGGGCTATCATTACTGCGCCTTCGACGAGCATCTGAGTTTTGTTGTTTTTCATTTCTTTTGTCCTTCTTTCCGGGGAAATAAAAGATCCCCTTTTTTAGCAAAAGGGGACATAAACGTCGGTATTTCCCTACGGCGGCATTATCCGCATCAGGTCAGGTCGGAACGTAGATTCGTTCCCTCTCAGCCGAAATATCATCAGCTCCCTTTTTGCAAATCGTATTATAGCATCTTTTTGCTGACATGTCAAGAGTTTTATCCTATTTTTTAGCAGACTTGTGATATTCAGTGCGAAGCGAGCCGTCTTTCAGGAAGGTGAGAGAGGAGGGAACCTCATTTCTGCGTACAGAAATGGGGTTCTCTTCCTTTCTTCTCCCCAATCTCAAGCGAAAGCGTCTAATTTTCATCTGGCTCCTCCGCGCCCCATTTATAGCCGAAGCCCCAGACTGTCTGGATATAAGCGGGATTGGAGGGGTCTTCCTCGATCTTCATGCGTATGCGACGAATATTGACATCGACGATCTTGTCGTCTCCGTAATAGCTCTCGCCCCATATTTTGTCGAGAAGAGTGCGGCGATCGACCGCGCTTCCCTTGTGCTTTATGAAATACTCGATTATGTGATATTCCACCTGAGTAATGTCAATAGGCTCGCCGTTTTTGGTTATGCGGCGGCTTTTGAGATCGACCCGGAAAGGCCCGGATATCAGCTCGCTTTCGGTCTCGGCCGAAGTGCGCGACACGCTCACGCGCCTGTATATCGCGTCAACGCGTGCGATAAGCTCAGACGGCGAGAACGGTTTCGTGACATAATCGTCCGCGCCCATCATAAGGCAGTTGACCTTGTCCATTTCCTGACTTTTCGCTGAGAGCATGATTATGCCGATAGTGCTGCTTTCGCTGCGCAGGAACCTGCACACCTGCGTGCCGTCCATTCCCGGCATCATTATATCTAGCAGCGCAACGTCAAATCTTTCGCCGTTTTTCCACGCTTCTACTGCTTTTTCGCCGCTGTCAACATCAAACACGTCATATCCCGACCGTCTGAGGTGGATCACCACAAAATCGCGTATTGCGTCTTCGTCCTCACAGACGAGTATTCTTTTTTCTTCCATTTTCCGCTCCTTTATCTGAGAACAAACAGGCTTTTCAGTTCTTCTTCCGTAAGCGACGGATAAGAGTTTCCTATCTGTGCGTAATATGAATATCCGCTCGTGGGGCTTTGGCCGAGACTTATATATCCGTCGGACTTATATTTTGAAGTATTTCCCTCTGCTGCGCAGAACAGCGTCATCATCGGTTCTATATCATCGCCGGTGAGCGGGTCATAGCGCATGAATCTGACTGTGTTCTCAGATATTGAGACGTAGGCATTCACGCGATGTTTCCAGCTGTTCGGGAATATCAGTATATAATCGCCCTTTGTGCCGATAAAGCTTCTGAATTTCTCGGCTTTGGACGTTCCCGCGTTTATAAGCTTGTACCACACGGTCATATTGATCTGTTCGTTCACCGGCGATTCCGCATAAGCCGGGAAAGGTTCACTCACCGGTATCTCCGTGCAGCCGTCGCCATCCGGGTCTCCGCACGAAACATACGGCGTATAGCTGTTTGAGGTCCTTATCATGGTTACAGAGTCAAGCGCGGGAGACGGGAAGTAGAATCCGTTGCCGCAAATGACCGCGTCAGTGCCGAACGAGCCGTCTGATGATGCGTAGTCCACGAATATGGCCCGGGTATTTTCATCTTCGCAGCATTTTCCGCAGGACACGTTTCTGATCCCTGAAAAGCCGCTGTTAAGCGCGGAAGTTCCCTTTTCGGCAAAGCCGCTGTCCGTCCAGCCGTAAATGCTTGCAAGCGTATTTCCGGTATTTCTGTTGGTAATGACGGCGAAAACCTCATCGTTTCCGTCGCCGTCGGCGTCAAGTATCTCAGTATATACGTTTCTGATGTTCAGAAGCTCCTGCGGTTTGCCACCTTTATATGTTATGATGCTTGTCGAGCGGTCTGATGAGCTTTTTACGAGATAGTTCACAAGTATAGTGGACGCGCCGTCGCCGAGATCTCTGAATGTAATGCTCTCGACCTCGCTTCCGGAAGCTGCGAAGTCATAGACAGACACCCATTTGCCGTTCTGACGGTCGAGAAAGTTCATTCTCAGCGAAGAGCCGTCGGAAATATTCGGCATTTCATAGAACACTATGGCCTCGTCGGAGTATTCGCTGTCGAGATTTTTGATGACGAACGCGCTTCGGTACAGCCCGCTTCGTGGATATTTCAGTATTATGTCGCCGTTGGTGTAAGCTTTCAGAGCGTTGTATATCTCGGTCTGCTCGCCGTCGAGCTTCGGGGGACTCAGGAGCTCTTCGACCGATGCGCTCGAACAGCCGCCGGCCATTATCAGCATTATTGCGGCAACAGCGGCAATGATCTTCCTTTTCAGCTCTACACCCCCTGTTTTCACAAACGGGCGCGCTGTTTCATACAGTGCGCCCGCCGTCGGTCTATTTTGCAACCTTTGCTTTTATGATCTTCTGGCGTGAGAATTCCTCGCGCTCTTTTTCTTCAAGCGCTTCGGTGATGAACTTCACCTGTGCGCGGTAATTCGGTATCAGAATGTTTTTGAGTGCGTTTGCGCGCTTCTGCGATTTGCGGATAGCTACCGAGAGGCGGTAAACGCTGTTTTCTATCTCCGCGAGCATAAGTCCGGTCTGTTTTGCTTTTAAGAAGCACACATATGCGCGGTCAAAGCTCGAATATGTGTCCGCGAGGCTGTAGCACAGCTTTGGCTCAACATTTCCGCCGGAAACCTGCGGGATCTCGATGCCCATAACGCTGCGGTAGCTTATTTCGATCGAGGTGTCCGTGGGCATTGTCTGGACTTCCTCAATAAGCATACCTTCGAGAACATTAGCGTTCTGCAGAGCCGCATAAGCTTCGGCAAATGTGTTTTCAAGGCTTGCGCTGAGTTCCTTCGCCTTGTCCGTCAGCGTCACCATCTCGCGTATCAGAATGTTGCGCTTCCTGTCCATGAGCTCATAGCCGAGCTGCGCCTGCCTAAGTGAGTGCTTTGCGTTTATAAGATTGCCCTTCGTGGCAAATACCTGCTGTGCCATAAGCTCACCTTCTTTCTTTTATCGCTGCGCTTGAGATTTCTGTCGCTGCGCTTGAGAGCAGGGCTCTGCCCTGCACCCGCTTCTTTTCGTCGCGAAAAGAAGCAAAAGCGACTCGCTTCGCAATTTAATTTATAGATTACCGCTTATTATAAATTATATGTGTAAAGTTTTTTGGAAAGGGGTTTGGGGAATAACCTTTTGTTCACAGCAGGATGCTGTGCAGGAAATTTCCAAGAGACCGCAGGATGCGGTCATAACAGAAATTTCCGACACAAGAAAGGTTTTCCCCAATCTCGAGCGAAGCGACCGTTATCTTCTGTAATGCTCTTCTATGAGCTTGACGTTCATACGGTCGAGCTCGGATGCCGGGAGGAGAGAGAGCAGATCCCAGGCGAGTTCAAGCGTCTGCTCCATGCTGCGGTTCTCGTCGAAGCCCTGCTTTAAGAAGCGCTGCTCGAACTGTGTGCCGAAGTTCAGATACTTCTTGTCGATGTCTGAAAGCTCGTCTTCACCTATTACCGAGGCGAGCGAGCGGGCGTCCTGCACCTTCGCATACGCCGCAAAGAGCTGGTTCGCCACATCGCTGTGGTCGGCTCTGGTATATCCCTCGCCTATGCCGTCCTTCATCAGGCGCGACAGCGACAGCAGCACCGAAAGTCCCGGATATACGCCCTCGGAATCGAGCTGGCGGTCAAAAACTATCTGTCCCTCTGTGATGTACGCCGTAAGGTCGGGTATCGGGTGGGTGATATCATCATTCGGCATAGTAAGTATCGGTATCTGCGTGACCGAACCCTCAGAACCCTCAATTACACCTGCGCGCTCGTACATTGCCGCAAGGTCGGAATAAAGATAGCCCGGATAGCCCTTTCTGCCCGGTATCTCACCCTTTGAGGACGAGAATTCACGCAGAGCCTCTGCGTAGGACGTTATATCGGTCATTATGACCAGAATATGCATATTCTTCTCAAATGCGAGATATTCCGCAGTCGTGAGCGCGCATTTCGGCGTTAAGATGCGCTCGATTATCGGGTCGTTAGACAGATTGAGGAACATCACGACTCTTCCGCTCGCACCCGCTTGGTCGAATTCGCGGCGGAAATAGTCCGCAACGTCGTTCTGTACGCCCATTGCGGCAAATACGATAGCGAAATCCTTGCCGTTTTCCTCGGCTATGCGTGCCTGCTTTACTATCTGTACCGCAAGCTTGTTGTGCGAAAGTCCCGAGCCTGAGAATATCGGGAGCTTCTGCCCTCTGATAAGCGTCATAAGGCAGTCTATCGACGAAATTCCCGTGTGGATATAGTTTCTGGGATATTGGCGGGCAACGGGATTCAGAGCGCGCCCGTTTATATCTCCATATTTCTCTGCAAATACGTCTCCGAGACCGTCCGCCGGTTTTCCGGCACCGTTGAACACACGGCCGAGCATCTCCGTGCTCAGCGGTATCTCAAGCGGCTTGCCCTTGAAGACAGTTCTCGTGTTGTCGAGCGACAGACCCGATGTTCCCTCGAACACCTGTAAAATAACTTTGTCGCCTTCCATCTGTACGACTCTGCCGACGCGCTTTGTGCCGTCCTCAAGTCTCAGCTCCGCGATCTCTTCGTAAGCGACCCCGCTTACTCCCTCAAGGCAGACGAGAGGGCCGTTTACTTCCGCAAGTCCCGAATACTGGATATTCATAGCGTTTCCCGTCCTCTCTGTCAGTTGTACATTCCGCCGATCGTCCTGTCGATCTCGCGGTCGTATTCATCAAACATCTCCGGCTTGTCGTTCGGAATCTCATATTTCATCTTTATCAGCTTTTCGAAAAGTCCCGTCGCGATGATGTCCGACATGGGAACTTCTTTTTCGAGAGCCTCCGAGGCACGGTCGTAGAGCCTCATTATCGTCCGCATCATAGAGAGCTGCTTTGTCATCGGAACATAAGTGTCGTCCTTGTGGAACGCGTTCTGCTGCAAAAATCCCACGCGTATCACCTTTGCAGTTTCGAGCGTGAGCTTCTGGTCGTCCGGCAGGACATCCGAACCGATGAGCTTTACTATCTCCATGAGCTTGTTTTCTTCGAGCAGTATGTTGCTGATGCGCTGTCTTACATCGAGGAAGTCCTCGCCGACGTTTTTCTCATAGTATTCCGCAAAATCGGGGATATACTCCGAATAGCTGGTCAGCCAGTTTATCGCGGGATAGTGACGCGCATAAGCAAGCGGCTTGTCAAGTGCCATGAAGCATCTCACAAATCGCTTTGTGTTCTGTGTTACCGGCTCGGAAAAGTCCGAGCCTGCGGGCGATACCGCGCCTATGATAGTTACGCTTCCTCTGTTCCCGGAAAGTACGTTGCAGTTTCCGGCACGCTCGTAGAATTCTGCGAGGCGCGACGGCAGATAAGCCGGATAGCCTTCTTCCGCCGGCATTTCCTCCAGTCGGCCGGATATCTCACGCAGAGCTTCCGCCCAGCGCGAGGTAGAGTCCGCCATTATTGCTATGTCATAGCCCATATCGCGGTAATATTCCGCTATGGTTATTCCTGTATATATGGACGCTTCACGCGCCGCGACCGGCATATTGGACGTGTTTGCGATAAGTACCGTTCTGTCGGTGAGGGGCTTGCCGGTTTTCGGGTCGATAAGCTCGGAAAATTCCTCAAGCACCTGCGTCATTTCGTTTCCGCGCTCGCCGCAGCCTATATATACGATAATGTCCGCGTCACACCACTTGGCTATCTGATGCTGGGTCATTGTCTTGCCCGTGCCGAAGCCGCCCGGTATCGCGGCGGTACCGCCTTTAGCTACCGGAACTATCGAATCAAGCACACGCTGACCGGTTATCAGCGGCGTGTTTATCGGAATTCTTCTCGCAACAGGCCGTGGAGTTCTTATGGGCCAGCGCTGGCAGAGCGTAAGAACACGCTCCTCACCGTTTATATCGACTTTAAGTATGGTGTCGTTTACTTTATATTTCCCGTTTGCCGCGGCGAAGGTGACGGTGCATTCCGCGATGTCGGGCGGCACCATTGCCTTGTTTACGATCAGTGCGGATTCCGGGCATTGTGCGTATATCTGACCCGCTTTAAGGGTATCTCCGGCTTTTGCGAGAACGGTAACGTCAAACTCGCGCTCGGGATCTACTGTGGGGATATCGCTTCCTTCGGTGACAAATACGCCGTCGGTCTTCTTCATATCGGAGAGCGGGCGGGCGATACCGTCGAAAATGTTGGAGATTATACCCGGTCCGAGCGTAACGCTCATGGGTCCGCCGGTGCCTATGACTTCCTCGCCGATATGGAGACCGGCGGTATTTTCATAGACCTGTATGGTGGTGAAGCTGTCGTTCACGCCGATAACTTCGCCTATGAGACGTTTATGGCCGACGAACACCATTTCTCTCATGGAGAAATCCTTGGTGTCGCGTATTTTGATAACGGGTCCGTTTATTGCATATACGGTATTTTTCATCTGAAAATTTCCTTTTTAATTGCGCCGCTTCGCTTGAGACTTGGGGCGCTGCCCCAAACCCCGCTTCTTTTCGGACGCGAAAAGAAGCAAAAGCGACTCGCTTCG
>CAMVEM010000154.1 GCA_947166515.1 uncultured Clostridia bacterium | reverse complement strand
TCATAGGCGACTACGGAAAGCCCTCCGCAAATTCCCCCACAAATTATGATTTGTCAGGCAGTTTTTAAATGGATTTATGTGAAAAAATCTGCCACAAGTTCAACTATGAATTTCAGCACCTTAAAGATGCCGCCTCTTCTTCTCATTTTACGACCAGCCTTTCATAAAGCGTTTCATCAGGGTCAACGAGTATCGTCTTGTTGTTCGTGAAGATGACCATTCCCGGCTTTGCGCCGTTCGGTTTTTTCACGAACCTTGCGAGTGTGTAATCGACCGGTATCTTCGTGCCGCTTCGTCCCTTTGAGCAAGTCGCCGCAAGCGCTGCCGCCTCGACTATCGTGCTGTCGGGTATCTTCTTCCCGTCCGCGCGGATTATGACGTGCGAGCCCGGTATGTTCTGCGTATGCAGCCACATATCCTCCGGGAGCGCCGCTTTGAGCGTGAGCTTGTCGTTCTGGAGATTATTGCGTCCGACTAGTATCTCAAACCCGTCTGTCGAGCGGAATTTCAGCGGTGGGAGCGCTTTCGGCGCTTTCGCGTTCTTTTCGGTCTTTGACGAGCGGATATACCCGGTGCTGATAAGCTCCTGCTTTATCTCGAAGATAGCAGCTTCGCTTCCTGCGCCGCTTCCGACTCGAGAAGCCGCATCGAACACGCTGTCAATGTATATGAGCTCCTTTTCGCCCTGTTCGATGAACTTTGTCAGCATCTTCTCAGCGGTGTCGAGCCTTCGGTATTCGGAGTACAGCTTCTGCGCGTTCTGCGACGGCGTGAGTCTCAGGTCAAGTTTTATCGTTATCTCGCCGCCGCTCACATAATCTTCGGCGGTTATCTCGCTCATTCCCTTTTCACAGCGGTAAAGGTTCGCGCTCAGGATATCGCCCATGAGTCGGAATTTTTCCTTTTCCGCGCACTGTCCGAGCTCCTGCTTCTGCAGTTCGAGCTTGCGGGAAATGCGCTCGTAGATGTTCATTATCGTTTTGAGCAGGTCGCCCGAGCGCTGCTTCACGCGGTCGGCTGTCGCACGCTCCGCGAAGAAGCCGTCAAGAAGCGCCGACGGACTCTCATACGGCGTACAGAGCATTCCCGCGCCGTACTGTTCGACCGGCACAAAGCACATATCCTTGGGCTTGCCGCTTTTCTCGCTAATCATTGTGCAGCCGTCATAGCTTTCGATATGCGCGGCGCTTTTTTTGAGGAAGAATGCCAGTTTTTCAAGCCTGTCCGCGTTGAGATCGCTTACAAGTGCGTCAACATCTCTTGCCGCGCTGTATGCGCACTCGCGTGCGAATATCGGAGAGATGCCCTCAAATATCGACATCAGCGCTTTGGCGAGGCGCTGTCCGCCGTAGTCCGAAAGTGCCGCTTCAAGACCGGAAAGATCGCAGTCAAGGAGACAAAGCCGTTCTTCTCTCGGCGGCAGCTCATAGATTATGTTCGGAAGCACACGTCTCACCGATGAAATATCGTCGGTCACGCGCTTGATGCTGTCGATGACGCGCCACACTCCGTCGCGTTTTGTCATGAGGATCACGTTGCTGTATTTTCCCATAATCTCGGCGGCTATGCGGTTCTCGCAAAGGTCGCCGATGTCGTTGGTACATTCAAAATCAAAGTTGATGATGCGTTCCAGCCCGTCCTGCGAGATAGCTGTCAGCTTTCCGCCGCTCAGCGCCTTTCGCATCAGCATGCAGAACATAGGCGGCTGCTTCGGGTTCTCGGGCACGGATGATGTAAGGCATATCCGCGCCGAAGAGCTTTCGGCGGACATCAGTATCTTCTCCGCACCGCCCGGCTTTCGCATCGTTATTATTATCTCATCGCGCGAGGGTTGGTGTATCTTGTCCACTCTCGCACCGATAAGTCCTTTGTCAAGCATCTCGTGCACTATACAGTGCAGGAACGCTCCGTCGAGTGACAAGTTCTCACCTTCTTTTATGCCGCTTACGCTCGAGAGCAGGGCTCTGCCCTGCACCCGCTACTTTTCGGACGCGAAAAGTAGCAAAAGCGACATGCTTCGCGTAATAATTTATTTGTCGAAATAGCCGCTGTCGAGTCTGTGGAGGCTGTCGGGCGTTACATAAACAGGGAATTTCCCTGTTTTTTCCATAGTAAGTCCGTTCAGCATTCCGACATGTGTAGATAAGTGCCGGAACTGCATCAGCACAAGTTCAAGTCTTGTTTTGTCGCATTTTTCGGGGCATTCGCTGAGCATTTCATCAGTCAGCGTATCAAGATAATCCGCCGTTTTTTTGCGGACTTTCTCCATATAATCGAGGAGCTGTTCGTCGCTTAGCGTTACATCGCAGGGCTTGTACGGATTGTCCATTCCGTCCTTGTGGAACGGCGGTTCCTCATAAATATACGGGTTGAAGAACCACTTGTCAGCGGAATGTATGGTATGATAGACAAATCTCCACGCCGGAGTCCCGCATACGTTCGCGTTCCGGTCGTAAGTCATTATCGCTGTTTTCAGATTAAGAAAATTCGCGTTCGTCTGTTTTTTTATCATTTCGCAAAGTGGGCTCATAACCGCATTGACCTCCGTTTCTTATATACAGGACCTTAGTTTTCAGTGCGAAGCATGTAAAGTATTTTGGAAGGGGTTTTGGAAATAACCTTTTGTTCACAGCACGATGCCGTGCAGGAATGCGCCGTCCGGTGACACGAATCACCCGCCTTGTTTTTTATGCTTTACCTCAAAGAAATAGTCGATCTTCAGATATTTCAGAAACCTGACGACCGCACTGTTCTCATCGTTTATGACTTCCGTGTGAGGAGCATTGTGCTCGACCGGACGGGTAAGGTGATACATACCGCCTTTATATTCCAGCAACGCCCACGGTTCACCGTATCTCTTGTCACGGTATTCCCACAAACTGTCGTTACAGCGAAATTCTGCATATTCGATGTATTCTTCTGCCGCTTCGTGCAGTTTTTTGATGTTATCGCCGTTCATTACGTCTCCGAATCTGTCACATATATTTGCATATCTCCGCATTGGCGTCGGGCTCGAATATATCTGTCTCGGGGAATTTCGCCGAGAGCTTCTGCTTCAGCACGCTTACTATGATATTCTCGGTAGCGTAATGTCCTGCGTCAATGACGGTAACGCCCGCATTGTGCGCGTCAACGAATGCGTGGTGCTTTACGTCACCGGTGATTATCGCATCAATGCCCATGGCAATGCAGCGATATACCTCGTCGTTGCCGGCTCCGCTGCATACCGCAACGCTCTTGATGCTTTTTCCGCCGTCGCAGTATTTCACGCCTTTGCATGAAAACGCATTCTTCGCGCTCTCGGCAAGTCCTTCGGCGCTTATCTCAAAATCAAGGTAGGCTATGCGCCCGTAGCCGATGTTCTTATCCGGATATATGGAGTGAAGGACGGGGGAGTTCTTCGGATCGCCGAAGCCGAGCATATCATACATCACGTCGCTAATGCCGCCGCGCGCCATATCGAGCGGAGTGTGGTCGCATATCGCAGCTATGCCGCTTTTTATCAGCCTGTAAACGGGACTCGTATCGTTAAGGCTGCGTATCTTATTGAAGATCACCGGATGATGCGAGACTATAAGCTGCGCGCCGACACGTTCGCACTCATCAACTATGTCGTTCGTTATATCGAGACATACCGCTATGCGATAGACCTCCGTGTCACGGCTCCCTATGAGCAGTCCCGAATTGTCGAAATCGTCCTGCGTTCTGAACGGCGCGATAGTGTTGAGATAATCGTAAACCTCTCCGACTGTCATAGCGTTTCCTCCCTTATAATGCTGCGCAGCTCCGGAGAGCTGTTCGCAAGCTTTTCAAGCTGTGAATTAACTTTTCTTATATAGCGTTCGTCGGTGTTTTTTCCGAAATAGGCAAAGCTGTCGTCAATAGCGCATTTTTCTCCGGTATATCGCACGAGCATGACCGTATATGCCTTGCCCGCGCTGAACGCGCCGTTTTCGAGCATTATCCCGAAGCCCGCAGAATACAGATATCTGCGGAGTATCTCCGCTTTTGTCATGGGCTGGAGAATAAACCGGGTGTCAGGAGTTATGAACGCACAGCCTTCAATGATCTCTGCTATCAGCTCGCCGCCCATTCCCGCGATTATCACATCGTCGCAGGGCGGGATATTTTTCAGTCCGTCGGACAGAATGAGCTGTATATCCGTATATCCGTATCGAGCGATGTTCTCCCGCGCGGAGCTGAGCGGATTTTCGTTAACATCGGACGCGATGATGTTCCGTGCGCCCTGCTCATAAAGATAACAGGGAAGCAGAGCGTGATCGGTTCCGACGTCGCATATCCGCTTATCGAGCCTTACGAGTGCCGCGATAGCCGCGAGTCTGTTATCGAGCTTTATCACTTATGCGAGTACTTTGTTGAGCTGTTCGATAAGCTCGTCGGGGTCGGTGCCGTGTACCATGCAGGCTTCCTCGATAGTTTCGCCGAGCGAAGCGGGGCAGCCGAGGCGGTGCATTCCCATTTCGAGGAAGTAGGGTGCTGCAGCTTCCGCATTTTCCTGAAGTATCTCGCCTATAAGAGTGTCTTTTGTAACTGTCATTTTTATTATCTCCTTTATTTTGATGCTGGATTTTAGCATAAAATATATTATACCATTTTTAATGCAAATAGTCAATAGCTTGATAAATCATATTATAACGAGCCTCCCCCCTCCCTGGACAGGGGGGAGGAAACAGCAAATTTTTTTACTTCCTGCTATTGCATTTCATAAAAAAATGTGCTATTATATACATAAGCTGTAAACGTTTACAGGATAATCGCTTTTTGAAAGGAAACAAAACTATGAAATTCTCGGACGGATTCTGGCTCAACAAGCCGGGCTATAACGTAAGCTACGCTACCGAAAACTATGAGATAACGGCGGACGACCGCTCTGTGACGGTGTTTGCGACATCACAGTGGATACAGAACCGCGGTATGACGCTCGGCGGTCCCTGCCTTGAGATCACATTCACTTCCACACTTGAAAATTCAGTAAAAGTTACGGTCGATCACTTCAAAGGAGCAGTAAAGTCTTCTCCCGCATTTGAGCTTTATGAGGACAGCGCGTTCAGACCTGTGATAAACAAGCTCGAAAATGGCAGCTATGAGTTGATCTCGGGAAAGACAAAGGTAGTCATCGGCGGCGAAAAGGGCGCATGGGACATAAAATATTACTACGGCGACAAGCTCCTCACAAAGCAGGGCTGGCGCACAACAAGCTATATAGAGGAATCCGCACAGCGCACCGAGAATCGTATGCTCGCCAAAAAAGCAGAACCTTTCTACGCGGACAGCGAGACTTCCGACAGCGCCTATATGCGCGAGATGTTCAATATCGGAGTAGGCGAGAATATCTACGGCTTCGGCGAGAAGTTCTCGACATTCGTTAAAAACGGCCAGACTGTCGAAGTGTGGAACAACGACGGCGGTACCTGCACCGAGCAGTCCTACAAATCAATACCATTCTATGTTTCGTCACAGGGATACGGCTGCTTCGTAAATCACCCTGAAAAGGTAACGTTCGAGGTCGCGAGCGAGACAGTATCAAAGGTCGCGTTCTCCGTTCAGGGTCAGCATCTCGAATACTTCATATTCGGCGGAAACACGATAGCAGACGTGCTGAAAGTATATACCGATCTCACCGGAAAGCCGTCGCTCCCGCCCGCTTATACGTTCGGTCTCTGGCTCACCACATCGTTCACGACCGACTATGACGAAAAGACTGTTTCGTTCTTCATCGACGAAATGGAGCGCCGCGACATACCGCTCGAAGTGTTCCACTTTGACTGCTTCTGGATGAAGGGCTACAACTGGTGCGATCTTACATGGGACAAGGATATGTTCGCTGATCCGGCGGCAATGCTCAAACGCCTGAAAGCGAAGAACATAGAGATCTGCGTCTGGATAAACCCGTATATCTCCCAGCGCTCGTCGATGTTCGCCGAGGGCGTCGAGAACGGATATTTCATAATGAATAAGGACGGCTCTGTATTCCAGACGGATATGTGGCAGCCGGGAATGGCGATCGTTGACTTTACAAATCCTGCCGCCTGCGAATGGTTCTCCGGAAAGCTCAGAAAGCTCTGCGAAATGGGCGTTGACGCGTTCAAGACCGACTTCGGCGAGAGGATACCGACCAATGTCGTATATCACGACGGAAGCGATCCTTACAAAATGCACAATTATTACACATATCTTTATAACAAGACTGTATTCGGCGTGCTCGAAAGCTTCTACGGAAAGAACAAGGCGTGCCTGTTCGCGCGCTCGGCGACTGTCGGAGGTCAGAAGTTCCCCGTTCACTGGGGCGGCGACTGCTTCTCGAACTACGAGAGCATGTGGGAGACGATAAGAGGCGGGCTCTCGCTCTGTATGTCCGGTTTCGGCTTCTTCAGCCACGATATTTCCGGATTTGAGGCTACCGGCACTCCCGATCTCTATAAGCGCTGGTCGGCGTTCGGACTGATGTCCACACATTCGAGACTGCACGGCAACAGCTCATACCGCGTTCCGTGGAACTTCGACGAGGAGAGCTGCGACGTTGTACGTCACTTCACTAAGCTCAAAGGAAAGCTCATGCCTTATCTGTACGCGAACGCCGTAAAGACGCATGAAACGGGCGTTCCGATGATGAGAGCAATGGTGGTTGACTATACCGGCGACCCGGCTGTATCGTCGCTCGACCGTCAGTATATGCTCGGCGATTCGCTTCTTATCGCTCCAGTATTCAACGAAGAAGGAACAGTTCAGTTCTACCTGCCGGGCAGCGGTATCTGGACGGATATTCAGACGGGCGAAACTCTTGAGGGCGGAAAATGGTACGAAAAGAAGTACGATTACTTCGGTATGCCGCTGTACGCAAAGCCGAATTCAATAATCGCATACGGCGATTTCAGACGCAATTTCGCATACGACCTTGCGGAGAACGCAAAGCTTGTAATTTACGGCTTAGAGGACGGCAAGACTGCGGAGTGTGAGATATACGACACCGAAGCGAAGCGTGTGCTCAGCGTAAAGGCGACAAGAAGCGGCAATACGATAACCGTAAGCTCTGAGGGAAGCGCAAAGAATTTTACTGTAGAGAGCGCTCAGAATCTTGACATAGTACGTTCATAAGAGTATAATTGATGTTGGAAGCTCATGAGCTTCCGACATCAATTTTTTATCCTGTCAAGGAGCTCTGTCACCAACTATAGAAAATTTCTTTGTGTCACCCCGCCGGAGGCGGGGTGACACGTAAACAACCCCTGTCGGTAGTTTGAGAAAACATATTCAGTTGTGAACAGTGGTTAAGGAGGTCAAAAAATGAGAAAGTATATTGCTGAATTTATAGGGACCTGCGTTCTTGTGACGCTTGGCTGCGGAACTGCTAT
>CAMVEM010000153.1 GCA_947166515.1 uncultured Clostridia bacterium | reverse complement strand
TTTCTTGTATGTTGGTGAACTAAGCATATCACCTATCGTATTTTTACCAACTTTCAATTTTTCAAATTCTTCTTCAGTTCCGGCAAAATATATATCATTTAATACATCAAGCTTCCCCAACCTCCCGCATTTTTTCAGACTTGCGGGAAGCCTGATAGTTTTCAATTTGGTACAGTACTCAAACGCACCGGATTCTATTTCAACAACACCTTCCGGAATGGTGATTTCGGGCAATTCATAACAACACTCAAAACAACTATCGCCCATTCTTTTAAGCGTTGACGGAAGTTCTACACTTGTCAGTTTATAACAGCTCATAAAAGATTCATAATCCAAATATGTAACGCTTTCAGGAACAGTGATGCTTTCGATACTTTCAAGACGTTTAAAGGCTTGTTTTCCTATTGTGGTTATTCCTGGTTTGATCGTAAGGCTTGTAATATTTTTACATTCGCAGAATGCTTCTGTTCCAAGTGTTTGAAGACTGCTTGGAAGAGTTATCTCGGTAAGTCCAAGGCAATTATAAAAAGCCCTGACATTGATATTTTTCAGCCCTTCATTAAATATGACTTTAGAAAGTTTCTTATTTTTTTGAAATGCATATTCATCTATTGTTTCAACACTTCCCGGTATCTCTATACTTTCGAGACTGTTGCAGCCTACAAACGCAGATTTTCCGATATATGTGATACTGTCGGGTATGATAAGGCCTGATAAATTAATACATTTTTCAAAAGCGCTTGAATCAATTGATTTAATGCCTTTGCCGAGGTTAACAGTTTTAAGACTGATGCAGGTTTCAAACATGCCATCTGAAACAGCTTCAACAGAACCCGGAAAAGTTATTTCCTCAAGACACGAGTCGCTACGGAAGCAGTATGTACCGATCTTTTCAACTCCGTCAGGTATATTTATTGTCCTTAGTGAATCACATTCTCCAAACGCCTGATTGCCAAGTATTTTTATATTGTCATTAAGTTTTACACTTTCAAGCAGCGGGCATTGACAAAAAGCTCTCCCTTCAACTTCTGTCACTGTATCAGGAAAAACAACGCTATAGAGCATATGACATCTTATAAATGCTTCATAGCCTATTTTAATTGTTCCTTCCGGAATAATAACGTCGCCGCCTTCTCCGTTATATTTTACCAATACTCCTTTCTTAAACTCGAAATCTCCTACAGTGCCGTCAAGAAGATTTTCGGGTTCAGCTGTTGTGGTTGTTGTTGGTTCCGTTTTCGCCGCTGTTGTGTTGTCGGCTGGTGTTTCTCCCGCTTTTGTTGTCTGAGCATTGTTTGTCTGAGAATCGGCAGTTATCGCACCGGGAAAAAATGTGTTAGTGTCGTTTTCAGTCTTCTTGTCGGGAGTATTGCTTTCCTCTCCGCAGCCTGAAAGCGCCATTACCGCCGCTAAAAGAAGCGCGGCTGTTGTTTTGGTTCTCTTCACTTTTTTATTCCTCCGTATAGCATTTGATCTTTGCGCACTTCGGAAAACAAAAAGTGCGCAGCCTTTCAGAGCCGCGCACCCGTAAAAATGCTAAAGCTCTGTTATTTGCTGCCACACAAAACATTTCATATCAACTGAACGCATATGAAAAAGCCAGCACTCTTACCATTGTAAGATGCGTTCAGTCAATACAAAATATAAGCGGTATATTTTGTTGATATTATGTTTTATGTGGCAGATAAATTATACCACATCTTAATTGATGTGTCAACTCAAAAATCAAACACATCGTAATTTGCCGAAAATATTGATTTTTTCGCGAAAAGATGATATACTGTAATAAAGCGGTCCTGCCGCAGATCTATGATCACATAAGACAATAAGATGAGGTGTCCGATATGAGCAACATCAGCATAGAAGCACAGGTAACGGGAACATTCAGCTTTGCGATGCAGCAGAATTATATCCCCCTGATACGCGGGATATACATACGAAACGATTCCGACCGGTCCATTGAGGGCATCAACGTAAAGGTGAGCTTTGAGCCGGAATTCGCGCGCCCGTTCGAATATACCGTGCAGTACGCCGAACAGGGAAGAGCCGCGGAAATTTCCCCCGTTAAGATTACAGTATCAACGGACTATCTGTTTTCACTTTCCGAAAAGACGGCGGGAAATATACATATCACTGCGGAGAATAACGGAGAGCTGCTCGCGGAGAAGGATATCCCCGTGGATATACTCGCTTATGATGAATGGACCGGTGCGGATATCATGCCCGAGCTCGTCGCGGCATTCATGTCTCCGAACCACCCGCGTGTCAGCGAGATAATATCGAAGGCATCTCTTTATATGCAGAAGTGGACGGGTTCACCGTCGTTCACGGGCTATCAGACCGAGGATCCGAACGTCGTTAAGATGCAGGCGACCGCGATCTACGCAGCACTTCAGGAAGATAACATCGCCTATACCATGCCGCCCGCAAGCTATGAGAAATGCGGACAGAGAGTGAGGCTCCCATATACCGTTCTCGGCGAAAAGCACGGCACCTGCCTCGATCTTTCGCTGATGTATGCGTCATGCCTTGAGAGCATAGGTATAAACCCGCTTATAATACTTTTAAACGGACACGCCTTCGCCGGATTCTGGCTTGAGGACGAGACATTCCCTGACTGCGCCGAGGATGACCCTTCCGCGATCACAAAGCGTGCCGCCGAGGGAATAGACAAGATATTCCTTGTGGAGTGTACCGACTTTGCCGCCGGTAACAGCGCGGATATCGAAAAGTCATCACAGCATGCGCTGTCCGCTCTGAACGAGCCGGGAAGCTTCCAGTGCGCCGTGGATGTCCGCAGATGCCGCGGAAGCGGGATAAGACCTATCCCCGCGAGAGTTGCGGAGAACGGCGCGTACAGAGCTGTCGATTACGGCAAGCGCGACAGCGATGAGATTACAGGTGTTCCGCGAGTGATCGATACGGCCCGCAGAGGCGAGGTCGCAGAGGAAAAGGAGCTCACGAAGCAGATGATCTGGGAGCGCAAGCTGCTCGATCTCAGCTTACGTAACAGCCTGCTCAATTTCCGCCCCACATCGTCGAACGTCCAGTTCATGACCGACGACATAGCGAAGCTCGAAGACGAGATATCCGACGGCGAGAGCTTCAAGATAATGCCTGTGCCGACCGAGAATTCCTTCAACATGTCGGACAGCAAGATATACGAGACCGAAAACAACAAGGATCAGATAAAGGCTATCGCGGAATCCGAATTCAAGAACCACAGGCTTCGTACGTTCATAAGCGAGACCGAGCTCGAAAAGACGCTGAAAAAGCTGCACCGCACCGCAAAGGTCAGCATTGAGGAAAACGGTGCAAACACGCTTTATCTCGCGTTGGGATTCCTGCGCTGGTACGAGACCGACAAGGCGGTGAAGCCGAGATACGCGCCGCTTATACTCGTGCCGGTGGATCTGGTGAAGAAGATACAGGATAAGTCATATTCGCTACGGATACGCGGCGAAGAAACGCAGATGAACATAACCCTGCTCGAGATGCTGAGACAGGATCACGGCATAACGATAAACGGGCTCGACCCGCTCCCGCTTGATGAAAAGGGAGTTGATATCCCGCTTGTGTTCAGCACGGTGAGAAATGCCGTAATGTCAAAGAAGCGCTGGGATATCGAAGAGCTCGCATTCCTCGGGCAGTTCTCGTTCAATCGCTTCATCATGTGGAATGACATCCGTACGCGATCGGACGATCTCGCTAAGAACAAAGTTGTTGCGAGCTTAATGTCGGGTGAAACGCAGTTCACGAATGAGGAGCTCGACCTTTCGCCGCACGCGCTTGACGAAAATCTGAAACCGGCGGATATGGCGGTGCCGATGAGTGCGGATTCCTCGCAGCTCGCCGCTGTTTATGAAGCGTCCCTCGGGCGCAGCTTCGTGCTGCACGGACCGCCCGGAACGGGAAAATCACAGACTATCACAAATATGATCGCGAACGCTCTGTTTCAGGGAAAGAGCGTGTTGTTTGTCGCGGAAAAAATGGCAGCTCTCTCGGTTGTGCAGAAGAGACTAAAAAAGATAGGTCTCGACCCGTTCTGCCTTGAACTGCATTCCAACAAATCGCAGAAGAGAGTGGTGCTCTCTCAGCTTGAAGAAGCGCTCTCGATGAGCCGCATAAAGTCTCCGGAGGAATATGCTCAGACTGCCGAAAAACTTTATTCGCTGAGAAAAGAACTCAACGAAACGATGAGTGCGCTGTATAAAGAACGCGCTGCGGGAATGTCCGTATATGACGCGGTATCGGGATATGAGCACGCCAAGGGTTACGACGGACTTCTCACTCTCGATGCTTCGCTCGTGAACAGTGCGAACGCATCGGATTATCAGGCGTGGCTCGAAGCTGCGACTGATGCTGCTGCAGCCGGAAGCGAGCTTGGCGGATTGAGAGATTCTCCGCTTAAAAATGTCTGCGCTACGGAATATACGATAGAGCAGAGAAGCGCGTTCTCGGAACTCTCGGAGCTCCTCACGAACAAGGCTGCCGACGCTGCGCAGGCGTATGTTGCACTCGGAAACGCTCTCTGCGCTCCTATGCCCTCGGACAGGAACGGAATAGCAAAAACGTTTGAGCTGCTGAAAGCGTACACCGAACCGGAGCTGATACTACCGGCAATCGTGAACGGAGACAATCCCGAAGCTGCGCGCGCCGAGCTCGACAAGCTGATCGACGCGGGAATGAGATTTGTTTCTCTCGCGAACCAGATATTCACGGTATTCGAGCCGAGCATAAGATCATACGACGCGGATGCGGCTCTGATAAACTGGAAGAAGATACAGCAGGGCAACTTCTTAAGCAAGGCATTCGGTGCAGGAAAGCCGGTGAAGGAGCTCGCCGTTTACGCAAAAGATCCGAACTATGTGACCAAAGAAAATATAGCAGGATTGCTCGGAACGCTGTGCGAATTCCGCCAGCTCGGCGCGATGCTCGCGTATGCTGACCCGGCGGTAACAAGATATCTCGGCGAATACTGGCGCGGCGAGAATACCGCGTTCACAAGCCTGAAAGCTGCTATCCCCATGTCGTATTCGTTACGCACTATGCTGCTCGGAGTTTCTCCGGAGCTTAAAGCGGGAATAGTTGCTCACGCCTGTGAACCCGCGGCGAAGACCGCCTGCAGCGAGGCTGAGCTTCGCTATATCGACCTTAAGAACGTCTGTGAGAGAATGAAAAACGAGTTCGCGGCTGATATTGAGAATGTCTGTGGCGGCGCCGACTGGCTCGGAAGCGTGCATAATGAAGCCAGCGGATATTACAGGAACGCCGAGAAGCTCCGCGACCGCGTTGTTCTCGAAAACAGCATCAGAAAGCTGAACGGTCTCGGACTGAAAGCAGTTGCCGAAGCATATAGAAAAGGCACGCTCACCGAGAGTAATCTCAAAGGCGCGATAGAAGCTGCCGTATGCAAATCTGTAATATCTCAGGCTGTAAGCTCCGAGCCGCTGTTGAAAGCATTCCACGGTGCGGAATTCGACCGCACGATAGAAAAATACCGCAACTTCTCGGCGCGCTTTGAGGAGCTGACGATAGAGGAGCTTGTATCCCGTCTTTCCGCAAAGGTGCCGGATGCCACAGCCGGAAAGACTGCGAATTCCTCCGAGCTAGCTATCTTACAGAAAGCGATAAAGAGCGGAGGCAGGGGAATATCAATAAGAAAACTGTTCGACAGCATACCGAATCTTCTCGGAAGGCTGTGTCCGTGTATGCTGATGAGCCCGATATCTGCGGCGCAGTATATCGACCCGTCGTTCAGAAAGTTCGATCTCGTGGTATTCGATGAGGCGTCACAGCTCCCGACGAGTGAAGCGGTTGGCGCGATTGCTCGCGGCGAGAACGTCGTTGTTGTCGGCGATCCGAAGCAGCTCCCGCCTACGTCGTTCTTCATGACTGACCACACCGACGAGGAGAACATAGAAAAAGAAGACTTAGAGAGTGTGCTGGACGACTGCCTTGCGCTTGCAATGCCGCAGAGACATCTGCTCTGGCATTACCGCTCGCGCCACGAGAGCCTTATCGCATACAGCAACTGCAAATTCTACGATAACGCGCTGCGTACATTCCCGTCGCCCGACGATCTTATTTCAAAGGTCACATGGGTGAATGTCGAGGGATATTACGACAAGGGCGGCTCGAAGCAGAATATTGCGGAAGCCGAAGCGGTCACTGCCGAGATAATGCGACGTCTTGCCGATCCCGAGCTCCGCAAGGACAGCATAGGCGTTGTTACGTTCAATATAATCCAACAGATACTCATTGACGATATGATAGCCGACGAGCTTCGCAAAAATCCCAAGCTCGAACAGTACGCGAACGAGATGTACGAGCCGATACTCGTCAAGAACCTCGAAAACGTACAGGGCGATGAGCGCGATGTTATATTGTTCTCGATAGGCTACGGTCCCGACAAGGACGGAAAGGTGTCAATGAACTTCGGTCCCGTTAACCAGGACGGCGGCTGGCGCAGACTTAACGTTGCGATATCCCGCGCGAGAAAGCAGATGATCGTTTTCTCGGTAATACGGCCGGAGCAGATAGATACATCGAGAACGCGCAGCGAGGGCGTAGCGGGACTTAAGGGCTTCCTCGAATTTGCCGCAAAGGGCAATGTCGCGCTGCCGGTAAGGAAATCCGCAGCCGGCGACAAGCACTTGAGCACAGCGTTCGCCGATGAAGTCGCAAAGGCTGTAGCGGGTCTCGGATTTGACGTAAAGCAGAATATCGGCCAGTCCGACTATAAGATAGACATAGGCATCGTCGATCCCGACAAGCAGGGAACGTATATCCTCGGCATAATGTGCGAGAGCGAGAGCAGCTTTGAAATCACCAATGCGCGCGACCGTAACATAGTTCAGCCGTCGGTGCTCAAGGGTCTCGGCTGGAAAATAATCGGAGTGCATATTCTTGACTGGCTCGACAGCCCGGATAAGGTGCTCGCGTACATAAAGAGCGAGACCGAAGCGGCGATAGAGGCTCACAGGAACGGCGAGCAGCCCGAGGATGACACGCCTAAGAAAATGGCGATAACATTCGAGCGTGAAGAGGCACCCGATAATTCCGACGAGCACATCTACACGCCGTATGTTCCGGAAGTTGTGGGAGATCAGGAATACTTCCTTGACGCGAGCTCGACATCTCAGATAAAGAAGATCATCGCGGCTGCGGTGGAGCAGGAGGCTCCCGTAAGCAGAAATGTCCTGCTGCATCATGTTATGGCATCGTTCGAAATAAAGAAGAACATCGCGAAGATAGACGCGCGTTTCGCGGAAGTTTTTGACAGCATGGGTTTGAAAACCACTGAGCGCGATGAAAACATATTCGTATGGAAGAAAGATCAGGAGCCCGTCGGATACCGCACGTTCCGCGGAGTTTCGGCAGACGGAGAAAAGCGTAAGATAGACGATGTCGCGACCGAGGAAATAGGCGCCGCGGTGCTGCATATCTTAGCCCCGTCGATCAGCCTCGAACGTCCCGAGCTTATAAAAGAGACAGTAAAACTCTTCGGCGCATCGCGCACCACCGAAGCCGGCGATATCGCCGTTTCAAAGGGTCTCGC
>CAMVEM010000152.1 GCA_947166515.1 uncultured Clostridia bacterium | reverse complement strand
ATTCCCCAAATTCTACCTTCCACTTTCGTTTTTGTAACAAGTGATTCTTCAATTACATTTTACAACGTTTATTCCCTATTTATGTTTATTCCCTGTTAATTATTATTTGAATCCTTAAATTTGACTATGGTATAATTGATTTGAAGTACCAGATAAATTGCAGATTGTTGTTTCAAGATAACCCCACATCTTAACTGTTGCGCGAAGTTCGCGCGTTTCTCCGGAAACATAAGAGCCTGACACCGCCGTCTTTGTTACGGAGAGAACGTCCGCGATCTCGCCCGTGACGATATTCGAGCTTACAGTCCTGTTGTTATATGAAAGCGTTGCCTGATTATAAAATACCGCCATTTTTCTGCCTCCTTATGGTTTTTGGTGGTCATCTGCCACACTTCATTATATGCACAGAAATCGGAACTGTTAATGGGGTAGAGGGTGGAGCTCAATTAACACAAAGACAGTGAAAATTTAGTGAAAAGTGTTGAAATCGAAGATAAAATATGATATAATAATTCTGTTACTATGGGTAAAAAGAGGAAATTGAAATGATAAATGTTGCACTGGACGGTCCCGTTGGTGCCGGAAAAAGCACAGTCGCCCGCGAATGCGCTAAAAGACTCGGTTTCGTATATGTCGATACAGGCGCGCTTTACCGTTCCTGCGCACTGTATTGCATAAGGAACAATGTTGATATAAGCGCTGCGAACGAAAAGGCAGTCTCCGAGCTGCTCGACGGAAGTCTTGACCTTAACTTTGAGATAATAGACGGCGTACAGCACGTTTATGTGAACGGCGAGGACGTTTCCGACAAGATACGCACTCCCGAGATAAGCAAGGCAGCAAGCGATGTTTCGGCTCTGACGTCGGTCAGAAAGTTCCTGCTCGACCGTCAGAGAGAGATCGCAGCAAAGAATAATGTCATAATGGACGGCCGCGATATCGGAACGGTTATCCTTCCGAATGCCGACCTTAAGGTATTTATTACCGCAAAGCCCGAAGTCCGCGCAAAGAGACGCTATGACGAGTTCGTCGCGAAGGGTATAGAAACGACGTTTGAGGAAGTCCTCGCAGACGTCAATCAGCGTGACTACAATGATTCGCACAGAGCTGAGGCTCCGCTCAGACAGGCGGAAGACGCTGTGCTGCTCGATACGTCGGAGCTCGATTTTGAGGGATCGGTGAACAGCCTTATGAAGCTTGTTCAGGGTCTCAGAAAATATGAAAAATAAGGACAGAAGATAGAAAATGTACCTTTTTTGGAGAAAGCTTCTTTCGATTGTATTCTACATCAAGTATAAGATAAAAGTATTAAATCCGGAAAAGATCCCGAAGATGAAGGGCGGATTCATTATTGCCTCCAATCATCAGAGCAATCTTGACCCGCCTATGGTCGCGGCTGTGGTAAAGGGAAAATTCTCCTTTATGGCTAAGGAGGAGCTTTTCAGGAACTGGTTCGTAAGATTCGTAATAACGAAATGCGGCGCATTTCCGGTATCGAGAGGCGCGGGCGATGACGCACCGATAAGAAAGTCCGTCGAAGCCGTTCAGAAGAACCGCATACTCGTGATATTCCCGGAAGGCACGCGCTCAAAGACCGGAGTAATAGGAAGAGTCAAGTCGGGAGTAGTGCTTATAGCGTCGGAAGCGAATGCCCCGGTCGTTCCGGTCTGCATACGCTATGACGAGAAAAAGCATGTAACGATGAATATCGGCGACGTTATCCCGCCCGAGATTATAAAGATCGACCCGGACGACCGCCACAGCATGAGAAAGTCCGCAAAGGTGATAAGTGAGGCTCTGCTTGGACTCCAGAAGGAGCTTTATGACGCTGCCGGTCTTGAAGTGCCGAAAGCTGAAAAAGCCGAAAAAGCGGAAAAAACGGAGATTAAGAACGAAAGCTCCGGTGATGCGGAATGACCCGCATCATCATAGGCGAGAAGGCAGGCTTCTGCTTCGGAGTAAAGCGGGCGGTGGATACAGCGCTTGCTGCCGCTTCTGAACACGGCAGGGTATATACGCTCGGACCGCTCATTCATAACAAAGATGTTATATCCGAACTTCGGGAAAAGGGCGTTATCCCGGTCGATGACCCGCGTGATGCGGAAGGATGTATCGTGATACGAAGCCACGGCGTTCCTGAAAGCACATATCGTGAAATAGCGGAACTTGGCTTGAAATGCGTAGATGCGACCTGTCCTTATGTTGAACGGATTCACAGAACGGTGGCAAAATATTCCTCTGAAGGTTCTGATGTTCTTGTTTGCGGAGATAAGGAACATCCGGAAGTGATCGGGATACTCGGATATGCACGCGGCAGGGCAGAGGCAGTCAGAAATGTGTCCGAGCTTAACGAACTGATAAATTCGGATAAAAGTTTTGGTGCAAAATCACTGATTGTGGTCGTTCAAACGACGTTTGATATGTGCAAATGGACAGATTTGCAGGAAATTATAAAAAAACACTATACAAATCCGCAAATTTTTGATACAATATGTAGAGCGACCGCTGACAGACAGAGCGAGGCTCATGCGCTTGCAAAAGAATGTGACGCCATGATAGTCATAGGCGGCTGGCACAGCAGTAATTCGCGAAAGCTCGCGGATATATGCGTTGAACAGTGTACGACGGTGTTTATAGAGAATGCCGGGGGACTTGAGGGCGGTAACAGAGAGTTACTCACACGCCTTTTATCATCATCAAATGATGTTAAAATAGGAATTACAGCAGGAGCTTCTACACCTGCATATATAATTAAGGAGGTTCATAGAATTATGAGCGAGATCATCAAAGATGAAGCCGTTGATGCTGAGTTTGCGGCTGCCATCGACCAAATGGAGAGGGTCAGAGTATATACAGGGCAAAGGGTAAAAGCTACGGTAGTTGCTGTAAACAAGACTGAAGCTGTTGTTGACATCGGCACCAAGCACTCGGGTTACATACCCGCAGAAGATCTTTCTGCTGATCCTTCGGTTGCTCCGGAAGACGCAGTTAAGGTCGGCGACGTTATCGACTGCGTTGTTACAAAGATCAACGATGCAGAAGGATATGTATATCTTTCCAAGAAGCAGGTCGATGCACAGCAGGGCATGGAGAAGATCGTTAAGGCTAAAGAAGAGAACGCTACAGTTGAAGGTACTGTTACAAATATCGTCAAGGGCGGCGTAATGGTAACATCGAAGGACGGAGCAAGAGTATTCGTACCCGCTTCACAGTCCGGTGTTCCGAGAAACGGCAAGCTTGAAGAGCTCCAGGGCAAGCAGGTAGGCTTCAAGGTAATCGAAGTCAATGAAGGCAGAGGCAGAGTTGTCGGCTCCATAAAGGCTGCCGAGAAGGAAGCTACAGACGCTGTTAAGGCTAAGTTCTGGGACGAGCTCGAAGTCGGCAAGAAGTTCATAGGCGAAGTTAAGTCTATGGAGAGCTACGGCGTGTTCGTAGACCTCGGCGGAGTTGACGGAATGGTTCATCTTACCGAGCTCACATGGAACAGAGTTAAGCACCCGAAAGAGGTCGTAAATATCGGCGACAAGCTCGAAGTTACAGTCAAGAGCTATGATCCTGAGAAGAAGAGAGTTTCTCTTACCGCAAAGAAGCCCGAGGACAATCCGTGGACAAAGTTCATGAACGAATTCGCGCTCGATGATGTCGTAAAGGTACAGGTAGTATCTATCACACCTTTTGGTGCATTTGCGCAGATAATCCCCGGCGTTGACGGCCTTATCCACATTTCTCAGATCTCGAAGGAAAGAGTTACAAATGTAGCTCAGGTACTTTCCGTAGGTCAGATCGTTGAAGCTAAGATCACCGAGATCGACGAAGAGAAGTCGAGAGTAAGCCTTTCCATGAAGGCACTTATCGAAGGTGGCGACGATGAAGCTGAGGCTGAAGAAGCTCCTGCTGAGGAATAAGATAGTAATAAAAAATATCTCCCCTTCGGGGGAGATTTCAGTTTGTCAAAAAAGCAGAAACTTGTTATTTAATATGCGAAGCGAGTCGCTTTTGCACTTACTTTTCGCTGATGCTTATATGCGCGCATCCATGCGCTCTTCTGGCATCAGCTACCGCAGCATCATGCTGCGTCGCGTACGAAAAGTAGCGGGGTTTGGGTCGCTGCATGATGCAGCGAATGCCCGCCAAAAAGCGCACACAAGGTGCGCTTATAAAGCGGGCAAAGCAGAGCCCCAATCTCAAGCGTAGCGTTTCTCTGAAATTCTCAAGCGCAAGCGACTTCTTTGACAGTCTGATATCTCCCCTTCGGGGGAGATTTTTTTATTCAATTGACAATTATCAATTACAAAGTAATTTGTCCGCCGCTTCCGGCAGTTCGGCAATATCGGTGATCCGCGCATCAAAAGTTTTGGGAACGCCAAAGCCGTACGCTGCATGGATAAAGGGAATACCGGCGATCTGCGCGGCTTCGAGGTCGAGCTGTGTATCGCCCATATACAGGTACTTCTCAACGCCGTTACGCTCGGCTACAAGCTTTATGTTATCCCCCTTGCTGAGTCCGGTGCGCGAGCATTCGAAATCGTCGAAAAACTCGCTGAATCCGCACTGTTCGAGAAATCGCTGGATATAACCGTCCTGGCAGTTGCTGACGATAGCGAGGAAATACTCACTGTGGAGCTTTTCCGTTATCTCTTTTTCGCCGGGATAGATAAAGCAGGTGTGAGTCGCGAGGTATTGGTTTTCATAAGCGCTGCAGAGCTTCATCAGCCTCATACGCTCTTCCTTCGGCTTGTCCGGGAACATCAGATCGGCGATCTGATCGAGCGTCTTGCCCATGTAGCTTTTCATCTGATCCTGCGTGAATGTGCGGTCAACACCGTTATTTGCAAGGCATTGGTTCCACGAATCTATCACGGTCGCGGAAGCGTCCCACAGTGTGCCGTCAAGATCGAAAATTATTCCTTTTTTCATAGCTTTTCTCCGTTGTTTTTTATTTCTCGTACATAAAATCCTTGAAGCCCTTTTCGTTCACGCCGAATTTATACCCGATATGCGCCGCAGTTGGTGTGATGACAAGATAAAGCGCGATCAGCACAAGGGGATAAACAACAGGATAATCCATAGCCGGAACATCTTTCAGCCCCGCAATGTAAAGCGCCGGAGCAAATGCGCCGCATATAAATCTCATCGCGAAAAGGAACTCTCCGGTAAGTTCATAGAATCCGAGCGAGCAGAAAATCTGTATCATGTTGGGTATTGCCATTATAGCGGTAAGTATCAGCCCTATGATTATCCACCGGTATTTAGGTATGCTCTCAACGCGGTGATTGCGGAGCATCCTGGCTTCTTTTCCTCCGTCCTTCCAGCCTGCCGTGAATATCAGTGAGCCGTAAATGAACGCCGTGAACAGTATCGCGATATACGGGATATACCACTGATCGAGGAACGGCGCGGTGGATATCGTCATTATCCCGCCGAGGATATTCCCGAAAAGCATGAATCCCGCACCTTTGAGGAATATGATGAACTTATTGTCTCTCTGCATCTGTAGTCTCCTTCTGCGTAATGCCGTAGATCCTGCCCTGATCGTCTATCCAGCCCGCGTAATTGTTGTTCACTATGTTGTCTATTATCTCAAGTGCTTTTTTATGTGCCGGAACAGCGCGCGACGCGTTCTGAGCGTTCTCCGGAACATTATGTACAACGAGATAAAGGTCTTCCGGACACGCCGAGAAATACTGAGCGTTCACGTCAAATCCGGAACCTTTTATCTGTAAGACCTGGCCGTCTATGAACGGGCAGTCGGGATAGAGAGCTCCGAGGTCCGCGAAAATATCGTCCCTGTCCTCTGCGATCGCAGCCGCAGCTTCCTTGTCGATAAGATAGAGCTGTGATTCACCGTACATCATCTCGCTCATTGCCTTTGTGGTCATTGAGAGAGCATAGTCCGAGTTTGAATTTTCCGCAAGATCCATAAGATAAACATCGACATAGATATATCCGCTGTTGTCGTAATCGGGGCAGTAGAGCTCGAATGCGTCGCGGAGCTCCTCAGTTTTGTACATGAGCTGTGAGGAATTCTGCGGATTTTTGGTAATTACCAGCACGCGAAGATCGCCGTGTTTTTTTGCGAAGAGCTGAACAGCGAGAAATATCGCGACTGCAAGAAAGAAAACTCCGACAATGACATGCCACTTGTAGTGGTAGAAGAAGTTCTCGACTTTCTTCATGCCGTGGACTTCATATACGGGTTTTTCTTCCTCGTGTATAGTCTCGCTTTCTTCGATAAGACCCTGTTTGAGCTTTAAGAGCTCGCGCTTATCATCCTGATAGGACATTTTATCACCTTTTAAGAAAATTATTTGTTACTGTCTCCCCGCAGAGGCGTGGAGACAGTAACGTAAAGTTTTATTCTTCGATTAAGTCGTGAATATTGATTATTATACTATAAAAAATATCCTGTTACAAGGAAAAAGAGCAAATTTTCACATAGCTTTCACATTTTTATTTGTTTTGTGATATAGCCATTTTATAAAAATTTCAAAAAAATCCTTGACAATTCAGTAAAAAACTGCTATAATACTAAAGCTGACGCATACGCGCAGCATATCCTTGCTCACGGAAATACCGTGGGCCGAAAGTCTATAAGGAGGTATAATATGGCTAAAACAGGTGAAAAGTATGAGGCAGTGCTCGTGTTCTCGGTAAAGAACGGTGAAGAAGCTGTCCATGCGCTCGTAACTAAGTTCTCCGATCTTATCAAGGAGCACGCTGAGCTTGTTGATGTTGACGAATGGGGCAAGAGAAAGCTCGCTTATGACATCAACTACGAGTCTGAGGGCTACTATGTGATCTATCACTTCGACAGCAAGCCCGAATTCCCCGATGAGTTTGAGCGTGTCGTAAACATCACAGACGGCATTCTCCGCTCGCTCGTAGTATTACGCAAGTAAAGGCACAATTGGGATAATGCCCCGGAGGAAAGAATAAGATGTATAACAGAGCGATTTTAATGGGAAGGATCTGTAACGATCTTGAAGTAAGAACAACTCCTGCCGGCGTGAACGTGCTTTCTTTCAGAATTGCCGTTGACCGCAGCTATCAGGCTAAAGGAGAAGAACGCAAGTCCGATTTCTTCAGCTGTGTTGCATGGAGACAGACTGCTGACTTCATTTCGAGGTTTTTTTCAAAAGGACGTATGATCCTTGTCGAGGGTGAGCTCCAGACCCGCCAGTACACCGACAAGAACGGCTCCACACAGAATGTCGTAGAGCTTATCGTCGATAATGCGCGCTTCACAGGAGAAAAATCCCAGAGCAGCGGAAGTTCATCTTATGCACCGGCGCAGGGATATCCCGAACCGCCACCCGCACATCCCGCAGAAATGACCAATTCTGCACCGTCTTCTTCAAACGGAAGCTATACGGCACAGGATTTCGCTTCGAGCGGAGCAGCGGATGACGACTATCCGTTTTAAGATTAACTGAACAGGAGGACAATAAAATGGCTGAAAAGAAAGAAATGGGCGATAAGTCCGCACGCCCCGTAAAGCGCGGAAGAAAGAAAGTCTGCCAATTCTGCGCAGACAGAGCCGAATTCATCGACTACAAGGACATAGCTAAGCTCAAAAAGTGCATGACAGAGCGCTCCAAGATACTCC
>CAMVEM010000151.1 GCA_947166515.1 uncultured Clostridia bacterium | reverse complement strand
AAAGGTACGGGTCTTCCGAAAAATATTCAAAGTTGCGGCCATTGAGCGGGTGACGGTGAATGTTCATTCCGGGACCGAGCAGGCAATCCACCTTGTTCGCGGCGATCTCAAGTCCCGCAAGCGAGAACAGCTCATATAACAGCTCTTTATTGAAAGTCGAAGCTATCATCGTGCCGTTCGGGAGACTGAACGCCTTTGTGCCGCAGTCGAGTCTCATTCCAGACGGGCCGTCCGATGTGCAGCAGCTCGGTATGCCGTATTTTATAAGGACATCCGAAACTCCCGCAAACGCCGATGTCGTACCGGGAGTTACTTTCGGGCTTCCCATTCCCTCGCCGCGTATTATGCAGGAAAGGTCGTAATCCGAGAGCTGGGCTATGAACTCGTCCATTGTGTTTTTTCCGCTCTTTACGTCCGCGAGCTTTATGCCTTTATCTCCGGTCTGAGGGATCTCGGCGGGGAGATTATCCGCAATTATCCTGTCTGTGTCGATCTCGTTCAGCGGAACGGGCTCAGTTCCCTCTTTATATCCGTCGACGTCGCGGACAGGTATGATCCTGTCGAACGCGGTATGCGGCGCGAGCATCTGCTTATGGGATTCATGGACCGCGATCATATCGGGGATATATGTTTCGTCTATATTGAATGTACAGCATTTCTCAGCGCTGCGAACGTCAGCTCCCGCATACAGATTGTATTCTCCCGCCTCGACAACAAAGCAGTCTTTATATCCGCTCTTGCCGGAATCATCGTAAGAGCGCAGTTGATTTTTGTGTAAAACAAGTTCAAGCGTCTGGCTCTCGCCCGGTGCAAGCTCCTTCGTCTTTGCAAATCCCACGAGCACTCTTGACGGATTGCCGAGCCTGCCCTGCGGCTTTTCACAGTAGAGCTGTACTACCTGCTTTCCGCTGTATTTATCTCCGGTATTCTTTACTGTCGCGGTAACGGTTATATTATCGCAGCTGTTATACGATGCGGGCTCTGCCTTTAACGAAATATCAAAATCGGTATATGACAGTCCGAATCCGAAAGGATAGCGGACTTTTTCTTTTGCGAACGTTTCAAAATAGCGGTATCCGACATAGATATCCTCGGAATAGATGCATCTGTCGCGGTCGCCGAAATTCCTGTCAGATGCCCAGTCGGAGATATTGTAAGCGATAGTGTCCGGGAGCTTTCCGCTCGGGGATACTTCACCCGTTATAACGCGGGCAGTTCCGGTTCCTCCGACCATTCCGCCGTGCCATACTATCATGAGCGCGTCGGGAGATGTTTCCGTGCTGTCGAGGAACGAGAGATCAACGATCCCGCCGACGTTCAGCAGAACTGTCATCCTGCGGAAATGCGCACGGACAGTTTTTAACATAGCTGTCTCTTCGTCGGTCAGATAATACGAGCCCTTTTCAAGCTTCATATCCTGCTCTTCCCCGGCTGTTCTTCCGATTATCACGATAGCTGTATCGGTCTCATTTGCGATATCCCCGGCGACCGCGTCATCAAGCGGCATCTCCTTCTGCGACCACGGCTCGCTTCCCCAGCCGGCACCCATATCAAAGGGATTCTCACTGTTCCACTTTTCATATATGCCGATAAGCTTTTTGTTCACGAGCACACCAGCGTCGATAAGTCCTTCGGTGATATTCACGACCTTTGTTACATTGACCATTCCGCCGGACCCCGTACCGCTCTTATAGTAGTGGAACTGTATCCTTCCGAACACCGCGCAGCACTCCCCTTTTTTCACGGGAAGTGCGGAGTTCTCGTTTTTAAGCAGCACGCAGCCTTCAGATACGGTCTTTACCGCCGCTTCGATATAATCGTTCCAATCAAGTTTAAGTGACATAAAAACATCCTCCGTATATTGATTTTAGTTCTGTCATAACAACGGTTGATTAAACCACAGAAATTATCTGTATTCTTCCCGCCTTCGGCGGGGAGAATACGCTTAAAACCACGCTTCCGGAAAATCAACTGAATATTGTGACATAGCGTTTAGGGTACCTCTAAAAACCACTTTGAACAGAAAAATCGAGATAGGAACGTCGGGTACAAGGAAAGCCGACGACACCGTGCTGGCGCGCGGTTAGGAGGCTTGACGCAGTAGCCGGCGTTCATAGCTTGATTTTTCTCAAATGGGGTTTTTAGAGGTTCCCTTTAGTTTAATTGCCGTATTAAAAAACGACATCAGCCGATATTTGTCATCATAAGACCACATATTAATTAGTTATTCCTACAAAATTTGATAATAATATCACTTCGATACATTATCCGGGGAACACCGTTTATGAGCTTTTCGACATAAATCATCATGCAAAAAAACGACGTTGCGGTATCTCTGTCCCTCTGCCTTAAACAGGCAGCGCAGGATAAATAATGTTAGTCTATATAATCAAGAGATAATTGCTTTTAGGGTTTTACATTTTTCCCTGTAAAATATTGCCGTATCACTCAATTTATGATACAATAAAGTCACAATAAAAATAAGGAGGTCAAAGAAAATGACTGAAAAAATCAAAGTACTTATCGGGGATAATTCGGCAGAGTTTGGATTAACATGGGCGAGTCTGCTCAAGAACGAAGGGATGTTCACAGCAACAAGAGCCAAAAACGGAAAAGTGATTTTAGAATCCATAAAAAACGATATGCCGGATTTTCTTATAGTTGAAGCCAAGATGCCGGAGCTGGACGCGGTATCGCTTCTTGAAGCGGTAAGAGCGGAAAAAGGTGAACTTCCGGTAACGATAGTCGTATCGAACGTTCACACGCCCGAGCTCGAAAAAGAAGCAATGGACGCTGGTGCGAGCTATTTCATGGTTAAGCCTTTCGCACCGGAGATAATGGTCAACAAGATACGCTCGCTCAAGGGATATAAGAAGATGACCGTCCCACAGATGCACAAAGAGCTTGCCAATCTTGAATACGTAGTGACGGATATGATACACCGCATCGGTATTCCGGCACACATCAAAGGCTATCACTATCTGAGAACGGCGATAATCCTCTCGATAAATGATTCCGAGATGATAAACAGCGTCACCAAGCTCCTTTATCCGACTGTTGCGCAGAGATACTCCACCACTTCGTCGAGAGTGGAAAGAGCGATCCGCCACGCTATCGAGATCGCATGGGACAGAGGCGACGTTGATGTACTCAACAGTCTTTTCGGCTACACGATACACACTTCAAGAGGAAAGCCGACCAACTCGGAATTCATCGCTCTTATCGCGGACAAGCTTCGTCTTGAATACTTCCCCGAAATGCATATCTGACAGTACTCTCTGTGATAAATCAATTGTCAACAAATCAAGTGAAAAGCAGAATCTACGGTTATATCTCCCCCGCCTCCGGCAGAGGAGATATAAAAAAGAACTACACATATATTAACATATATTGTTATAAAAATCAAGGCTGTTATACCTATTAAAAATCTGCACTGTCTCTTTTGTGGGACAGTGCAGATAATTTCACTGTGCTGTAAGTAACGGTTCCGGAACTCTGAACCGCAGCGAAGAGAGTATCTCCTCCGCTGTCGCCGGAGGTTCTAAGAATCCGCCCTGTACAAGATCGGCACCCGCGTGTCTCGCAGCTTCGTGCTGACTGCGGTACTCTATATTCTTGACACAGGTGAGTATATTCCGGCTCGACGCCAGCGAGAAAGTCGTGCTGAGAAGCACATCGTCAAATTCGCCGCCGGAGTTTGTCACGAAGCTCGAACTTACCTTTATCATATCAACGTAAGAGTTCTTCATGACGTTGAGCGGCAGATACTCGTTTCCGAAACTGTCTATGCAGATCATCATTCCGAGGCGCTTGAATTTACCGAGCGTCGAAGCTGTATCGGTATATGAGAGAACGTGCGCGGCTTCGGGAACTTCGGCGATCAGCTCATTCCCGCTAAGTCCGTTCTTTTCGAGCTCTGCGCGGAATCTCTCCGGAAGCGCTCCGGTCTGCATCTCATGTGTGGTAAGATTTACACTTACCTTGATGTCCCTGCCTGTCGTTTCGCGTATCTGTTTACAGAATTTGCAGGCGTTCGGGAGCACCCACAGATCTATCGACGTATCAAGTCCGACCTTTTCCATCATGCGCATGAACACTTTCGGAGATATACTTCCCATAGTTGCGCTCTTCCAGCGAAGAAGAGTCTCATAATGGTGGATATTTCCCTTAGTATCGAGCACCGGCTGGAAAGTTACCTCGAAATTCTTCATATCGTCGGCGATGCATCTTCTAAGCTCGCTTTCAAGATTGAACGCCTCGCCCTTCGCATTCAGGAACTCGTGGTTATAGAACGCGAACGTGTTCTTACCGTACTCGTTAGCGCGGTAAAGCGAAAGGGTCGCGGCGCGGTAAAGATCTTCGCCCGAAGCGGTCGAGCTGTCATATACCGCTATACCTATCGCCGTCTCGGCATACTGCTCCACACCGTCTATTATGAACGGCTGCTTTATTCTTTCAAGAATTTCCTTTGTTATCTCCTGCGCTTTTTCAGCCGTGCAGTTCTGCGAAATTATCATCATTATACTGCCGGAATAGCGATATACCCCTTCTCCGCCTATTTCCGGCTGAGAAAGATATTCCGCGACGCATTTGAGAAGCTTGTCGGTATAGCTCTGACCGAATACTTCGTTTAAGAATCTCGTGTTTATTATCTGGATAGCCATAGCAGCGCCGATACCGCCTTCTCTGACTATCTCGGAAACGTCTATGTCGAGCTTCGCCCTGTTCTTGATACCGAGCATAGAATCAAAGAACGCAAGTCTGTAAAGCTGCTGATTTTTTTCTTCGAGAAGCTTTTCGGAATCGCACCGGAATATTACCGACGAGATCACCTGAGAAATGCTTCTTATCATCTTGCGGCTGTTATATGTCCATTCGGGCTTGCGCTTTCTGAGCACATATATTATAACACCCGTCACGCCGGAGTTGTCGTTCATTTTCGATATCGCAAATCCGCTGAGATCAAGGTCGGCAAAGTGCTTTTCGTTCTCGCTTGAAAAATAATACTCCACGCCTGAGATATGCTCTTTTATAATAGGATATCTCATCTTCAGGGTATCGTATGTATCCGAAACATTACTGTTTTCAGCTTCATATCGGCAGAATTCCTCGATCCCGCCGTCCTTTCCGTCGCCGAATGCAACGATCCCGTCAATATCAAGATATCTGCTTGCCATATCGAGAATACGCTTAAGCGCAGCGCTCGCGCGTTCTTCCTCCATTATGACCGACTGCATACTGTTTATGAGCATATGCTGCTCAACATCGGCACCGAGCTGGCGGTTGACAGCGTTGGAATTTTCGGTCTCGTTATACAGGGCGATTATGGAATGCGAGATGCTTGAAAGACATTCCGCCATTCCGTTAAGATATGCCTCGCTTGCTTTCACCGCACCCGGATCATCGGAACCTATATACCAGTAGCCGCCGGTGCGGAAGCTGTATTTTATGGGAGCTTTTACTGAATAAGGATAGTCTTTTCTGTTTTTCGCACACGGAGTGCAGATGATCTCTCCGTTCTCGTCAAGGATAGCGGTAAACAGCTTTTTGTTCTCCGCAAAAGGCTTTTGTATGCGAAGAAGATATTTCTCACCGCATATCTCAAGCAGAGACGCGGTATTGCTGTTCAGTCCGGTGATAGTGCTCTCGCGCTTTTTTTCGAACTGACTTATAACGCTGTCATTCGGCAGGCAGTCTATATATTCATAAACATCAAGAAGCGTTCCTGTAAAGCGGTCGGCGTTGCCGTCCTTGCGAAGGCACATATATGCCCAGTGGAGTTCACCCTCGTGTTCTATCCTGAAATGAGAGTACATACGGTCCTGGCTGCTGTTGGCAAATTCGGCCAGCGTATCCATGAGCGTCGGGAAATCATCTATATAAACGAAATCGGAGATCGGCAGCGAGCCTGTAAAATATTCACCGCCGTATTCGCCTGTCACGGATAGCGAAACACTTCCCGAAACGCGGACGCACACATCGAGGCAGTTATATTTTTTCAGGACAGAAAACAGGTCGAACATCTTAACACCTTCTTTCCGGAGAGCAGACAACGCTCTCTTGATAAAGGGACATTTATCGGTCATAACGCGTGCTATCCCGCATAATAAGCCGTAGCACGCAGTCTTATATCACATTTTACTTCTTATATAAAAATATAACACATTTTTTCAACAAATGCAATAGTTTTTTGTAAATGTTTTACACTTCCGGAAAAATTTTATGTTTTATGCTTAAAATACGATAACTTTTTTTGTAAAAAGTGTTGACAAAACTCTAAAAATATGCTATCATTCCACTAATGACTGTGACGAAGATCGTCGGTATGAATGTTTTCAGAAAGTCGCCGGGTGATGCGAGACGACAGCGGACATACCAGGCTGCTTACGCAGCATGAAACCTTATTTATAAGTTTTCATACTACTCCCTTCCGAGTCGGAAATGTGAACGAGAGATCAAGTAATGTTTCCCGTCCTGCCGCGTTAAGGCATAAGGCTTGATAGAGTCTGAGCGGCGCTTTGTGCGCAATTTGAGTGGTACCGCGGGTATATATGTATATTCCCGTCTCAAAGAAATTCTTTGGGACGGTTTTATTTTTTGCAGACCGTTCCGCAAACCAAGAAACGGAGGAAACAAATTCTATGAAACTCAGCTTTTCAACACTCGCATGCTATGATTTTGAATGGACGGATATCTATTCAATGGCAAAGGACCTCGGCTTCGAAGGAATAGAGATCAGAGGTCTCGGCAACGACATCTTCTCGGTAAAGGCCAAGCCTTTCACCGACAAGCAGCTCCCCGCAACCATCAAAAAGCTTAATCAGATAGGCGTGGAGATCTCATGCTTCTCGTCCGGCGCGACGCTCAGATTCAAGGAAAAGTCAGCTGAAAACAAGCAGGAGATCATTGAGTATATGACGCTTGCAAGCAAAACAGGCACTTCATTTGTCCGCGTGCTCGCAGACGACGGTCTTGCTCCGTCCGGTCTCGTTGACGATGATTTCATCGTTTCCGAGCTCAAGGAACTTGCAGCAAAAGCAGAGGAATACAACGTAACGCTTCTCGTTGAAACAAACGGCGATTACTGCGATACAAAGAGACTCGCAAATGTGCTCGAAAGAGTCGGAAGCCGCAAGGTAGGCGCGCTGTGGGATCTCCACCACCCCTACCGCTTCGGAGGCGAATCCCCCGAACAAACAGTCGCAAATTTAGGCGAGCATATCAAATATACCCACATCAAGGACAGCGTGATGCACGGCGACAAGCCCGAATATAAGCTCATGGGCGAGGGAGATATGCCGATATCGGATATGCTGAAAGCTCTCCAGAGCATCAACTACAACGGCTATATCACGCTTGAATGGGTAAAGCGCTGGGCAAGAGATCTCTGCGACGCAGGTATAGTTATCCCGCATTTTGCAAACTATATGAAGCCCTACCATGTTCACCACAAGCACACGCTCCAGGACAACATCGCAAAGACCGGCAAATATGTATGGCCGAAGGAAAGACTCATCGACTACACATTCCCGGATATCCTCGACAGAATGTGCGAGGAATTCCCGAACCAGTACGCTTTCCGCTATACCGAGCTTGACTATACAAGAACATATCCGGAGTTCCGCGACGATGTTGACAACTTCGCGAGCGCGCTCGTTGCGATGGGTGTGAAGAAGGGCGACCACGT
>CAMVEM010000150.1 GCA_947166515.1 uncultured Clostridia bacterium | reverse complement strand
GAGAGGGAGGGAAACTCCTTTCTCCGCGAGAAAGGGGGTTCCCTTCCTCTTTCTTTCCCAGTCTCGAGCGTAAGCGACAAAAATCTCAGAGCTGCATTTCGGAGCGTGAGGAGAAGGCTTCGCGCTCAGATTCAAAGACCGAATCGAGGGTGAGGTCGATGAATATACCCTTGTCGGGATATTTGAACAGCAGTCCGCCGAGCAGGATATTCCTGTCGAATTCGGGCTTTATGCCATATTTTGCGAGGACGCTCTCCGCAGCTTCCATATCGCGCTTGCGGCAATAGGCGAGCACGCCGTCACCGAGCTTCTGCTCGCTGTCAGCTTTTTCCGCGCACTTTTCAAGATGTTTCTTATACTTATCCGAAGCTGTGAACTCCGCGAGTTCGGTCTTTATGTCATCGAAAAGTCCGTCAACTACCGCATTGCGGTGCAGGAGCACCTTTCTGTCGGCTGCGTAGCGGCTTTCGGAGACGCGCTTTCTCTCGTCGTTTTCGAGCTTTGAGGTTTTGGCGAGAGTAACGGTGTTTTCTTCCTTTTTCGCACGCTCAAGTTCTTCGTCGATAATGGATTTTGCCTGTTTTTCGGCATTATCGGTGATGCGTTTTGCTTCGGCTACGGCAGCGTTTTCGATCTGCTGCCTGAGTTTTTCGAGCTTTAGGCTGTTATTTTCTGACATATCGCAGCTCCTTAGATCTTCATTCCGACGGCATCGCTCACATAGCGGCTGAGCGTTTCGGAGATGTGTGAATCGCCGTGGCGGTCGGGTATCTCCACTATAAGAGGTCTGCGCAGGGTGAGTTTTCGCTCGGATATCTCGTCCCTGCACATATCGGTGAGCTTCTTTGTGACGAATATCACCGCTGTGTTGTTATCGGCGGCGGCTTTGTCAAGCGCGCTGATAACATCTTCCGGCTTAAGCACGAGCACGCCGTCTATTCCGGCAAGCCTCATGCCCATCAGCGTATCGGCGTTGTCGCTTATAAGAAAGCACTTCATTATGTGCCCACCTCAGCCGTTGAGTATAAGTATCGAAACAAGGATACCGTAAATAGCGACACCCTCGCCGAGCGCAACGAAGATAAGAGCCTTCGAGAAGTTCTTCTCGTCCTCGCTGGTTGCTCCGATAGCTGCCGACGCCGCATTTCCGACCGCGATACCGGTACCGATCGTTGCAAGTCCCGTAGGAAGAGCTGCCGCAAGATACTTCATTCCGTAGCCGACTGTCATAACAGCCTCAGTAGCCTGGACGGCACCTTCTGCAGCGCCTTCCGCGGACGCGATTATAGGCATGAATATCGTCATGAGGATCATTGTTCCGATGAACATTCCGCTGTTGAGCAGGATAGTACGCTTACGGTTGACCTTGATGCCCGCCTTAGCCTTTCTGATCGCAACGACCAGCGGTATGATTATCATAGCAAGTGCAAAAAGCGGTAATAAATACAGTAACATTGTTTTTTCCTCCGTGTTTTATTGAAGCAGCGTCATCATGCTGCGTCAGAGCTTATTGATGCGGGCTTGAACGGCACTCCGCCGCCCTTGAAGAATCTGCTGAACAGCTCGTAGAATTCGAGACGCAGCACCTGGATACCAACGATAAAGCCTTCAAATCCGGTAACGAAGATGTTTCCGATAACCAGGACTATGATGCTTCCCACGCCGTCGAACATATTGGCGATAATGCTGAATACCAGCATCAGTCCGCCGTGGCTCAGTACGAATCCGCCTATACGCAGGAACGACATAGTGTTCGTGACGTATGTGAGGCAGGTCTCAAAGAGGTCGATGAAGCCTTCGATTATGATGTTGCCGACCGATTTCTTCTTCGGCTCATTTGAAGCGCCTTCCTCTTCGTTGATCGCGGCGAGTCTCGCCTTGAGGCCGGTATCTACGTTTCCGCCGTTCTGTCTTTCATTGCTCCTGTCCTTGCAGAAGTGTTCAAGTATCGGTTCTTTCAGGAATATCAGAAGCAGCGGCAGAACTATGAGTCCCAGCACATAGGCGATATTCATTACATCTATGCCGAGCGCGAAATTTAGGCCGAGTCCGGCAACGATCGACGCGTAAAGAACAAATCCGCATATTCCGCTCGCTCCGAAGATGCCGGACGCATAGTCCTTTATTTTCAGGCTGACGATAATGTTGATTATCATCGTCATCAGTATCATCATAACGCCGACTATCAGCGCCATTATCAGTATGAGCGTCGAGGCCTCGAACACGTTTTCCGGCGGGTGATCGTAGCTCAGCAGCGAATATATCGCCGGGAGCTTGAAGAACGGTTCTATCAGTTTCTCGCTTCCGAATACCGAGCCGTACAACACTCCGAATGCCGCGCTTGAAAGTCCTATCCTCGTGATTATCGGCGCAAGACCGAGCTTAGTGAACTTAGTCAGCAGCAGTCCGATAACGAAAATGCACAGTCCCTGGCCGACATCGCCGAACATCATTCCGTATAGCAGCATATATGTGATCGCCACCAGCGGGGTGGGGTCTATGCCGTTTGCGTTCGGAAGCCCGTACATTTTTACGAACATCTCGAACGGGCGGAACAACCAGCAGTTTTTCAGCCTTACCGGGGCAGGCTCGTCCGGTTCCGGGTCACGGAACGTAACGTTTACGTCCCCGACCGACTTTTTCGTTTCCGCGAATTTCCTGGCTTCTTTTGCCGGAACATATCCCGAGAAGTAGAACCGCGCGTTTATGACGGTAACATTTGTTCTCAGTTCGTAGCTGTTATTCAGCGAGATCAGCTTTGCATATACCTTTGAGAGCTTTTTCGACTCTCTTGCGGCAATCTCGGCGATCTTGTCCTCAAGCTTCACCTTTTGTTCAAGGTCATCGACCATTCTGTCGAGCAGCATGGCGACACATTCCGCAGAATTGCCTTTCAGATAATCCGGGAGCCTTGTGCGTTCGAACCCGAGCTCATTGAACGTATAGTCAACGCTGCTTACTTCTTCAGTCGAGGTTATGTACAGGCACCATGTGTAGCTCTGGCTTTGTCTGAACGTGTAGAAGAAGAACGTCTTTTCGCTGTAATATGCAAGCTTGCGTATGCTTCCGTTCGGTATCCGTCCGAATCTTATCTTCGCGTATCTGCACCCGAACAGTTCCGAGAAGTCTGCGTCGAAGCCGGTCAGGTGGGTAAGTATGTTATACAGACCGCCCTGCGTGCGCAGCGAGTTGTTGAGCTCCATTATCTTCGCGGAGCATTCCGCCTGCTGTTTATCTATCCCGTCAAGATAGTTCTTGAAGTCAACGCTCACCGTATATTCTATGTCATCGTACGTCGCTTTCGGGTCAAGCTTTATCCCGAGCTTATCCGCGAGCGTCTCGGTGCGCTTTATCATGCGCTCGTAAACGCCCTTGTCGCGCAGTATCTTTGCCTGCGCCGCGGAGCGTGACGTATCCGGCGGCGGGTTCATGTGGAATATCCCGCTTTCACAGCATTTCATGAGCGTCTTGTTGATTTTTTTCAGACCGCCCTCTATGTTGACAAGCGATACTTTTTCTATTGCCATATATGCTGTCCTTTCAAGAATTTTTAATCGCTTACGCTTGAGAGAAGCGCTTACGCTTGAGAGAAGCGCTTACGCTTGAGAGCGGGACTCCGTCCCGCACCCTGCTTCCTTTCGGACGCGAAAGGAAGCGAAAGCGACTCGCTTCGCGCTGTAAGTCATAAGTCTCTGCGTTGAAAGAAAGTCTAAATTATCAGATACTTTTCTGTTTCTTCCGGCGGAAGTCCGTAGCGAATGCCCTCGATTATCCTGCACAGGTTCGTGCTCTCGTCCCTGAAAAGCATCATCAGCGCGTACAGCGACTCTATCTCGTTCGTGCTCACGGCCAGTCTGTGCCGGAAATATTTGTGATCTTCGAGCCCCACGTTTATCTCCGGAATATCCGACACGCGTTTTGTCGCGATACGGGTCTTCACGAAGAGGTCTCTCAGCGCCGATACCGGATCTATCATTTTCAGCGCCGCGTCTATGTCCTTTGGTTTCAGCTTTCTGTGATAGGGTATCATAAGCTCGTTTATTCTGTCAGGATCGTACCCGAAAGACCTTATCATGCGATAACACATCAGCAGATTGTCCGCGTCGATCTTGCGCAGGAAGAAGTTTTTGACGTCTTCGCGCGTTTTGCCTTTAACCGACTTGTCTGTCTGCTCAAACGCCCACTTGATGTAGCAGACGTTTATAGTTGTGATGATCTTGTTGACGTCCGGGTCCGGCGCTGTCATAAGCTCTTTCAGCGGCTTGTGGTACATCGTCCCGGTCAGCAGGCCGGAGAGTTCCGCAAGATCCTTTGCTTCTGCGAGCTTTAACGGGTCGTAGCAGACATATTCCGAGATATGATCCGGAAAAGCCGTGACAAATCCGCTCTGTGTGCCCTGTGTGACTGCGGATACCGCCTTTATCAGCTGCTCGGCTTCGAGCTGTCTTGCAAGGAAGCTCATTATCCCGTCCTTGCCGGACGATGAGAAGCCGGATATTCGTATATAGTTGTCGAAAACGTTCTTTTTGATTATTTCCTCGGCCTGACGACGGCGTATCGCCGTCTCGTCCGCGTCTATGAAAGCCTTTCTGTACATAGGCTTTGTTTTCAGAAATGCCACCGCAGCCGGTATCGAGCCTCTGTGCAGCAGATTTGTATAGTCGTCCCTTGTCAGGAACTTTCCGTGGACAGCTCTCGCCTTTGCGGTTATCGCATTGTTAGCCATTCCGCCGCACACCCCCTTTTTTTATCTGAAAGTGAAGATTTACACGCTCAGTATGCGGTCGAGTATCTCTTTTTTCCATTCCGCTTTGTTTTTAGCCATAAGATCGTCGAAAGTGCGGCATTTTTCGTCCGCTTCTTTTTCAAACACTGCGATCTTGCTGTCGGAATCGGCTTTCAGCTCTTTCTTTCTTGCTTCGAGAGCCGCGATGCGCTCTGCGGCGTCCTTTCCGGTCCCGTTTCTGAGATCTTCTACGGCCTGTTTTGCGTCGGCGAGTATCTTTTCCGCCTTTTCCGAAGCGGCATTGTAAGTTTCTCTTGCCTTTTTGTCCATTTCGAGTATAGCCGCGATCGAATTATCCATAGACCCGCCTCCTTTGGTATTGCGGCGACTGTGCGTTAATTGTACAATACGCCTATTCTATTAAATCATATTACATTTTAAAGCAAATGTCAACCGCCAAACTCAACAAAATACGCCGGGTATTTTTGGCACGGCAAAAGGGCGCGCAGCCGAAGCTGCACGCCCGAAAAATGTTTGCTGTTATCTGAAGTTACCACGCAACAGACATACCGGCGAAATAAGCACACCCCGAAAGGCTTTGTCTTTTCCACCCACACTTTAACCGCAAACATTTTTGCCTGTATTAAGTGTGGGGGTAAAGAAAAAAATACAATAAAAAGGAATTGTCAAAAAATAACGAAAAAAAGGATATGCCGTTTTTCGCTTTTGATGGTATTCTGTTGCGTGGTAGTTACATTATAGCATAGGCGGAGTGTGATTTCAAGTGCTTTTTTAATAAATTGTTCGACAAAAACCGACTTTCCGCGAAGCACCAGTCCTACCCCTGTCCCCTTCTCTAAAGGGAGGGGGCTCTGTTTTTTATTTGGGGACTTCGTCCCCCAAGCCCCTTTTGCGTGGAGCCAAAAACAGGAGGAGTGCGAGGGCACTGAAAGCAGGAGGAGTGCGGGGCGCCAAAAACAGGAGGGGTGTGGGGAGCTCTGCTCCCCACATAGAAAAATAAAATAGCCCCTCCCCTTGGGGGAGGGGGTTGGGGGTGGGTACCCTTTTCTCTGTGCAAAAATATCAAAAAAAGCTTGCATTCTTTTAGAAAATGTGATATAATAATTTATACTATTTATAATATAAGGGATGTTCTGAAAATGGACGATAATACAAAAGTAACAGATCACAATTACGGCGCAGACGACATACAGATACTTGAGGGGCTCGAAGCGGTACGCAAGCGCCCCGGAATGTACATTGGCTCCACAGGACCGAGCGGTCTGCATCACCTCGTTTATGAGATCGTCGATAATGCTATCGACGAGGCTCTTGCAGGATACTGCACCGAGATCAACGTTAAAATACTGCCCGGGGACGTCATTGAGGTGTCCGACAACGGGCGCGGCATACCGACGGGAATACACCCCAAAGAGGGCATCTCGGCGGCTACTGTTGTTTATACCATTCTCCACGCGGGCGGAAAATTCGGCGGCGGCGGATATAAGGTATCCGGCGGTCTGCACGGCGTCGGCGCTTCCGTAGTAAACGCTCTGTCTGAATGGCTCGAACTTACGGTCTATGACGGCAAGGAAGTTCATTATCAGCGCTTTGAACGCGGTAAGTACGACGAACCGATGAAAGTAGTAGGAAAGACCGACAAAACGGGAACAAAAGTCCGTTTCAAGCCCGACGGAACGATATTTCACGAGACAGTGTTCAGCTATGAGACGCTGCTCGACAGAATGAGAGAACAGGCGTTTCTGAACGGCGGACTGCTCATAAATCTCACAGATACGCGCGATCCCGACAACATTCAGGGCGAATCGCTGCGCTATGAGGGCGGTATCATAAGCTATGTCGAATGGCTCCAGGATATGCGCGGCGCGGACAGGCTCCACCCCGACGTCATCTATCTGAACGGCGTGGTCGATGATATAACCGTAGAAGCAGCATTCCAGTACAACACCGACTTCAACAGCGAGGCTTTCCGCTCATTTGCGAACAATATTCACACTATCGACGGCGGTACGCATGAGACAGCGTTCAAGAAAGCGCTCAACAAGGTCGTCAACGACTTCGTCAAAGCGTATCAGGAGCAGCAGGCTGCCCAGAAGAAGCCGAAGAAGGCTTCCGCAAAGAAGAAGGACGACGAGGAAAAGAAAGAGTTCGTCGCTATCTCCGGCGAGGCGATACGCGAGGCTATCAACGCAGTAATTTCCGTCAAACTGCCGGAGTGCGAGTTTGAAGGACAGACAAAGGGCAAGCTCGGAAATCCCGAGGTCGCGCCCGCCGTATATAAGATAATCACCGAAAAGCTCACATATTATTTCGAGGAACACCCCGACACCGCTAATATAATCGTCACAAAGGCGATAAATTCGCAGGCTGCACGCGATGCCGCGAAAAGAGCTATGGAAGCGAAGAGAAAGTCCGCCGCTGACGGTGCGGGACTTCCCGGAAAGCTCTCTGACTGTTATGAGAAGGACACGACGCGCACCGAGATATACATCGTCGAGGGAGATTCCGCGGGCGGTTCTGCAAAGCAGGGCAGAAACAGCGCTTTCCAGGCGATACTTCCGCTGTGGGGAAAGATGCTCAACGTTGAAAAGGCAAGAGCTGATAAGGTGTATAATAATGACAAGCTGCTGCCGGTGGTGAAGGCTCTCGGCACGGGAATAGGCGAGGATTTTGACATTACGAAACTGCGCTACGGCAGGATCGTTGTAATGGCCGATGCCGATGTGGACGGCGCGCATATCCGCACGCTGCTGCTGACGTTCTTCTTCCGCTTTATGAGGCCGCTTATCGAGGAAGGTCACGTTTATCTCGCACAGCCGCCGCTGTTCAAGGTTTCGAGGGGCAAGCAGGTGAGATATGCGTTCTCGGACGAGGAGAGAGACGCTTATATCAGCGAGCTTTCGGGCGAGAAGGACGCGAAAGTCGATGTTCAGCGCTATAAAGGTCTTGGTGAGATGAATCCC
>CAMVEM010000149.1 GCA_947166515.1 uncultured Clostridia bacterium | reverse complement strand
GAGCGCCACCTTGCCAAGGTGGAGGTAGCGAGTTCGAGCCTCGTAATCCGCTCCAGACGCATAGCGTCAATTAAACCGTCTGCTACTTTTCATTAGCAGACGTTTTTTTCATTTTCGCTATGTGACATTATTGGGTTGACATTTACGCTAATCGCTTTGTGTCAAGCGCCTTGAGTCTGTGCGGGTCGAGTGTCGGCGTTAGCCACTATAATCACGTTGTTAACGGTGGTTGGGGACAGAGTCTCCAAATAGAAATCAACCAAGGAGGTTAAAATGAAAATCGCAAGAAAAAGAGTATGGATATATGTCGCTGTATTTGTGATATGGATCATTCTCGGATTTGTTCAGATATGGCTGAAAACGGACGTAAAGATGTTCGGCGAAAACGGACTTCAAAAACTCGTGCTACATATCGTTATAGATGAATTCCGTTCTTTGTTCATATTCGGCTATTTTTTTGTTTCGTTTTTGTCCGATGTGATGAAAAGCAGGAAAGCATCTGACACACCGAGACTCATAAGGAGCATTATATTTCTTATTGTTCTTCCGGCGTTATTTTATCTTATATCCGGCAAGCCTGCGCTTGATGAGCAATACGTAATAAACAATATAAATTCGCCGTTTCCGGATATCGTTATTGCCGGGCAATGTGTCAGGGATCTTGACGAGGACTTGTATGACGAATTTCTCGTAAATGGCTGTATTCTTGAAAAATCGGAGCATTGCCGGCTGTTTTCTATGGGAAAGCGTACCGAATATACCGCCCGCTTTACTTATAATGGGCAGACGGTTGTCAGCGCACAAGCAGGCTATTATCTGTATAAGCTGCTTGAAGAGGTCATGCCTGTCAATTCCGATACCACGGTCAAAATATACAGAAACAGCGGATTTATACGCAATGTTACTCCTATTGAGGAAAAATAGACTAAATCTCTGTCACAACAAAGTTTTATTTCAGTTAACTGTAACCTGTAGTAGTGGCGTTTATATCAGAAAAAAATGACCGGATAGCATTTTGCTATCCGGTCATTTCAAATTAATACGTCTGGCGCAGAAAGAGGGATTTGAACCCTCGCGCCGGTTTCCCGACCTACTCCCTTAGCAGGGGAGCCCCTTCACCACTTGGGTATTTCTGCAAGTGTTGAACCAAAAATATTAATAAAAGCCAAAGGCTGGCGGAGAGGGTGGGATTCGAACCCACGGTCCCTTGCGGGATCACCGGTTTTCAAGACCGGCTCCATAAACCACTCGGACACCACTCCAAAGCACATTTTACGAGCCGTAACTCGATTGCTTATATATTTTAACACATTTTTAGATATAAGTCAAGCCCTTTTTAAAAAATATTGTTTAAACACAAAAGAAAAACGGCGGATATATGAGATACCACCGTTATAATCTTTTCCTATTCAGCTTATGTTTCTTTCAATTTCAGTATCGATATTGGTGCCATCGTAACCGATACCGTCAAATCCTACCATAAAAGACTGATGGAAATCTCTCATGTCGCTTCGCGTCACGGTTCTTGTCAACCCACCTGAAACATATATTCTTCCACATTCTTCGCAGGTATCTGTTTTGATCTGGACAGTCTGTGAAACTATCTGTTTACCTTCCTGTCTTGCTTTGATACCTTCTCTGCGGACATGTTCAAGTTCATGACTCATGACCTTGCCTCTGGCTTGATTTGGAGTCATAGTGGTTGGAGTCTGGAACGAGACCATCGAATCATCCGAATCATCCTGATATCGCCTTTTACGGCAAGTCTCACACTCACAATTCGGAGGATCTTTTTCAAAGCCGTCCTTTTTCTTGCTGAAAAGACCTTTTTCATCGTCTTTTTCCTTGTCGTGAACGTCTTTGTCGAGAATATTTCCTTCGGTTTTTTCTGATTTTTCGGTTTTATCCTTATCGGAGATCAAACCGTACTTTTCAGCTTCTTCCTCTTTTTTCTTTGCTTTTTCCAAAGAACCGATGGGCAAATGCTCTTCCTTGAGTGTTCCGTCAAGATCATAACGGCTTTCATTTTTTTGAATGGTCTGTTCTTCCTTGAGACCGAGTTTTTTTGCGTCTTCCGACACTTTGAGATATGAAATGGCTGCATTTCTATAGATCGAAATGCTATTGTTTAGTCTTAATGCGTCCAAAGTCATTCATATCCCTCCCTTGGTTTCGGCAGCTTCCGAGCCTGTCGCAGCTCTTCAATGCTTTAGGGTGGATTATGTACGGAACGGAAGTGATCAGTTTCCGTTGATCCGTAAATCGCCTTTCAGCATCCCGGATGCTGCGGCAGGTGATCAGATGTTGCCTTTTCAAAACACAAATCACGGTTATTAATATAATAACCTACATTAAATATAACATACTTTTATATAATATTCAAGCGTAATTATTCATTTTTGTTAATATTAACAAAATTATTTGTTGAAAAATGGCAAAAACATAAAAACCACATCGGTTGAAAACTGATGTGATTTTTATATATGTGTGAGATTATTCATTTTTAGGCTGCAACGATTGCTTTATAAACTCAATGAACTGGTCTTTAGGTATGGGGCGGGAATAGAAGTACCCTTGAATATATTCACATTGAAGAGTAGTGAAGCGATCAACAAGCTCTTTTGTCTCAACGCCCTCAACTACAATTTCCATCTCCATATCCTTGAGCATCTTTACAGTGTTCTGGAGCACTATCATAAGTCTCGGATTTGAGTCAAAGTTTGCGAAGGTTTTATCAAGCTTTACGATCTTCAACGGAAGAGAAGCCATACGCTGCATATTGGAATAGCCGGTACCAAAGTCGTCAAGCGAGAATGTAATTCCGGCATTGAGCAGGGATGTGAGGTTTTCAGCAATAATGTTCTGCGTATGTGAGTCAGCCGATTCAGTTATCTCGAGATTGATCTGATCCGGAGAGACTCCATATTTTTTCATAATGGAGATAAGATCGCCCGCCAGTCCGCCCTGCATACACTGTACGATCGATAGATTGACTTCGATGTATTCAAGTCCAAGATCTTTGAATTCATCACTCGCGATGAAACGGCACACATCTTCGAATACGTACATGCCTACCTTGTGGATAGTTCCCGTTTTTTCAGTAAGCGGAATGAAGAGCTCCGGAGAAATGAACCCGTATTTATCGTTATAGAGTCGTACAAGTGCTTCGGCTGAACGGAATTTTCCTTCTGCAATATTGTAGATTGGCTGATAGAATACTTCAAATTTCTTGTTGAGCACTGCATCGGACACTATCTTGTCAAGCTCTCCCATAAGATCGTATCTGCTACGGTCAAGGAGCTCGCCTGCGTGCAGTACTTTCCCGGTAAACTGGAATTTTGTCGAAAGATCTTTGCCAAACTCAATAATAGTGTTGAAATCCGATATCTCTGTGGGACATTTAGCGATACAAACAAAAGCAATAAGGTTAAACTCCATTCCGTTTAACGGAACTTTGGGCTTGAGTGAAGCATTGATGGTTTCAGCGGTATACTCGGTCTTTTCGTGGTCAGTGTAGTTGACTACGATACGAAATCTTCCGTTGTCGAGATAATACAGATCAGCATCCAGGCGAGACTGTTTTGTTATCGACTGTATCTGCTCGGCTACGAGACGTAAAAGATCGTTGGCAGAGTCATAACTCAATATCTCTTTTATTTGCAGAAAATTCGCTATGTTTATAAGAATTACATCTACAGGCTTACGGTTAGAAAAATTCTGCTTCATATCATGTGCGTAAGCATTGAATTTGTAGATACCCGTATTGAAATCTATGATCGCTTCGGGGCGCTGTATAAACGTAGAAATGAACAAAAGGCTTAACGAAAGTGCAAACATCTCAATACGTACACTTCGGTCAAGGAACTGGATCAACACAGCACAGAGTAACAGAGGAAATGCGCTGATCATAGATACGAGCTTTGTTTTGGTAAATAGCTTTCTGTACAACAGCAGATAGATTATACACAAAATTCCGAACAAAACAGCGATAAAATAGAAAATGGAAAATATTGGACCTCGCTTGTAAACTCCGTCCTCTATAGAGAATATCATACGGTTAAAACAGTTAAAAATGAACGCTAAAGTGAAAATGATCGATGGGAAACCGAAGAAATACATCTCTGCACGGTTTTTCCCGAAAAGGTGGAATGTGTCTGTTTGTGCGACTACATATACAAAGTAGATCGGCGCGATCATGTTATGAAACAGCAGATAAAAAGAATGCATCGCGAACTGCAGGACTTCATTTGACGGACTGGCAATATAATCGAACACTACAGAAAAGATATCAAAGATACAGTCTATCAGACAAAGCAGTGTGATGATTATAAAACATATATTGGTTCTTCCGTGAGTCATCCTTCTGAATATGCTTGCTGCAAGAATGAATGAGAATATGACAAATGCGCAGAGATCGAAAGATACTATGCTGATAATGCTCAAATAATCACCACCTTTTTTTGCAGAATTCGCCTATATTCTTATGTATTATACTATACGCCTGACAAAAAGTCAATATAACGCCACATATGTCAAAAATATTTGTGTACTATCAACAAATAAAATCGATTAAAATTAACATACTGTCTTGACAAATCGGTAATAAAGATATACAATTATAATTAAGAATAACCACGAAACGAGAGGGTCGGATATGGAAAATTTATGCTTTGAAAACAGAGAGCTTTCATGGATCAGATTTAACGAAAGAGTTCTCGAAGAGGCAGAGGACGAGCGGGTTCCTCTCTGTGAAAGACTTAATTTCCTGTCTATTTTCCAGAGTAATCTCGATGAATTTTTCATGGTAAGGATCGGAAGCCTCCATGACCAGATGTTGCTTGACAGTGAAAGCCGTGAGAATAAGACGAAAATGACCTGTGCCGAGCAGATCAGGGCAGCAGCCGACCGTGTGCGTGAATTATGCCGCAGACGAGACGAAACATACCGTGCTCTTATCGCCAAACTTGAAGATCAGGGCATTACTCTGATCGATTTTTCCAATATCAGCGAAAAATCGGAAAAATACCTGCGTTCACTCTTCAAGGAGGATTATATGCCGCTTCTGTCCACGTTCGTTGTGGGTAAGAAGCAGTCTTTCCCATTCCTGCAGAACAAGGAGATATACGCAATAGCCTCGCTTAACGCAAAAGGCGGTAAAAACGACAAGGACAAAGAAAAGGAAAAGACAAAGATAGGTATCGTTCCGTGCTGCAGCAGCGCTTTTCCTCGGCTTATACCTATTCCGGATCGCAAGGGGTGTTTCCTGTTGGCGGAGGAGCTTATACTTCACTATCTTCCGTTGATATTCAGCGGGTACAAAGTCAAGTATTCGGCTCTTTCACGAATTACCAGAAACGCTGACATTGACGCTGACAACATTTATGACGAGGATCTCAATTATCGCGATCACATGGCAGAAGTCATCAAGCTTCGCAAGAAGCTTTGTCCGGTACGTATAGAAGTAACGGGAGACATCGAACACGATACTGTCAAGAAAGTATGTGATCAGATAAAGCTCGACAGCAGTATGGTATTCCTGTATGACACCCCGCTTGATGTATCTTTCTTTTCCGGTATCTGCGATCAGCTTCGCAGCCGTTCGGAGCTTTTCTATGCACCGAGACATCCGAAGAAATCTCCGGATTTCAACGAATCACGTCCGATACTCGATCAGATAGAGGAAGGCGACAAAATGCTTCACTACCCCTATCAGAGCATACGCCCCTTTCTGCTGATGCTTAATGAGGCAGCTCACGACCCAAGCGTTATCTCCATAAAAATGACGCTTTACCGTCTCGCCAGCGACAGTAAGGTTGTCGAAAGCCTTGTTGAAGCCGCTGAAAACGGTAAGCAAGTGGACGTTCTTGTTGAACTCAAAGCCCGTTTTGATGAGGAAAACAACATCGAATGGAGTCGCAGGCTCGAACGTGCGGGCTGCCATGTTATATACGGTCTTGATGGTCTGAAGGTACACAGTAAACTATGCCTGATACTCCGTAAAAAGGATGACGAGATAAAATACATTACTCAGATAGGAACCGGAAACTATAACGAGAAAACGAGCCGTTTCTATACAGATCTCTCTGTAATGACAGCTGATCCCGCCATCGGACATGAAGCTGCGGCGGTATTCAAGGCACTGACTCTCGGCGAGACTGTAGACCATACCCAGAGATTACTCGTTGCACCGCATTGCCTGCAGAATAAGTTAATAACACTTATTGACCGTGAGATAGCAAGGCAGAATAATGGAGGAAACGGACATATACGTCTGAAGCTTAATAGTCTTACGGACAAGGTACTTATGGATAAGCTTATTGACGCGAGCAGATCAGGTGTAAAGATAGAAATGGTCGTTCGCGGTATATGCTGCTTAAGACCCGGTGTGGAGGGTTTCTCGGAAAACATCAGTGTCATAAGTATTGTCGGGCGTTACCTTGAACACTCTCGTATATACATTTTCGGTGACGGCAAAGATGCGGATTATTACATCTCAAGTGCGGATTGGATGACAAGAAACACACTGCGCCGCGTTGAAGTAGCTCTGCCGGTATATTCGGAAGAACTGAAAATGCAGCTCGAAGGAATATTTGAGCTGCTTAGAACGGATAATGTCCAGGCGCGTGACATGAAACCGGATGGTAGTTATGTACGTCGTTTTCCGGGAGCAGACAAACCTATATCTGCACAGGATATGCTGTATGACCGCGCATGCAGGCTTGCGCCCACAGTCGGTTGACAGCTATGAAGCGGCTTGTGATCGGCATGACCGCTCACGTTGACTCGGGAAAGACTACACTTGCCGAGGCGATGTTGTACACGAGCGGAAATATCAGAAAGCTGGGTCGTGTTGATCACGGCGATGCGTTTCTTGATACTCATTCGATAGAAAAGAGCAGAGGAATAACCGTATTCTCAAAACAGGCTGTAATGAAGCTAAATGATGCCGAGTTTACATTGTTGGATACACCTGGACACGTGGACTTTTCTGCAGAGACCGAGCGGACATTTTCCGTACTTGATGCGGCAATTCTTGTCATTAACGGTACCGAGGGAATACAGAGCCATACCGAGACTTTGTGGGAGCTTCTGCGACGGTATAATGTACCGGTTTTCATATTTATAAACAAATCCGATATCTCACATTATGGTATCGATCATCACATTTCGGAGTTTTCAGGTTTTGCAGGCAATGCTGTCATTGACTTTTCTGCGGATAAAGCGGTTATCGATGAGAATGCTGCACTGTGTTCCGAGTCTCTTATGGAAGAATACCTTGAAAATGGCAGTATTTCAGACTGTTCGCTCGTAAAAGCTGTTATGAACAGAGACATTTTCCCGTGTATATCAGGGTCTGCGTTGAAGCTAACAGGTATTGACAGGCTTATAGACATACTTGAGCGATATACTGCAGAACCCGAGCGGCAAAAGAGCTTCGGAGCTCGCGTATATAAGATATCTTCGAACGATGGCACAAGACTTGTTCACATGAAGATAACCGGAGGCAGTCTGAAAGTCAAGTCAGTTGTCGAATGCGGACATGAACACACTTCTGAAAAAGCCGACAGGATACGTGTGTATTCGGGAGCTAAATACACGACCGCAGATGAGGTCTTTGCAGGCACATTATGTGCGGTGGAGGGGCTTTCATCTGCCTACTCGGGAGAAGGGCTCGGTTTGGAGAAGGATACTGTAAAGCCAGATCGGAAGAGCGTCGTGT
>CAMVEM010000148.1 GCA_947166515.1 uncultured Clostridia bacterium | reverse complement strand
TGATCGTTTATCTGTGCGAAACTGCGACCGAGAATGTCACGGTCAGCTTTGAGCATCAGGCTTATGTATGGGCAGATGAAGCAAAGTGCAGGGAGCTTCTGCCGAAAGCGATCATCGGTGATTTTGAAAAGAACCGTGTGTTTGATATGTTACAAAAATAATGGAGAAGTAACTTATGAGGAAAAAAATCATAAAAAGATGCGTGATCGGTTTCCTGATACTGCTTTTGCTATCGGTCATCGTCATTGCGGTCTATATTGCGACCTATCGGAATCCTGAGCATAAAAAGCTTGAACAAGCCGGAATTGTTGAAAAGCAGGCCGATGTGAACGGTGTGCAATATAACTATGCAGAAGGACCGGATAACGGACAACCGCTTGTCCTGCTTCATGCACAGCTTCTGGACTGGTACACTTACAGCAAAGTGCTCCCTGCACTTTCCGAGCATTTTCATGTTTATGCGATAGATTATCCCGGACACGGAAAAACTGTCTGTCCTGATGATTTTACCATGAATGCCGATAACATAGGCGGCTCTCTCGACACATTTATCCGTGAGGTGGTCGGTGAACCTGTCTTTATCAGCGGTAATTCTTCCGGAGGACTTCTGACAACATGGCTTGCTGCAAACGATCCCGAAATGATCATGGCTGCCGTTCTGGAAGATCCTCCGTTGTTTTCCTCGGAATACCCGGAGATAAAGGAAACGATCGCATACCGTTCGTTCACCACAAGTGAAAAAGCGGTAAATGAAGGATATGACAATGATTTTCTGATGTACTGGGTGAATAACTCTACTGCGTTCTTTGAGAACTATGTAGGAAAAGGGGCGCAGCCTGCGATCAAAGCGATGATCTCGTATTACAGACTGTTTCATAGGGACGAGGAATTGGAGCTTGCGTTTATGCCCGCATCCGTGCAGGAAATGCTCCGTGGGCTTGATATGTATGATCCTAAATTTGGCGCAGCGTTCTATGAAGGAACATGGAACGAGGGCTTTGACCACGCTGAGGCTTTGCAGAAGATAGAGTGTCCCGTGTTGCTGATACAGGCAGATACCTCTTTTATGGAGGACGGCACACTAAACGGTGCCATGTCTGAGAAAATGGCAAACAAAGCCATGTCACTTTTGCAAGACGGTCAATATGTAAGGGTGCAGGCAGGTCATGTAACAAATCTCGAAATCCCCGAAGAATATACTGCTATTCTGACAGATTTTTTCTTGAATGCTGGTATGCAGTCAAATCATTAACAGAGGTGTGCTATGCTGAAAAAAAGAACTGTCCGATCTGCTGAGCGGTTATCTGTGCGAAACTGCGGCCGAGCATGTCACGGGCAGATGAAGCGCAATGCAGAGAGCTTCTGCCAGAAGCGGTCATGGGCATATCGGCTAACACGTTTTACTGCCGTGTCAGAGAGCTGTAATTGTTAGAGGAGTTTCATATAAGAAAGATATTGCTTCTAAAACCAGAAAGGATAGCTATATTGCTTTATTACGGGCTAATAACATAGTTGACGGCAATTTTGATTTTGGCGAATTGGTGTTTGTACCGAATACAATAGTTAATCAAGAACAATACATTTATGAAAACGATATTATGATTACTATGTCGAGCGGTAGCAAAGCTCATGTAGGGGAAGTCGCATTATCTAACAAGGATTTAAATTGTGTTTTCGGTGCTTTTTGTGCTAAAATAGTTGTTAAAGAAAATGTCTTTCCAAAATATCTATACTATGTTTTACGAAACGGCAGTTTTAGAAAATATATAGAAAACCAGTGTAAAGGAACAAATATAAATGCCTGTTGAGGATAAAGAGAGCTTTCCCGTTTGCAGATTCAACCGCGTACAGACCGAGATCGCGCGTCGGACGAGCCTCCGAAAACCCTCGACTGTGGACGAGAAAGGCAAGTACAGCGGGAAATACGCGCTCACGGGGCTGGTAGTCTGCGGCGAGTGCGGAACGGCTTACCGCCGCATTACATGGGACGACAAGAACGGCGGCAAGGTGCCTGTATGGAGGTGCGTAAACCGCTTGAAGAACGGGAAGAAGTTCTTCAAATGCTCGCCGACTGTCTATGAGGACAGGCTTCACCAAGCGGTCATTGACGCAATGAATCAAGCGTTTGATGTCGAAAATGATGTAAAAAGCGTTCTTCGCAAGAGCATACAGAATGTACTCCTGCCTGACGGACAGCGGCTTACCGAGCATGAAAAGAAGAAAGCTGACCTCAGAAAAGAAATCGGCGACCTGCTTGACCGTTCATTCAAGGAGAACGACTACACAAAGTATGATGCCGAGTTCAAACGCCTTTCGGACGAGCTGTCCGCTGTCAGCAAAGAGATCACCGATGAGCAGGAGCGGCTTAGCGAGTGCGCAGAATCCATCGCGAATGTGCATGATATACTTGATGAGATAGAGAATACGGACTTTAGGCTCGATACCTTTGACGAGGCGTTTGTAAGACACTCTATTGAACAAGTGACGATTGTTGATAAGAACAGGATCAAAGTAAAGATCAGCCATGCGGAGAGTGTTGTCATTGAGAATTACTGATTACTTTTATATTCAATGTGGTCTTATATTCCGTCCCCCAAGCCTGCATAGCGTCAAGTATCGGGCGCATACTTTCTCCAAGCTCGCTGAGCGCATATTCCACCCTCGGCGGTACTTCGGGATAAACGGTGCGTGTGATGATGCCGTCGGATTCCATCGAGCGAAGGCTGTCGGTAAGGACCTTCTGACTGATGCCTTCGAGCGACTTCATCAGCTCATTGAACCGCCACGGACGGACAAGCAGATTTCGCAGTATCAGCAGTTTCCACTTATTTCCGATGAGCTGTACGGTAGTAGCCACAGGGCATTCCGGCAGTTCTTCTTTTTTTATCATGGCGAATATCCTCCAATAGTTTAAATTTGAATGTTACATTCATTTTTGAATATTATAGCATATTTAAATAATTTTTTCAAGACTTTTCCGCGCAGTTATCCAATACTTACTTTTTTGTAACTATCCCACAAAAAAGTGCGTACTTCACAGGGCTTGGGGATTGTGGTATAGTTAAGTCAACGGGAACGGAAAGTACCCGAAATAATTTCAAGGAGGATTTCATCATGAGTGAAATGCTTAAAAGAGTAGCAGAATTTGGTTTCGCAAACAGCGCTTGCGGAACGGCAGACCCCAAGCCCTCCGCTTGCGGCGCGGCAGACCCCAAGCCCTCCGCTTGCGGCGCAGCAGACCCTAAGCCCTCCGCTTGCGGTTCTGCCTGCGGTGCTGCTGATCCCGACAAGAAGTAAGTCGTTAAACTTCATACACAAGGTCAGGCATATCGGCTCACCGTCGGTATGCCTGTGCTGTAACAAATCACGCACAGCGTTTACATAGAACGGAGGACACCGAGATGAAACCGTATTTTGCTTTTCAGTGGCATATCACCGACACCTGCGACCAGCGGTGCAAGCACTGTTATATTTTCGCTGAGGATAACTGCAAGGCTCTCACGGAAATGCCGTGGGAGAAAATGAAGCAGGTAGTCGAGAGTTGCGAGAATATGTGCGATAGGCTCGCTCGGACTCCCTGTTTTTACATCACCGGCGGAGACCCGATACTGCACCGTGACTTCTGGAAACTGGCAGAGTTGCTGCATGAAAAGCACATTGACTGGGGCATTCTCGGCAACCCGTTCCACCTGAATGACGATGTGTGCAAACGGCTGCACGATCTCGGCTGCCGCAAGTATCAGCTTTCGCTGGACGGCATGGAGAAAATGCACGATAAGTTCCGCAAGCCCGGCTCGTTCCGCGAAACGCTCAGAACCATAGACTGCATAAAGAATGCAGGAATGTGGTGCGCGGTGATGTCAACCGTATCAAGCGCGAACATCGACGATTTCCCGCGGATGATAGACCTTGTGGCTGAAAAGAATGTCGATGTGTTCGCATTCGGGCGGTACTGTCCAACAAGCGGTCAGAAGTCGGAGGAATACCACATACCGCCGCTTCGCTACCGTGATTTTCTCGATATGTGCTACAAACGGTTTCAGCAGCATAAAGCAAACGGCTGCAAGACCACATTCCAGTACAAAGACCACCTCTGGACGCTGTATCTTTATGAACAGGGGCTTTTCAAGATTCCCGAAAACAGCGATCCCGACAAGATATATGACGGCTGTCACTGCGCAATAGGTCACATGACGATACTGCCCACGGGTGATGTGTACGCCTGCCGCAGAATGGAAAGCAAGATCGGCAACGTGTTCGATACACAAATGTATGAACTGTTCCTCGGTGCAGACTTAGAGGAATACAGACAGTTCGATAAATTTGAGAAATGCAGTAAGTGTGAGCTTCGGGGCTATTGCAGAGGTTGTCCTGCCGTGACATTCGGCTACACGGGCAATATGTACGCACCCGATCCGCAGTGCTGGAAGGAGGTTGTCTGAATGGAATTGTTAGAGCTGATGAAATATCGCCGTTCGATCAGAAAATACACTGACAAACAGATACCGCTTGAGGACTTACAGAAGATAATCGAGGCAGGAGAATATGCCCCAAATGCAGGCGGCGGTCAGCGCAGTATCATCGTTGCCGTCAGAAACAAACGGCTTGCGGAGCAGATAGGCATTCTCAACCTCGCAAAGTTTGACCGTTCAAGGCTCATCGGCGGATTTGTTTCAAAGGAACAGCCCAGCGTGATAGACGATAAAAATATCAAGAACGGCTTTTACGGTGCGCACTGTGTCTGCATTATCTTCACACCGAAGGATTTTCTGTATGCAGTTCCCGATGCTTTCTGCTGTGCGGAGAATATGGTTCTTGAAGCTACCGAGCTTGGTATCGCATCGTGCATTACAGCAAGAGCCGAGGAGACTTTCGATAACGATTTCGGCAGTGAACTGCTGAAAAAATGGGGTATCCCCGAAAACTTCATCGCTCGTGCTTTTGTTCTGCTCGGTTACTGTGAGGGAGATTACCCGCAAAGCAAGCCTCGCCGTGACGGGCGTGTGGTCATCGTTGACGAGGATTGATTGTTGTAAAATTGCGCCGAATGTGGTAAAATAAAAAGAAAGGACGGTGAGGAGTATGATAATCAACACAGGTATGCGGACGGATATTCCCGCATTTTATTCCGAATGGTTTATGAACAGGATACGGGCAGGCTTTGTGTTGGTGCGCAATCCTTATCGTCCCGACTGGATCACACGCTATGATCTGAACCCCGATGTTGTGGACTGTATCGCTTTCTGTACCAAGAACCCCGCACCGATGCTGAAACATCTTGATGATCTGAAAGCATTTCATCAGTATTGGTTCGTTACTATCACGCCATACGGCAGAGATGTAGAGCCGAATGTGCCGCCGAAAGAAAAGGTCATGCAGGATTTCATCAAGCTCTCGAATGCAATCGGCGTAAAGTGTGTGGGTTGGCGGTATGACCCGATATTCATTGACAGCACCTACACGCTTGAACGCCATATATCATACTTTGAACAGATGTGCAGTACGCTTTCGGGACATACAAAAGTCTGCGTTATCAGCTTCATTGACCTGTACGAGAAGGTCAAGCGCAATTTCCCGCAAGTCCGGACGGTCACACATCAGGAGCGTATCACAATAGGCAAGACCTTTGCGGAGATCGGCAGGCATTACGGCATCACGATAAAAGCGCAGAAGGGACTGACCTTGCACCGTTTGGCGTGGACTGCGGCGGCTGTATGACAAAGGAAACTTTTGAGGCGGCTGTCGGGAGCAGGCTGAATGTGTCGAAAAAGAAATCGCAGAGGGCAGAATGTGCCTGCGTTCTCGGTACGGACATAGGCGCTTATGATACCTGCGGACACCTCTGCCGTTATTGCTACGCTAATTATAACCATGAAAATGTCAGACGGAATATGCGTCTGCACGACCCCGAATCGCCGTTTCTTGTGGGAGAATTGCAAGAGGGCGAAATGATACACCCTGCAAAGCAGGAAAGCTGGATAGATGCACAGCTCACATTGTTTTAGGCGGTGATAATATGGATAAACTTGATCTTCTGATTAAATATCTGCTCTCGGAGTGCGGCGAGAACATCTCCATTCCCGAAAGCAAGCGGGACAAATTCCGTCTGTACCGCAGCCTTGTGAACGTGCGTCCGGCGGCTCCCGCGAGTGATGAATACTACGAAGCCGAGGACGAACTGCTGGCCGAGCTGACAGCGGAAAAGGGCATTACCGATGCCGCCGACCTCACACCCCGCGAGCCGCATATTTACCTATGGCGCGGCGATATTACCACGCTGAAATGCGGTGCGATAGTCAATGCCGCAAATTCTGGAATGACAGGCTGTTACTCTCCCTGCCACAACTGCATTGATAACTGCATTCATACTTTCGCGGGTATTCGGCTGCGGCAAAAATGCGATGAGATAATACGCGGACAGGGTCACGAGGAACCGACGGGAACTGCAAAAATAACTCCTGCGTACAATCTACCATGCGACTATGTTATTTACACTGTCGGACCGATCGTGCAGGGGCGGCTTACGGACGAACATTGCAGACTGCTTGAAAGCTGCTACAAAAGCTGTCTTGATATTGCTGTACAAAATAACGTACAGTCAATAGCCTTTTGCTGCATCTTAACAGGCGTGTTCGGATTTCCGCAGAGAGAAGCTGCGCAGATTGCGGTAAATACTGTCCGCGGTTTTCTTAAAACTCACGACATCGGGGTGATATTTAATGTTTTCACAGAAACAGACTTTGACATCTACAACAGACTTCTCGGATGAGATCCGGCGACTGAATGACGAAATACAAGCTGCCGATGCGATAGTTATCGGTGCAGGTGCAGGACTTTCCACAGCAGCGGGATTTACCTACTCCGGCGAGCGGTTCCGTAAATACTTCTCCGATTTCGAGGACAAATACGGCTTTCACGATATGTATTCCGGCGGTTTCTTTCCTTTTGAAACGCAGGAGGAAATGTGGGCGTACTGGTCAAGGTTCATTTACTGCAACCGATATATGGACGTTGACAACGGCACATACAAGACGCTGTTTGAGCTTGTGAAAGACAAGAACTATTTCGTTATTACAACGAATGTCGATCATCAGTTTCAGAAAGCTGGTTTCGACAAGACGCGGCTGTTCTACACACAAGGCGACTACGGATTGTTCCAGTGCTCCGAGCCATGTCACAACGGGACTTACGATAACGAAGAAGCGGTCAAGGATATGATCGAGTTTCAGCAGAATATGAAGATACCCACCGAGCTGATACCGTGCTGTCCGGAATGCGGAAAGCTTATGTCAATGAACCTGCGCTCGGACGATACGTTTGTCGAGGATGAGGGCTGGCATGACGCGGCTTTGCGGTATGAAACATTCCTCGGCGATAATGACGGAAAGCACATTTTATTTCTTGAACTCGGTGTTGGAATGAATACGCCCGGCATTATAAAATTCCCGTTCTGGAAAATGACAGCGAATAATCCGAAAGCGGTATATGCCTGCATAAACTACGGTCAGGCGTATGCTCCCTATAAGGTCGCGGACAGGGCGATATGTATTGACGGGGATATTCATGACGTACTCCAAAGCATATAACAATCTGATATAACCGCTCAGCCATGTGGGTTTACTCCACATAACAAAAAATATACTTTTTGTATCAAATACACTATATGAAGCAAATATGTTTTATCAATCGTTGAGTAATTATTCCAAATATGTTTTAATGTTTCCGATGGATGATTTTTTAACAAGTGAAGCACTTGCTATATCTCCTGAACTAAAAACAACACGCCT
>CAMVEM010000147.1 GCA_947166515.1 uncultured Clostridia bacterium | reverse complement strand
GTGCCGACATATTTTCTCACAAGGGAGATTATACCATACATAAGAGCTTTTTGTATATGAGAATTTCGAGGATAAGGAGTACCCCGAAAGCGCGGTTCCTGTCGGAACGGACTTCGCGCTGTTTGTGGACGGCGAGAGTATGGCTCCTATCTTTATCAACGGACAAGTTGTGTTTGTGCAGAAGTGCGAGACGATAAAACCGGGACAAGTTGGCATATTCAGCATTGATAACGAGGTAGTTATCAAGATATACGACGAGCAGGAGCCCGATGAGTCCGTTCGTGAAGAATTTACTGACAGTAACGGTTTTGTTCATCCGCAAGTAGTTCTGCTATCATATAACAGCGAAAAAGAGTATAGCAGCGTTCATCGAAAACTCCGGCAATCCTAATCTTACCTGCAGTGTCATACCCGACAGCGCGCATATGCCCGGTATGAACGGAATGAGGGCTGTATTGGAAGCGATATGCGGATTGAGCAACACGTAAGAAGAAGGGTGATCTTATGAAAGTTTTGAAAAGAATAATCATTGTAACAGTTATAGTTCTGGCGATACTCGCGGTGATCATCGCGGTTTCGCTTATCATGCTGCAAACAAGGTCAAACGAGATAAACACCGACTTCTCCGGTATCTACACCAACGAAAAATACACCGGGCCCGTATATATTGACGGAGTAGATGTCATCACGCAGGATGTCTCCTGCGGCTATGCGGTCATAGAGATGTTTTCGTCATGGTGCGGAAAAGGCATCACCGAAGAGAGCCTGTACAGCGAGTACGGGCGCGTCGTCACATCGACAGGCCAGTCGTTCTGCGACGAGATGAACAAGCAGTTCCCCGAGTATAAAACTTCTATGCACAGATATCTGAAAAACACTGAGCTTATCGATCTGGTGTATGACAGCCTGTCCGCAGGCATGCCTGTTCCATTTGAGTGGGCGGCGCAGTACGAGGGAGAATGGACTCTGCACTATTCGCTTATCGTCGGAGCGGATATTCCCGGAGACAAGATCACAGTGGCAAACCCTTACGGGTATGTCGAGGAGCTGTCTGTCGCTGATTTCCTGAGCAGGACAACATACGAAGCATACAATAATATGCCGCTGTTCCTGAAGCTTGGGTTTGCTTTCGATATCTTCGAGAAGAATACGGTTTTCATAGTCAATAAAGGCTGAGCAGGCGGAGTGTGTTTCCGCGTTCACAAGATCAGTGAGGTATAGAAATGAAGATCAGCAGGAATAATGAAAAAGTTATATATAACGGTGAGGATATCATAAATGTCCTTAAAGAGATAAATTATATCCTTACTTCTCTGCACGATATGGGAAGCTATTATGCCGATGATACCGGTGCGGACAAGCAGGAATACGAGAAAGAAACAACCGCGTTTATCGACAATTCACTGGTATGCGACAGGCTTGCAAACATCAGAGCCAGACTGTCCGGGAGCTTCGACCTGTCCCTCGGCGACGACGATATGGACGACCTTGAAAGAGCCTGTGAGGACATAGAATACTGGCAGAAGCCCGGGGACTGTTCAAAAGAATTCTGGGTACAGTAAAGCCGGCACAGAACAGAATATTATACGATGCTTAACAGCCTCCGGAACTTCTCCGAAGGCTTGCTTTTTTCTTATATATATGTTATAATTCAAAAGAAAAGCGCAATGATAATTAAGGAAAACAACTATGAGCATTGGTATTTAAGATTGCTTCGGATACGGCCCCGGATACGATGTGCCGTTCCCGGAGCGCTACAGACTGATAAAGGAAGCCGGCTTCGACTGCGTCATGCTGTGGTGGAGCGACAGGTTCGGGCGCGGCGAGGGCTACCGGAAAGACGCGGAACTCGCACGAAACGCCGGCCTTCTGATCGAGAATATGCACGCTCCCGTTCACGAGCAGAACTTTCTGTTCTCCGACAGCGACGAAGGCGAAAGCGTCTTCCGCGATTATTTGCAGTGCATCGAGGACTGCCGCACTTACCGGATACCAACAGTAGTAATACATCTGCCGGACGACGGATTTCCGATAAACGATACAGGCAAAGACAGGCTGAATACGATCATCGGCAAGGCCGGAGAATACGGGGTCAGCGCTGCGTTTTAAAACCTTCGCAATGTGAGAAACCTGTCTTTTGTAATGGAGAATTTTACTTCTCCACATGTCGGGATGTGCTATGACAGCTGTCATCACGCGAACTATGCTCCCGGGACCGATCTTCTCGCATTGTACGGAAACAGGCTCAAAGCTCTGCATCTGCACGACAACGGCGGGTTTTGAAATCAGCATCAGCTGCCGTTTGACGGAAACATCGACTGGGATAAGCTCGCTGCGAAAATAAGGGTGACCGGTTACAGCGGAGCAACAACGCTCGAGTTGATGAACTGGGACTACACGCACTTAACTATTCGTGATTTTCTTGCTCTGGCTTATGAAAGAGCCGGAAAGCTCGGACAAATGATAGGAGCGTCGGCGGAAGAAACATCCCTGCCGTAAAATGATACCCGCTGCGGCAAGATCTGCGCCGTATCCGGGTGAAAGGACGAACAAATGAAAAAGAAGCTTATCATTCCGCTCATTCTTGCTTTGCTGCTGCTCGGGAGCTGCACCCCTGCCGGACAGATCCTCGACGGCGACGGTATGGTGAACAGTTACACCCAGATATCGCAGGATGAAGCAAAGAAGATGATGCAGGCTGACGACGGTCATATCATTCTGGATGTGCGGCGTCAGGACGAATTCGACGCAGGCCATATTCCGGGCGCGGTATGTATCCCTAACGAAAGCATAGAGGACACCCCGCCTGCCGGGCTACCCGACCTTAACCAGATAATTCTTGTGTATTGCCGCAGCGGAAGACGAAGCAAGGAAGCGGCACAGAAGCTCTTCGATATGGGCTATACCAGAGTATATGAGTTCGGCGGCATAATAGACTGGATAGGTGAAACAATGAAAAAAGAAGAAGATCACAGCATGGACCCCATAGCGATACCGGGGCTTCTTGTCGGTGACAGGTATTATACATTCGATTTTGAGAGCAACAGCTCTGCGGACGCGTTTTTTGAGAAGATAAAAAAGGAAACGCTGACGGTCGTGATGCACGATCAGGACAGTTCCGGAAAGATCGGAGACCTGCCGTGGGAACTTCCTGCGAATGATGTTGAAATGACCGCGGAGCCCGGCAACATAATCCTGTGTGCGGGCGGCAGGATCATGCTCTGCTATGGCGAGAGCACGGGCAGTTATACAAAGCTCGGCAGCATCGGCGATGTGACCGGCGAGGAACTTTCGGAGGTCCTCGGTGCCGGCGATGTTACAGCGGAATTCTCGGTCGAGTGGACGGAATGATAAAAGATGGACAGATATGAAAAATAAAACAGAACGATTTCCGGGACGCGCTTCATTTCTGCGCTACGAACTGAAAGGCAGCACCGGATTTTTTATAGCAAGCATGCTGCTGTCTGCTTTTGTGACGCTTGCGGATCTGATAAATCCAAGGATAATTTCCTGCGTCATAGACTATGTTCTTTCGGAGCTGCCTTTGCCCGAAAGCGGCATAGAATCGGAGCTTATACGCCTTTTCGGCGGCCCCGCGTATATCCGTGAACGGCTCTACATACCCGCGCTGCTTGTCATCTTCGCTGCGCTGATCGGAGCGGCGGCAAGATACGCGCAGAGCATAACGAATACGGCAGGCGCGGAAAGACTTGTAAAGCGTATGCGGAATACGCTGTTTTCCCATGTTGACAGGCTCTCCGTAAAGTGGTACGGTGAAAACTCCACCGGCGACATCCTCCAGAGATGCACCTCCGACGTTGAGACCGTGAAGCAGTTCGTTTCCTCAAAGCTCACATCGTTTATCAGAATAATAATGCTCATCGCGCTGAGTATGTTTTTTATGTCGGGGATAGATCTGACGCTGGCGCTTATCGCCGCGGCTTTTATCCCGGTCATAGTCGGCTATTCAATGTATTTTCACACAAGGATCGGCAACATCTTCATGAAAGCCGATGTGCAGGAGGGCGTAGTTTCGTCCATAGTGCAGGAGAATCTCACGGGTATAAGGGTCGTGAGAGCCTTCGGCAAGGAAGCGTACGAGTGTGACAGGTTCATAAGCGAGAACTCGGATTACACGAATATGTGGATCAGAATGATGAGACTCATGAGCTTTTTCTGGTCCGCGGGAGATCTTATCTCGGGACTTCAGGTGATGATTGTTGTCATTATGGGCGCTGTATATTGTGTGAACGGTGTCATTACACCCGGCAACTATGTGGCGTTCATTTCCTATAACGCTATGCTGATCTGGCCGGTCAGGGAGCTGGGACGCACCATTGCGGATCTGAGCCGCGCCGGTGTCTCAATGGACAGAATAAGAGCGATACTCAATGCCCGCAAGGAGGATCTCAGCGACGAACCCGCATCTTTCGGGGACGTACAGGAACCACTTATAGAATTCTCCGATGTTTCCTACACCTATAACGGCAGCACCTATGCGCTCAGAAACATAGATCTGCACATCAACAAGGGCGAAAAGATCGGTATCATAGGAGGTACCGGCTCCGGGAAAAGCACCCTTGCCGATCTGATGACCCGTATGTGCGGCGGACAGGGGCTTACCGGCAACATTACCTACCGCGGGAAAGACATTACCGAATACCCTCTCGCTGCGTACCGGCGGCAGTTCTCGTCGGTGCTCCAGGAGCCGTTCCTGTTCTCGGGAACGATATCCGATAACATCGGCATAGCCGCGGAAGACATATCTCCGGAGCGCATCAGAAGCGCCGCGGAAAAGGCAGCGCTGCTCCCTGCGATAGAAAAGTTCACCGACGGGTTCGATACATTTGTCGGGGAGCGCGGAGTCACGCTGTCCGGCGGTCAGAAACAGCGGTGCGCGATAGCCGCGGCTCTCGCCAGGGACTGTGAAGTGCTGATACTCGACGACGCGTTTTCTGCGCTTGACGCTCAGACAGAAGCACAGGTCAGAAAGAATATTTTTGCGGAGCTTGACGGAAGGACCGCGGTGATCATTTCACACAGGATATCGACAATAGCGGGATGCGACAGGATATACGTCCTCGACGGCGGCAGGATATGCGCCCACGGCACACATCAGAGCCTCATCTCGCAGGAGGGTATTTACAGAGACATATATGAGCTTCAGAAATAAAAAAGGCACTTTTTCTTCAATGGTGACCATAAGCCGGCCTTACACGAAGAGTATGATAATAATGATAGTGACGGGCTTTATCTGCAGCGCCTGCGACTCTGTTTTCCCGCTGTTCAACAGATATGCCCTTGATCATTTTGCGGCGGAGCGCACGCTCGATACTCTCGGTATTTTTATAGCGCTGTATATAGCCGTCCTTGCGGTGCAGGTAGCAGGCAATTATATCTCCGCGGCTATCTGCGGCAGAATAGAGGTCAGCGTGAACCGTGACCTCCGCGACTCTTCATTCCGGCATATACAGAAGCTCTCGCTTTCATATTTCAACAGCAACAGCATCGGCGCCATACATTCAAGGGTAATGAGCGACACATCAAAGATAGGCGAAACCGTCTCATGGAAGCTTATGGATATAGTCTGGTGCGGCTCGTATCTGATAAGCATACTTATCAGCATGGCAATAATATCTCCGGAGCTTTTTGCCGCGATACTCGTGCTTATCCTGTGCGCCGCGCTGTTCACGGCGTTTTTCCAGCGCAGGCTGATAAAGGTCAACAGACTTATCAGACAGCAGAATTCCGTGATAACCGGCGATTTCAACCAGACCGTCACCGGAATAAAAGCCGTGAAATCCATGTCTGTCGAAGCCCGTATGGAAAAAGAGCTGTTCTCCGATACAGAGAAAATGCGCAGACATTCCGTAAGAGCCGGACATATTTCTGCGTTCTTCTCTGCGGCGGTCGGCATGGTGAGCGCCCTCGCGCTTTCTGTTATCCTGTACCGCGGCGGTGCGCTGACGATCGAAGGAGTAATGCTTATAGGCACGCTTTCGGTGTTCATGTCGTACGCGCTGGGAATGATCGAGCCGATACAGCATATCGTCATGACGCTCTCGGAGTTTGCCGCGATACAGGCAAGTCTTGAACGATACAACGAGCTTATGAGCACTTCGTCTGACGTCAGCGACACAGAAGCCGTATTTGAAAAATACGGTGACGAGTTTGAACCTAAAACCGAAAACTGGGAAGCCGTAAACGGCGACATCGAGTTCGACCACGTTTCGTTCACCTACCCGGACGGAGATATTCCGGTGCTCACCGATTTCTCGCTGAAAGTTCCGAAGGGCAGCATGGTCGCACTGGTCGGCGAGACAGGTGCCGGGAAATCCACGCTCGTAAATCTCGTATGCCGCTTCTATGAGCCTACCTCCGGCAGAGTGCTCATTGACGGAAGGGATATACGCGAAAGATCGGTCAAGTGGCTGCACAGTCATCTGGGCTACGTTTTGCAGACGCCGCACCTGTTTTCCGGAACAGTCCGCGATAATCTGCGCTACGCGAAGCCCGATGCCACAGACGAGGAGATACGCGGCGCGCTCGCGGCCGTATCGGCTCTGGATATAGCCGAACAGCTCGAAAACGGCCTTGACAGCAGGGTCGGCGAAGGGGGCTGTACGCTTTCCACGGGTCAGAAGCAGCTCATATCCTTTGCGAGAGCCGTGCTTGCCGACCCCGATATCCTTATACTCGACGAAGCGACTTCATCTGTCGATACGATAACCGAAAAGAAGATACAGTCGGCTATAAAGAAGCTTACCGGCGGCCGTACGTCGTTCGTTATAGCGCACCGGCTCTCCACGATCGCGGACGCGGACATCATCATAGCTGTAAAGGACGGCATGATCGCGGAACAAGGAACCCACGCGGAGCTGCTGAACAAAAAGGGCGTTTATTACGAGCTGTACACAAGACAGCATGAAGATATAGACAGAGTGGTCACCGACAGAATATGATACGACAGACGTATAGAAAATAAACTGAAAGGTATGTTTATGAAAATTGATCTGAACGAAAACTGGACAATGAATTACGGGGACAACGCATATCCGTGCGCTGTTCCTTGTTCGATGTATAAGACCCTTATTGAGCAGGGCGTGATCCCCGACCCGTATTACCGCGAGAATGAGTACATCTCGACCGACCTTTCCCGCCGTGATGTGACATTCACGCGGGAGTTTGACGCAAGCCCCGATGTGCTTTCCGCGGATATGCAGTTTATTTTTTTTCATGGCATCGACACGCTTTCGGAGATATATGTCAACGGCGTTCACGTTCTGGACACGGACAATATGCATTGCGAGTGGACGCTGTACTTAACGAACCTGCTCAGAGAGCATAACACTCTCGAAGTGCGCATCAAATCGCCGATAAACTACATCGAGGAAGAGGACAGAAAGCGTCATATATGGGGTACCGCCGACTGCATGACGGGATTTATGCACCTGCGGAAAGCGCATTATATGTTCGGCTGGGACTGGGGCCCGAAACTCCCGGATATGGGTATCTGGCGCGGCGTTGAGCTTCGCGCATACAGCAAGGCACGCATAACGCAGCCGTACATCGAGCTCATGAACGCAATGCCCGCCGACAAAGCCGAGCTGAAAATACAGGCGCGTATCGACAGCCGAGATGACATTAGCGCGCATTTTGAATGTACGATAACAAGTCCCGACGGCGAGACCGTATTCTGCGGCAGGCTGCCCGACAACGGCATTGTTGAAATCCCGACCCCGCAGCTTTGGTGGGTGCGCGAGCTCGGAGAGCAGCCCCTTTACATTGTTACATTG
>CAMVEM010000146.1 GCA_947166515.1 uncultured Clostridia bacterium | reverse complement strand
TGGTATATTTCTGAACAAAGCATAAATTGAAGGCTCACAGAAAGTCTGAGTAATACCGTTACGAACAAAACATTCCGTCAACGCAGGAGGATTTTTCACTATTTCAAACGGTATTATATACATTGTCCCGTTACTGTGCATTGTAACACAAAAAGCGATAATTGTCGCTACAAAATTAAGCGGTGCTATCAAGCCGAAATGTAACAGCGCAATATTCAATGATGCTGCGATAAGATCAATATTTCCGTATTCATGCAGTACACCCTTCGGATTTCCTGTGGAGCCTGACGTATATACAGCAAAAGCCGCGTCGTGGTCATCGGGTTCTTCAAATCCGGGCAGCGGCTCGTATTTTAATATTTCCTGCCATACAGAGCTATCCAGTATCAGCTTGCAGCCGCAGTCCTTTTGTATGAAAGCTACACGCTCGGCAGGATAATTATCCTCCAGCAGCACAAAAGCCGCACCCGCTTTCCAGACACCAATAACGGCAATAAGCGGTTCTACACCTCTCGGAAGCAGAATATTGACAAAATTCTCCCTGCCAATACCATGATCTTTGAGGTAACGATACACTCTGCCGGACATTTCGTCCAGCTCGTGATATGTGATGACTGTATCTCCGCAGTTGCTCAATGCTATATTATCAGGATGCTCGACATCGTTTTTCTGAAAAGTTCTGATAAAATCCATAATTGACCTCCGAATGCCAGATAAATCTAAACATGTTGTCTTATTATAGCACAAAATAGCCAAAAAGTCAATATAATTACGCCCCAAAAATGTTAAAACCGACAAAACAGCTGGTGCTTATTCGATCACTTTTTCATATCTGATTAAAAAAGCGTTCTGAGCCGCTTTCAATACCGGTATAGGGTAATATCATTACCCACCCGTTTTGTACGGCGCAGAACGCAAAAAATCCTCGATTTTCGACCCTGCTTCGTCCATTTCGGAGTAAACCCGCACCCGTGGGTTTACTCCCAATTTTTCCGATCCGATCATTCCCGTATCTTCTTGTAATATTCATCAAACCCGATTTTCTTGTGCTCCACCATATCCCGCAGCTTTATAGCATAGTCCGCCCATTCCTGAAACTCCGCCTGAGTCATCTTCTTTTTGAGCAAACGGGCGTAGTGCTGCTTGTAAGCGCGGTTATAGGTCAGCCATATCGGGTCATTGTCTATCTTTTCGCTGTATTTCTTGAAATGTCCGAGGTCACGGCAGGTTTTTCCGTCATCGCGCCCCTTGACCGGACGGGTGCAGTATTCCGAGTATATGCCCGCTTCGATCAGAAACCACCGACCGCAATAACTGCACTTTCGTGGAATATAGTGCATCTCCAAGCCCTTGAACAACTCAATATAAAGGAACGCGCCGAGCGAGGTGAACTTGTAATGTTCGCAAAGCTCGGTCTTTTCTTTTATCCGCAGCCGTTTGTAATCAAGCTGAATACTTCCGGAGGTGCGCAGATAGTCACAGGCATACATTCTCAGCTTCTTCTCGTCCTCAAACTCCGCGAGAGTATCGGCAATTTCCTCATTGGTCAGAAAGCGGTTACGGCTATGTATTCTTTCGAGAAACGCCGTGAAAGCGTATTCAACTCGTAGAATGTCTTCGAGATATGTTCTCATCTCAACGGCAAACTTTTTCAGCTTATCATTAAGTTCATATATCTCATACTGTCGCGTGGCTTATGACCGCGCTGCACATTCTCTCCGATTATCTTTACGTCTGCGGCATAACGGACATTGACCTGTCGGATTCTTGGGAGATACTCAGAGAGATAGCGGAATCGCAGCTCGGAAAGAACGAGGAGACCACACCTTCAAAGATGTTTCTCGACGCCGTCAGTCAGCTTCTTGACAGTGGAAAAATCTATACCGAGAATATCGGTGAGATACCGCAGATCGAACATCTCAGCGGTGCAAAAGTGGGATACTGTGACAGCGAACTGTACTACTTTATTCCGGACACGATCTATGCCGAGGTCGGGAAATATTACGCTGCACAGGGGAAAATAATTCCGGTGACCTGTCCGCGTCTGATGAAGCACCTCGCTTCGGAAAAACTATGTATCGCCAACGGCGAACGGAATACTTTTCAGAAGCGAATAGGGAATAAACGGCACAGATACCTGTGCATTCCCAAGAGGTTCATTGATGAAGAATGTCTTGCAGCATGACCGGAGGTGCAGAGATGAAAGATGTAACAAAAATGACCGAAGAAGAATGGCAGAAGCATCTTGCGGAGTTTGACCGGAAGATCGACGAGACTAATGAAAAGATCGAGTATTGCCGCAAGAAACGCGCTCAGCTTGAACATCAGATCTCCACGATCGAAACAAGGATAAGAAATGATGCCGAGAAGAAAAGAACGCACCGGCTGATCGTCCGCGGTGCCATTCTTGAAAGCCTGATTCCGGACGCGGAAATGCGCTCTGATGATGAAATAAAACATCTGCTTATCTCAATGATCGGAGCGCTGCCGGACAAGCTGCGTGAAGAAATATTCGGAAGAAAAACGAACGATGATGAATGATTATCTGAAAAAATTTATTCACAAGAAAGTGTCCCCTTCGGCACGGCATGAAGCCGTGGAGGGTGCTCCCAAAGCGCGCACCAGAGGAGCACCCGAGAGAAAGGGCGCACTTATATACCACAAAAGTGGTATGTGCGCTCTCCGAGGGAAAACCGGCACTGTTGCCGTACAAAAACAAGGGAGATGATCAATGCAATCTATCATTTTTCAATGCAGATAATCACTCGCGGCAAGGGTAAGTCCGCGGTCGCCGGAGCTGCCTATCGTTCCGGTCAGAGACTTGTCAATGATTACGACAGACTGGTTCACGACTTCACTAAGAAAGGCGGCGTTGTTCACACCGAAATACTTCTGCCGAAGCACGCGCCGCCGGAATATTCTGACCGCTCGACACTGTGGAACGCAGTCGAGAAAGTCGAAAAAGCGAAGAACTCACAGCTCGCCCGCGAGATAGAAATATCACTGCCGAACGAGCTGTCCCGTGCGGAAAATATTGAACTTGCCCGACGGTTCGTGCAGAAAACTTTCGTGAGCAAAGGTATGTGTGCCGATGTTTGTATTCACGATCCGGAACGCGATCAGCCGAACGTTCACGCGCATATCCTGCTGACAATGCGGCCGATAAATCCGGACGGCTCGTGGGGCGAGAAACAGCGAAAAGAATATGTGCTCGACGCGGACGGAAACAAGATCTATGACAAGCGGAAACGCACCTACAAGTGCCGCACCGTTCAGACTACGGACTGGAACAGCCGCGAAAAAGCCGAGGAGTGGCGGGCAGCTTGGGCGGACTTCCTGAATGCGGAGCTCGCGGCTCACGGTATTGCCGAAAAAGTCGATCACCGCTCTTTTGTCCGGCAGGGTAAAATCGAACAGCCGACCATTCACCTCGGTGTCTCCGCGACGCAAATGGAGCGCAAAGGCATCCGCACAGAGAAAGGCGACATTAACCGCCGTATCAAGGAGCAGAATGCTGAGCTACACCGTTTGCAAGCCGAGCTCGAAAAAGTCAACGCTGCTATCGCGGAACTCCAACAGCGCCCGCAGGAAGAAAACCTCGTGTCTATCATCATGCGATTCTACGGCAACGGTCAGAAATTCGCGGAGGCTCGCGGGCTCAAGGTCGGAAATCTTAAGAAAGCTGCGAAGCTCCGGGATGTGTCTCACGCTGTCGCTTTTCTGCAAGGCAATCACATCTCCACGATGTCGGAGCTGTCGGAGAAACACACCGCGCTCGAATCGGAATATTATTCGCTGAAAGATCAGATCATCGCCCGTCAGAAGCGAATGAAGGAGCTGTCGGAACTGATTGATCACTACGAGATATACAAGCCTAACAAGGCAGCTTACGATGAGTGGCAGAGTATCAGCAATCCGAAGAAAAAGGAGAAGTATTATAACGCCCACAGCAGTCAGATCGACGCATACAAGGCTCTGCGGTCGTTCTTCGCGAATACGCTCGGTGACGGTTTCAAGCTTACTCCGAAAGCATGGCGCTCGGAGCTTGCCGAGCTCGAAAAAGAGAACGGTACGGATATGTTCCGGCTGCATAAACTGGAGGACAGCACCGCGACAATGGCTACGATCCTCTACAATGTCGAGCACCTGCAGGCGTTCGAGGACAGGCAGCAGGATATTCAGAAAAAGAGAAATAATGCGTTAGAATAAATGAATTGGCAGAGGAAATACAGCACATTATCTGTCTGAATCCTATTGACAACTATATATTATAAAGTGTATAATAGTAATGATAGAAATGTGCTGTATCTGCTGACTCTGTTTGCAGAAATGGAGTTTGATATGGCAACAATCAGAAAAAGGAGCAACGGCTCCTACGAAATAAAGGTCTCCTGCGGTTACGGCGTGGACGGAAAGCAGCGAGCGCAGTACAAAACTTGGAGACCTGACCCGAATATGACACCTAAGCAGGTAGAAAAGGAGGTAAACCGGCAGGCTGTTCTCTTTGAGGAGGCTTGCAAGAAAGGACAGATAACCGCCTCAGTCAAGTTTGAGACATTCGCGGAGCAGTGGTTTGAAGAATATGCAAAGCATAATCTCTGTAAGACCTCGTTCGAGCGTATGCGTCAGCTCACAAAAAGAGTGTATCCGGCGTTGGGACATCTGAAACTCGACAAGATAACAGCTCGTCACATTCAGCAGTTTGTCAATGATCTGAAAGACAACGGGAAGAATGAGCGCAACGGCAAGCCGCTGTCCCGCAAGACGATAGTTCATCATCTGAGCTTTATATCCGACGTGTTCGGCTATGCGGTGCGCATGGAAATGTTATGTGACAATCCCTGCCGGCGCGTTCGGGTGCCGAAGGGCGAGAAGAAGGAAAAGAGATATACACGATCGAAGAAGTCGAGAAAATCTTTGCGGCACTCGAAAACGAGCCCTTGAAGTAAAAGACCTTCATTATTCTCGCTGTGTACAGCGGATTCAGGCGCGGAGAAATGCTTGGATTGGAATGGAAGGATATTGACTGGGAACACAGCGTCATCAGCGTAAAGCGTACCTCTAATTACACCGGCAAGAAGAAATGAATTTACACGGACACTACCAAGACTAAAAAGTCGCAGCGTTCGCTGAAATTCCCGCCGATAGTAATGGATATGCTCAGGCAGTTCAAGGCGGAGCAGGACAGCGACCGCGAGCAGACCGGAGACAAGTGGATTGATACGGACAGGCTTTTCGTTAAGTGGAATGGGCTCCCGATGCACATAAGTTGCCCCATGCGTACCATTCGGCCGAGTCGATTTACTACAGAAGGACTGTTTTAAGCAGTCCTTTTTTATATGTCCTGAATCAATTTAGCTTATTGATTATTTCGATGGTTTTAATCATATATGATATGATTGATTGGTTCTGCTTCTTTTATTTTTCTCCAGAGAATGAGTATTCTCCCAAATGTTAATACGAACTTTTCTTTCCGCGATTATATTTTGTGGATTTTTTATTTTTTTTAAACAATTCTATCCCACCATGCTCTTGATCAATGGAAATTGCATATTTTCCTAGTTTATGTAAAAACACAAAAAAAAGATAAGATATTCGCCTCCGCCGAGAGGTATCATATCCTCGATCTTCTTTCTGAACCGTTTGGTAAGCTCGGAGGGCAGGGCGTGCTCGTCTATAGGCTCGATATAGTAATCGTCCTGAGCACACCTTCCGTTTGCAAGTACCAATAACTTATATTCATCATAGCTTTTCAGATCGTTATTGCGCAGTATCTGGCCAATATTCTGTCTGTCTATGGGAACTACTCGCTGCTGCACCCACTTTTTACTCCAATATGAGTTGATAGTCATCTCTTGTCTTTCAGCAAAAGAAGAAAGAATAATAGGTGTTTCCCAAGGGTCAGCATTATCCGGCAGCTCAATGAAGAATTGCTTGTCTTTTTCAAAATATATTAAGTATGCGAGATTATTGGTCGAGTAATCGCTTTTTATAGCAAATATATTCATATCAAGATCACCTTTATCGTCATCTGCTATTATTATGGTTCAGTACCGAAAAGGTACTGTGGGAATTCTGAAAGGAGTAAATATTATGGATTTCACTGACACAACTATTATGGATGAAAACGAGGCTATTGCAGAAACAACACCCGAAATGGCCGGACCCGCTAAGGACGAACTTGTATATCTTCCCATTGAGAAGCTGTATCCGCATCCCGACAACCCACGAAAGGAACTCGGAGATCTCACTGAACTTGCCGATAATATCAAGCAGACCAGAAAGATACTCCAGAACCTTATAGTTGTAGAGTGGCCTGATGAGGTCAGCGGCGAAATGAGATACCGCATCATAGCCGGGCACCGCAGACGCGCTGCCGCAGAGATCGCGGGTCTGACAGAACTTCCTTGTGTGATCGTTGATCTTACCCCGGAGGAGCAGATGGAGGCGATGATGAACGAGAATGTCCACCGCAAGAACCTGAATATAATCGAGCAGGCGCAGGGCTTCCAGCTAATGCTTGAAAATGTAGGCTCTGTTGAGGAAGTATCGAGAAGAACCGGATTTAGCCGTTCGACTGTAAGCAATCGCGTCAAGTACACCCGTCTGGATCAGGAAAAGCTGAAAAAAGCCACAACAACAAGGCAGGTGTCGTTTACCGACCTTAAGTCTCTTTCCGCACGCGAAAGGTCTTGTTGACAGAGTTTCCGAAAAGAGCATAGATATTTGCAGTATGCAGCTGTATAACGAGTTCGCGAAGGGTTTCAAGTTGGGAATGCAGCTTACTATGGAAGGTATGTCGGAGCATCATGAGGTAATACCCGGAAAGAAGATCTACACACACGACGAAGCTGCCAGAGTTCTGGATGCTTTTGAAGAGGTTCTTTCGAGGTATGATATCCATGTCCCAAGTCCCGAGGATGACGAGCGCGAGCGGGATAATATGGTCGGATTGTACGGTTCGACATATTCCGACTTAATGGATGATATAGAAGGAATGCTGATAGATGTGATTTCTGCTGCCGCACACGGCGCTGAAGTAGTATCAGGTGAGTTTAGTGGTAATTATTAAATAAATAATAGCAAAACAGGTCTCCGGTGGGAGACCTGTTTTTGTTTATTCCGCATTGAAGTTTTCGGGATACTTCGCTTTCCGCTTATACCGCCTCTTATCGGTATCGGCGACGCGGGTAACGGGGTTGACCCCGTTCCAGCTCCCGCGGCCGACGGCGTTGAGCTTTTTCTGTTCCTTTTTGCTGAGCTTGTCTGTTGAAATAAATCTCTTCATTATTCCTCACCCGCCTTGAAGTTGTAGATAGGCTTGATGACTTTGCTGATCTCAACGGTATCGCCGATGTTGTTCACGATGTCGTCCATTGTCTTGTACGCCATGGGACACTCATCGAGCGTCGAGGAATTCACCGAGGTCGTGAAGATACCCTGCATCTGCTTCTTGAACTCGGAAACGGTGAAGCTCTGCTTTGCCTCGGAACGTGACATAAGGCGTCCTGCACCGTGCGGAGCCGAGCAGTTCCAGTCGGTGTTGCCCTTTCCGATGCAGATAAGGCTTCCGTCGCGCATATTTATCGGGATAAGCAGAGTCTCGCCCGCCTTTGCCGAGACTGCGCCCTTGCGGAGTATCATAGCGTCGGTGGCAATGTAGTTATGGATAGTCGTGAACTGTTCGTCGATGTGCAGACCCATACCCTTGATGATCTCATCCATTATTGCCTTGCGGTTGAGCATAGCGAACTCCTGCACGAGCTTCATATCGTGGATATACTGCTCGAACAGCTCGCCCTCGCAGTACGCAAGGTGCTTCGGAACATCGGTAAACTTCGTGTTCTTGTGCTTGGTAATTTCGCTCTGTATCTGCTTTTCCTTGCCCTCCGCCTTCATCTTCT
>CAMVEM010000145.1 GCA_947166515.1 uncultured Clostridia bacterium | reverse complement strand
AGGCGGTCATAGGCGACTACGGAAAGCCCTCCGCAAATTCCCCCACAAATTATGAATTATCTAATAAAAAATGTAATTAATGCCCACTGGGCGGAACAGGAGTATAAAAATATGGATCAGAATGTAAGACCCGAAAGTATGGAGAGAATAACCACCGAGGCTCTCGCGCAGGCTTTTATCGATGAACAGATAAAGGCTCTGAGAGAACAGATCGGCAGCAAGAAAGTGCTGCTCGCACTGTCCGGCGGAGTTGACAGCTCGGTAGTTGCCGCACTTCTCATCAAGGCTGTCGGTCAGCAGCTCGTGTGCGTTCATGTAAATCACGGACTTCTCCGCAAAGGCGAACCCGAGCAGGTGGTTTCGGTCTTCCGCGATCAGATGAAAGCAAATCTTGTTTATGTTGACGCAGTTGACCGCTTCCTCGACAAGCTCGCCGGAGTGGCAGAGCCCGAAAAGAAGCGCAAGATAATCGGCGCTGAATTTATACGCGTATTTGAGGAAGAAGCCCGCAAGCAGGACGGCATAGAATTCCTCGCTCAGGGAACTATCTATCCTGATATCCTCGAAAGTGACGGCGTAAAGGCTCATCACAATGTCGGCGGACTTCCGGAAGATATGAAATTCGAGCTCGTTGAGCCCATAAAGCTCCTGTTCAAGGACGAGGTGCGCGTGGTCGGCAAGGTGCTCGGTCTGCCGGATAATATGGTTTACCGTCAGCCGTTTCCCGGCCCCGGACTCGGTGTGCGCTGCCTCGGAGCTATCACCCGCGACCGTCTCGAAGCTGTGCGCGAGAGTGACGCTATACTTCGTGAGGAATTTGCGAAGAACGGTCTTGAGGGTAAGGTGTGGCAGTATTTCACGGCTGTTCCGGACTTTAAGTCTGTCGGCGTAAAGGACGGCAAGCGTACTTTTGCGTTCCCCGTTATTATCCGCGCAGTCAACACAAAGGACGCTATGACCGCAACTGTCGAGGACGTTCCGTTTGCGCTGCTACAGCACATCACAAAGCGCATAACGACGGAAGTTCCGAATGTCAACCGCGTTCTTTATGATCTCACGCCCAAGCCCAGCGCTACTATAGAATGGGAATAAACCATAACATATCAGAGCTTCGCTTTCCCCGTTTCGTGCGGGGAGAGCGCAGGTTTTATATTGACAAAATCTGAAATCTGTGATATAATATAAAATTTTAAAAAGAATGTTTTTATGTGCTGCGGAATGAAAAGGAGGAAAACCGTATGTCAGAAAAGTCGAAAAGCCGTTTCCCGCTGAGATTGAAAATGGTGCTGATTGTTATTGCGTTATCATTAATGCTTTGCTCGGTATCTCTGATAATGAGCAATTACCGGTTTTCTGCCACAAATGAGCAGAGCTTTAAAGATCGCGCAAAGGATATAGCCAATCTTGTAGTGCTCACCGTTGACGGTGACGCTCTGGCTGCTGTGCGTGATAAGGTCATGGAGATATACAATTCCGTGCCTCTTGATGAGGTAGTGCTGAGCGACGACTGGGGCAGCGATGAGTTCAATGCTTATCTCGCGAAGTTCGAGTCGGTATATGATATGCCGGAGTTCAAGAAAGTTCATGAACAGCTCAGTAAATCCCAGTATCTCGGTATCCCGACGCTTTCGTCCGTATATACCGAAGTGTATGATTTCGAACGCGACGTGAATAACGCCTTATACCTTGTCGATGCCGCGCCGGAGGATGACGCATGCCCGCCCGGAGTCACTGAACACGTTGAAGGCGCAGACTGGGAAAGCGTTAAGGACGAGCACGGACAGGAAGCATATATCACAAACACCGAAATGTACGGCTGGCTCGTTACCGCTTCGGCGCCCGTATATGACAGCAACGGAAACTTTGCGGGACTTGTTGCCATTGACCTCGATATGAACGAGATAAAAGCAAACGAACAGTCTTTTATCACTATTCTTACGGTGATACTTGTGTCGTTGACCGCGGTCATCAGTATCATAACACTCGTAGTCATAAGCATAATGGTCGTAGGACCGATAAAAAAGCTTTCGGGTGCCGCGTCTTCCTATGTTTCAAATGAGGGTACCAGAAAATTTTCAGATATAAGAATTAACAGCGCTGATGAGATAGGTGATCTTTCTGACGCCATGAAGAAAATGGAAAATGACATCAGCGATTATGTGGATAATATTGCCGTAATGACCGCCGAGAAGGAACGTGTGAGCGCGGAGCTCGGAGTTGCCGCCAAGATGCAGGCAGATATGCTTCCGAAGAACTTCCCCAATCTGAGCGACTTAAAAGTTTTTGCAACAATGACTCCCGCAAAGGAAATGGGAGGCGACTTCTACGATTTCTTCATGACAGACGACAACCATATCGGTCTGGTCATGGCGGACGTTTCGGGCAAGGGCGTCCCTGCGGCGATGTTCATGATAGTTGCAAGAACGCTTTTAAAGATACATTCCACGGTACCGGGAATAACTCCATCCGAGATACTGACAGATGTAAACAATGCGCTTTGTGCGGATAATCCCTCGGGATTGTTCGTTACGGTATGGCTCGGGATACTTAATCTTACGACCGGCGAGCTTATCTCGTCGAACGCGGGTCACGAATATCCGGCGATCATGCACAGAGACGGAAATTATGAGCTTATAACCGGCGATAATATGCCTCCGCTCGCGGCCTTGGAAAATATAGAGTATTCAGATGAAACAATAGCTCTGGGAAAAGGCGACAGGCTGTTCCTCTATACCGACGGTGTGCCGGAAGCCAAGGCTCCCGACGGTTCACGCTTCGGCGCAGACAGAATGCTTGAGATACTCAACCGCGGCAGGGAGCTTGCTCCGGAAGAGCTGCTGGGATCTGTGAATCAGGAAGTATTTGATTTTACCGGTGATAACGATCTGTTCGATGATGTGACGATGATGAGCGTTATCTGGAACGGAAGATAAGCGGATTGGGTGATGATATGGAATTAAAAAGATCGGAAGACGGAAAAGCGCTTGATGTGGCGCTGATCGGCGTTGTCGATGCGGCGAACATCACGGAAATAGAAGAAGCGGTCAAAAAGGAGCTCGACGGAGTTACCGAACTGACCTTTGATATGAAGGAGCTCGAATATATCTCCTCGGCGGGACTGCGTTTCCTGCTCAAGATGCATAAGACAATGAAGTCAAAGGGAACTATGTGGATCAGGAACGTCAATGATGACGTTAAGGATATATTCAGGATCACGGGATTCCTTAACCATTTTAATATCACGGCCTGACTTTTGTGTAATGCAGGCACATTCTATGCGTTTACAAGCGCATAGAATTCACGGAGGAAAAAGAAAATGAAGAAAAGCAGAATGGGTCTGAAAAAGCCGTACTGATAACTGCGGCAGTCGCAACATCGCTGATGCTGCTGTTTGTGACGCTGCTCGGCTATCTTGTATCATACGGCAAGATAAAGGACACCATTACTATCGAGACGGAGCAGTCGCTTCTTGTATGCGCGGAACAGGTAAAGGCGTGGCTCGGCGAGCAGGGCGATTTTACCGAAGCACAGGCTAATGCCGCCGGAAATATCGGTACATTCCAGTAAGGTCATTCGCGCAACGATGAATTTCTCGACAGCGTCATGACGCTCAACAGCGCGCTGCTTGACTGTTATACCGCTTATGAGGACGTTTCGCTGTTCATGGCCGTTACCGATACGTCAACTCTTCCGGCAGGCTTTGACGCGACCACACGAAGCTGGTATCAATCCGCAAAGTCGCAGAATAAGGCAATATTCACATCTCCGTATGTTGATACAGCAACGGGAAGCATGATATTCACGGTCGCAGCTCCGATACGCGAGAACGGAAAGTTCGCGGGCGTATTCGGATGTGATATAACGCTTGACAAGATCATTCAGCTTGTCAGCAAAATGAAGATAACAGAGCATGGATATCCCGTGCTCATTGACAGCGACGGAAACTTTCTGATCCATTCAAATGCCGAGTTCATGCCGAAAAATGACGGCAAACTCACATCGTACAAAGACGTGGCAGGCGATTATTCAAAGGTAATATCATCGCTTTCCGGCAGCGTCACTATCGGTATAAACAAGGATTATGACGGCGCCAACAAATACTTTGCGTTCACAAAGCTCGAAAATACGGGCTGGTCGGTAGGCTGCATCATGCCTGCTGGAGATATAGAGGGTGTGCTCAGCGAACTCGGTATAATCTGTCTGATTTTGTTCATGGTATTCTTCGCGCTTGGAAACGGCGCGATAATTCTGGTAATAACCATGAAGATGAAGCCGCTCAAAGGCCTTGCGGAAGCGGCGGACAAAATTGCGGCGGGAGATCTTTCAGTCGATCTTGATTATGATTCGGACGACGAGATCGGTGCGCTGTGCAGAGAATTTGAGAAATGCGTTGTCGCTATGCGTACATACGTCGGAGATATCGCAAACGTGCTCACTGCGGTATCGAAGGGTGATCTGACGGTAGCTCCGGGCGTTGATTACAACGGAGATTTTGAAAAGATTGAGCAGTCCATGACGCTTATCATCACAGAACTGAGCGGAATAATGTCAGATAACCGCCGGCGTGGAACAGATATCTCAGGTAATACAGACGAATTCTGCGACAGCGGAAGAGACCGCCGCATCGTGCGAGGAGCTTTCGGGTCAGTCGAAGCTGCTTAAATCTCAGGTATCAAGATTCAGACTTAAATAATGAGCAGACATTAATACAGGATCCCTTTCAGCCTGAACGGCGAAAGGGATTTTTGTGTTATATGTGGCAATTAGCCGGAAGCGGGCAGTAAAAGGTATCCGTTCAATAATCCCGCGTCTGTAAATTGTGGTAAAAATATGCTGAAATAGTCCAAAAAGGTCTTAAGACCAGATTGGAGTGATTTAGCTTATAGCCCTCAAAACAATGACCATTTAATGACCATGCGGCATATCTCGCAAATAACAAACCCTCACGCAAAGCTTGGTTAAGCCAAACGTGAGGGTAAGAGATTGGTCGGAGTGACAGGATTCGACGGCGCTGAAGCGCCTACCTGTTGCAGGTTCGAATCCTGAATCCGTCAGCAATAAAAACAAATCCGCCCGCAGAAAGCGGGCGGACGGATTTGCTTTTATTGGTCGGAGTGACAGGATTCGACGGCGCTGAAGCGCCTACCTGTTGCAGGTTCGGATCCTGAATCCGTCAGCAATAAAAACAAATCCGCCCACAGAAAGCGGGTGGACGGATTTGCTTTTATTGGTCGGAGTGACAGGATTCGAACCTGCGGCATCGAAGTCCCAAACTTCGCGCGCTACCAACTGCGCCACACCCCGGAATATCATAAAGTATCAATATTATACACTATAAGACGGCGGCTGTCAATAAGCCGCTGCTTTTTTTGCAAAATTTGAGAAAAAATTGACTTTACCTGTTTACAAATTGGTAAAAATGTGGTATTATATTTCTATGGTGCATTCCGATTCTGAGGATTGCAGTGCGTTCCGGTTTTGTGTAAAGCGGGAGCGTTTAAAATTAAGGAGGTTGTATTCCAATGGCAAGACAAAAACTTACAATGGACGGTAACAACGCTGCAGGTCACGTTTCATACGCGTTTACCGAAGTAGCGGCAATTTACCCCATTACCCCGTCGTCCGTTATGGCAGAAGTAACGGATTCATGGGCAGCGGCAGGCAGAAAGAACATCTTCGGTCAGGAAGTACAGATCGTAGAGATGCAGTCCGAGGGCGGCGCAGCAGGCGCAGTTCACGGTTCTCTCTCGGCAGGTGCTCTTACTACCACTTATACCGCATCTCAGGGACTTCTTCTGATGATCCCGAATATGTACAAGATAGCAGGTGAGCTGCTCCCTAACGTTATCCACGTTTCGGCTCGTGCACTCGCTTCTCACGCACTCTCTATCTTTGGCGACCACAGCGATATCTACGCTTGCCGTCAGACAGGCTACGCTATGCTCTGCTCGACAAACCCGCAGGAAGTTATGGACCTCGGTGCTGTAGCACATCTCTCCACGATCAAGGGAAGAGTTCCTTTCCTTCACTTCTTCGACGGATTCAGAACATCTCATGAGATTCAGAAGATAGAAGTATGGGATTACGACACCCTTGATAAAATGGTAGATAAGGACGCTGTTGCAGCGTTCAGAAACAGAGCTCTCAACCCTGAGCAGCCTGTTCTCCACGGCTCTGCTCAGAACCCTGACATCTTCTTCCAGGCAAGAGAAGCTTCCAACCCCTACTATGACAAGATCCCCGCTATCGTTACCGAGTACATGGACAAGGTAAACGCTGAGATCGGTACAGATTATAAGCTGTTCAACTACTACGGAGCTCCCGATGCAGAGCAGGTAATCGTTGCTATGGGTTCCGTAAACGATACTATCGAAGAAACTATCGACTACCTCGCAAAGCAGGGCAAGAAGGTAGGTCTCGTAAAGGTCAGACTCTACAGACCGTTTGTTTCTTCCGCATTCGCAGCTGCTATTCCTTCAACTGTCAAGAAGATCACTGTTCTCGACAGAACCAAGGAACCCGGCTCGATAGGCGAACCTCTCTACCTCGACGTTGTCGCTGCTCTCAAGCAGGAAGGCAAGTTCCAGGACGTTCCGGTTTACACAGGCAGATATGGCCTCGGTTCAAAGGACTGCACGCCTGCGCAGATCATCGCTGTTTACAACAACGATTCCAAGCCGAGATTCACGATCGGTATCAACGACGATGTTACGAACCTCTCGCTCCCGATCACAGAGAATCCCAACACGACTCCCGAAGGCACAACATGCTGCAAGTTCTGGGGTCTCGGCTCCGACGGTACTGTTGGTGCTAACAAGAACTCCATCAAGATCATAGGCGACCACACCGATATGTACGCTCAGGCATACTTTGAGTATGACTCGAAGAAGTCCGGCGGCGTTACGATCTCGCATCTGCGCTTTGGTAAGTCCCCGATCAAGTCCACATACTTCGTTAACAAGGCAGACTTCGTTGCGTGCCATAACCCGTCCTATATCGACAAGTACGATATGGTACAGGATGTTAACCCCGGCGGATCGTTCCTGCTCAACACACAGTGGACAGTTGACGAGCTCGATGAAAAGCTCCCGGCTCCCGTTAAGGCTTACATTGCTAAGAACAACATCAACTTCTACATCATCAACGCTATCAAGGTAGCGAAGGAGATAGGCCTTGGCAACAGAACCAACACAGTTCTCCAGTCTGCGTTCTTCTCTATCGCAAACATCATACCCGCAGATCAGGCTATCGACTACATGAAGAAGGCTGCATACAAGTCATTCGCAAAGAAGGGCGACGATGTAGTCAACATGAACTATGCAGCTATCGACAAGGGTGCCGGCGAAGTTATAAAGGTTGACGTTCCCGCTTCGTGGGCTGACGCTGAAGGTGAGCTTGCTAAGCACCACTTCGAGGGTGACAACAAGTTCCTCATCGACTTCGTAAACAATGTACAGGTACCCGTTAACGCTATGCGCGGAAACAAGATACCCGTATCGACGTTCGTTGACATCGCTGACGGTACATTCCCGCAGGGTACTGCTGCATTTGAAAAGCGCGGCATCGCCGTTGACGTTCCTGAGTGGATCCCCGAGAACTGCATACAGTGCAATATGTGCTCCATGGTATGTCCTCACGCCGTTATCCGTCCGTTCGCTCTGAATGCCGACGAGGCTGCAAAGGCTCCCGAGGGCATGAAGATGAAGGATATGACCGGTATGCCCGGCTACAAGTTCGCTATGGGCATCTCCGTTCTCGACTGCACAGGCTGCGGCGTTTGCGCTAATGTATGTCCTGCTAAGACAAAGGCTCTCGTTATGAAGGGCCTTGAGACACAGGAAGCTGAGCAGAAGAACTTCGACTATGCTATCAAGACCTCTGACAAGCCCGAGGTACTTGAAAAGTTCAAGCCCACAACAGTCAAGGGCTCTCAGTTCAAGCAGCCGCTGCT